>JBBQPM010000035.1:0-47058 GCA_038217425.1 Gemmatales bacterium
GCCATCGAGGAACGCCGAAGCTTGGTGCAACGCGACGTGATCCGTCTGCTGCGGAAGGCCAGCAAGATCGACGCGCTCGAGGAGCGTCTGCGCGCCTGGCTGCCGGGCGCGCGGCCGGACAGCCCGCTCCATGCGGAAGCGCGTCAGACGTGGATTCAAAGCGCGCTGGCGAAACTCGACGCGTACGACGGCGCTGGCGCCCGCGAAGTCTGGCTGCGGCTGGAACGGCACTACCCCAACCATGCGAGCGGGCAAGCGCTGCGCAGCCGCTTTTATGCGGGGATCGCTCGAAACTACGCATTCATGGAGCCAACGCTGCGCATCGCCGCGGCCCGGCTGCCGGAGCGGGAGTTCCTACAGGATCTTTTGTACGAACGCCTAGGCCCCGAGTTGCTCAGCCGGTTGCGTACCGGTATCGTGTGGGGCGAGGCGGAGGTGATGACGGCGGAGGACATTCGCCGCAACTTGGGCGGACTCGAGGAGGTGCTGGGGAAGCTTCCGCCGAGCGTGGACGCGTTCGACGTACCGCTTCAGTTTCGCCGAAACCTGGTGCGGTCCTGGGACGTTCTGGACGTACCGATCATGCCGAAAACGCCAGATGCACTGGGGAGCGGGCCGTTCTTCGTCGTCGGGCCGCAGAGCGAGCAGGAGATGCAGTTGTTCGCCAATCCCTGGCGAACGCAGGCGCCGAGGTTTCGCCAGGTGGTGTTTCAGCGCGGCTTCGAAATTCCCAAGCAGACCGGGGCGATGCTGCTGTGGGATCCGCCTCTCAAGGACAAGGCCGCCTTCGCGAAGCTCGGCTTCAAGACCTGGCAAACCGTACGTCTGCCGCAGGTCTGGATACTGACGCTCAACCCTACCCGCCCCGGACTGGACCTGGTCGAATTTCGCCGGGCGCTGGCGCACAGCTTGAAGCGCGCGGACGCTGCGGAAGCGTTCGGCGCCGCCGCGACATTGGCCTCGGGCCCGTTCCCGCACGACTCGTGGGCCGTCGGCACTCCGGCGCCGCTCGAGAATCGCGACAAGGCGAACCTCTTCGCCGGCAAGGTCAAGACGCAGCTCAAGTCGCTCGACCTACGCTTGATCCTGAAGGAACAGGACCCGCGCTGGCGGACCGCGTGCCAGGCGCTCGCCGAGCAGATGCGGGCCTTCTGGGCCGAGCAGGGCGTCGCCGTCACGATCCGCGTTGATCTGCTCGATGCCCCGGCGTACGAAGCCGCCAAGGCCGTCGGCGACTACGATTTGGCGCTCGGGTTCGTTCACAAGGCCGAGACCATTGTGCCGTTGGCGCCCCTGGTCAAGGGGGACGCCGTGCTCGAGGAAAAGTTCGCACGCCTCTGGCAGCATCAGAACGTCGCGGAGCTGCGCAAGGAATTCGTTCGCTTCCAGTCGGCGCTCGTGGAGGACCGCATGGCCATCATTCCGCTGTGGCAGCTCGACGTGAACGTCTCGATGCGCAACGGAACCTTGCCGAAGCTCGATCCCTTCCGACCGCTCCAGTGGCTCGCGGAATGAGCGGAAAAGCATGGCCGGCTCGCGCAATCGGCGTATAAAATTCCTGACCCGCCTACCTGCTCTCCGCCGAGAACTTATCATGCCGATCCGAACCCTGCTTTTGGGATGTCTTTTCGTCAGCGCCGTGCATGCCGAGGATTGGCCCGAATTTCGCGGGCCCGGCGCCCAGGGCGTCTCGCAAGCCAAGGGCGTGCCGATCAAGTGGAGCCCGACCGAAAACGTCGTCTGGAAGCAGGCGCTGCCGGGCTCCGGCTGGTCCTCGCCGGTGGTCATTGGCGATCGTATTTTCCTCACCGCCGCCGTGCCCCAACCGGACGCCGACAAGATGACGCCGCTGTCGCTGCGGACGCTTGCCCTGGATGCCAAGAAGGGGACGGTGATCTGGGACGAGGAGGTCTTCAAGCAGGGCGAAGGGACGCCGAAGATTCACAAGAAAAACAGCCACGCCAGCCCGACGCCGATCTGGGAAGCAGGCAAACTCTATGTCCACTTCGGCCACGAAGGGACCGCCTGCCTCGACGCCGACACCGGTTCGATCCTGTGGAAGAACCGCGACAATCGCTACGAACCCGTGCACGGCAACGGTTCGAGCCCGGTGCTGGTGGACGACGTGCTCGTCTACACCGCCGACGGCCGGGAGAAGCCGGGCGTGGTCGCACTCGACAAGGCGACTGGCGTTCGCAAGTGGCGTTACGACCGCGTCGCCGTTCCCGGCGGGGCGCCGCAAAAATTCGCGTTCTCCACGCCGCTCGTCATTGAGGTCGCCGGCAAGAAGCAGATCGTCTCGACCGGAGCGAACGTCCTCAGTGCGCTCGATCCCAAAGACGGCAAGGAGATTTGGCGGTTCAATTTCAGCGGCTACTCCGTCGTGCCCCGTCCGGTGTTCGCGCAGGGACTCGTCATCTTCAGCACCGGCTACAACAGCCCCAGTGCGATCGCGGTGAAGGCCAACGGCAAGGGAGACGTGACCAAGACGCATCAGGCCTGGAAGATCGACAAGAACGCGCCGCACAATCCGTCGATGATCGTGGTCGGCAACGAGATGTACATGGTCGCCGACTCGGGCCTGCTCTCGTGCGTCGACGTCAAGTCGGGCGAGGTAATCTACAAGGAACGCGCGACCGGCGGCATCTCCGCGTCGATCCTGTACGCCGACGGCAAGCTCTATCTGCAGGACGAAGCGGGCAAGGGCGCCGTCGTCAAGGCGGGGCGAACCTTCGAGTTATTGGCGTCGAACGACCTCGGCGAAAAATCGCTGGCGTCGTACGGCGTGGTGGGCAGCGATCTGCTCATCCGCACCGAGAAACACCTCTGGCGCATTGGCGCGAAGTAGGAATTTCCGAGCCGGAAGCGTGAGCGACGAACCTGCGAAGATCGTCGCTCACGCTTCCGGCTCGGATCAATCGCGAATTTACTTCTTCCGGAATGACGCATGAAAAACATCTTGCTCCTCGCCGCGTGGCTCGTCGCCTCCACCGCTCACGCCCAGTGGGGCACGGCCCAGTGGGTCTGGGATTCCCCCCAGGGCAACAAGGCGCAGCAGACGAACGACCCGCGCTACCTGCGCCTTGCCTTCGATCTCGACGCCCTGCCCACGAAGGCGGAGCTGCGCATCGCGGCCGACAACGCCTACGTCGCCTGGATCAACGGCGTCAAGGTCGGCGCCGGCAGCGAATGGCAAGCCCCGGGCGTTCACGACGTCCTCAAGCAACTCGTCGTCGGCAAAAACGTCCTCGCGATTGAAGCACGCAATCAAGGCGGCGTCGCCGGCGTCATCGCGCGTCTTGCTATCGGCGGCAAGAAGCCGATCGACGTCATCACCTCCAACGCAAATCGTATCACGCAGAACGCCCCGGCCGACTGGAACAAGCTCGCGTTCGACGACGCCGCCTGGGCCAAGGCGTCCGAGCTCGGCCTCGGCGGCGCCACCGCGCCCTGGGGCGGCAAGGGGGCCGCCAGCACCGGCGGCAAGACCGAGTCCGTCCCCGACTTCACCTTCGCCGTCGCCGATCCCAAGATCAAGGATCGCCAGACGCCCGAAGAGCAACAGAAAAACTTCATCGTCCCCGAAGGCTTCGAGGTCGAACTCGTCGTGGCCGATCCGCTGCTCATCAACCCCGTCGCCATCACCACCGACGACAAGGGTCGGCTCTACGTCAGCGAAAGCCATACCTACCGTTTCGGCCCCAAGGGTTCGCCGATCAAGCCGTTCACCAACCCGATCGTCCGCCTCGATAGAGGCGCCGACGGCAAGTTCACCCGCACGCTGATCGCCGAGGGCTTCGACGATCCCGCCATGGGCCTGGCGATCAAGGGCGACAAGATCTGGGTCTCGTCGTGCCAGTTCCTCTACACGTACGACCTCAACGAGAAGGGCCCGGCGACCAACAAGAAGACCATCGTCACCGACAAGAACAAGGCCTGGAACCCGTTCGGCCTGTTCGTGACCGAGTGGGGCCCGGACGGCCAACTCTACCTGAGCGTCGGCAACCATCAGATCGACCTGCGCGGTCCTGAAGACGTCAAGATGTCGGGCCGCGGCGGCTCGGGCATCATCGTCCGCATGAATCCCGACGGCTCCAAGATGGAGCGTCTCGTCCACGGCCTGCGCGTGCCGTACTCGTTCGAATACGACCCGTTCGGCCAGCTCTGGGTCTTGTCCAACGGCGAAGGCAACCCGAACCGCTTCGTCCGCGTCATCGACGGCGTCGATTACCATTGCTACTCGCGCACGCAGGACGCCGCCTGGCTCAACGGCAAAAACCCACTTGCTCCGCCCTGCTTCGAGCTGCACCGCGGCGCCGACACGCAGCTCATGCGTTACTACGGCGCCGCGTATCCGAAGGCGTACGAAGGGAGCCTGCTCGTGTGCAACTGGGGCGGCCACGGCTTCCCGGGTCTCAACCGCGGCATCTTCCGCTTCGTCCCCGACGACCGCAACAACATCGTCAAGAAGGAGCCGTTCGTCTTGTGCAAGGACCCGTACTTTCGCCCCAGCCACATCGCGCTCGATCAGGACGGCAACTTGCTGATCGCCGACTGGTACGGCCGCGACGACGAGAGCGACATGACGGGCCGCATCTGGCGCGTGAAGTACACGGGGAAGGATCGACTGCCGGAGTTCACCCCGAAGCGAGGAATCATTACGATTCGCCAAGCAGATCCCATAACTTCGGCACGGGTTCTATGGGGCATGTTGCCCACTGGGGAGAACGCGCTCGAAAGTATCGCAGCGGGCGCCGAACATTCCGATTGGCGCGTGCGTCGTCTCGCCATGAACCTCATGCGCCGGTACAAGATTGACGGCATGAAAGAAGTCGCGGCCAAGCTCGCCAAGGACGCTGACCCCGCAGTCCGCGTCGAAGCTGGCATCGCGCTCGCCTCGGCCGACGTTCTCTTTGACGCCCTCGTCAACGGCGCCGCGGCTGATGCTCATCTGCGCTACGAAGCCGCGTGGCATCTCGCCAAACACGGCGGGCCCGATCACTTCAGCAAGGCCCTCGCCAGCGAAGACGCCAACATGCGGCTGGCCGGGCTCATCGCCATCGACGTCGCCTGCTTCGAAGGCTTCGACTCGAAGAAGACCGCCCTCGCCAGCCTCGCCCAAGTCCTGGAGACTCCGGGATCGATCGATCTCGACCTCGCCCTGCAAGTCGCGCAGATGAACGGCGACGCCTCGCTCGGCGCCGCGCTGCTCAAGCTCACGCTGCGTCCCGAGACGAGCCCGGCGCACACCGCCAAGGCGATCCTCGTCATGAAGTCGAAGGTCGGCGGCGTCACGGGTGATATCGCCAAGCTCGGCAAGAAGTTCATCGAAAGCGTCGAGATGGGCGCCGTCACGCTCAGCAAGACCGAGGACCAGGTCGTTTTCCTGGAGTTCCTCGAATCCGACGGCCCGACCGCTTTCGCTCTCAAGCACCTGGGCCAATCGATCCGCAGCGGACAGCCGCAAGTTCGCGCCGCGGGGCTCAACGTCGCCCGTAAGTTCGGCACGAAGGCTGCGAGCCTTGCCGACGACCTTTGGCCGCTCGTTTTCGCCAATAACCTCAAGAACGACGACCGCGGCGACGTCCTCGCCGTCATCGCCAACATCGAGACCAAGCCGGCGGCGGAACAGTGGAAGAAGCTGCTCGTCGGTGAAGACTCATTCCTCTTGACCGAAGGCCTACGCTGGTGGCGGCGTTTCAAGGGGAACCCGGAGATGCACTCCTTCCTGGCCGAGAAGGTCGCCTTTTTGAACGGGAACCATCCGGATCTCGACGACGATCTCAGCAAAGTTTTGATCGACTTACAAGCAAAAAGCGGCCCGATGCCGCTCGCCCTTGACAAAGAAACCCTCGCGAAATCAACGCTGGCCGACTTCGTCAAGCTGAAGCCGGAAGACCGCGCCCTGCGAGCCTTGCACGGCAAGCAAGTCTTCGACCGTTCCGCGTGCGTCAAGTGTCATACCGCGGTCACGCAGAATACGCCGCTCGCGCCGTCGCTCAAGGGGATCGCCGCTCAGAAGACCGATTACCTAGTCGAGTCGATCCTGTATCCGTCGAAGATTATCAAGACCGGCTTCGAGACGGAAGTGGTTGTGAGCAAATCGGGCAAGACGTACGCGGGGCTGGTCAAGGATGAGGGGACGCACCTACGCGTGCTCAACCTCGACAAGGACGAGAAGATCGCCAAGGCTGACGTCGACGAACGCAGCGTGCAGAAGCTGTCGATCATGCCCGAGGGGCAGGAGCTGCTTTTGAGCCGGCGCGAGCTGGTCGATCTGGTGGCGTACCTGGCAACTCTTAAGTAGGATCTTTCCGAGCCGGAAGCGTGAGCGACGATTTCGAGCCGCATCGTCGCTCACGCTTCCGGCTCGGAAAGGCATTTCACAAGATCGTCGATCACGCCAACTCGAGGCCCTGCAGCCGGCCGCGGCCCGAGGCGAACTCGTCGACCGGCACTTCCAACCGCTGCAGCATCGAGACAAACAGCCGACAGAGCGGCGTGTTGTGCGCCTGATCGAACGCCAGGTGTTGGCCGTGCCGAAAGCCGCCGCCGGCGAGCAAGATCGGCATGTTGCGCGTGTCGTGGCTCGACGAATTCCCTAAATTCGAACCGTACAAGATCATCGTTCGGTCAAGCAAATTGTTGCCGGCCTCCTCGGTTTGTTTCACCTTGACGAGGAACTCGGTAAACGCGCGGAACTGATCGCGCTCGATGATGCGAAGTTGGCTCACCTTCTCCGGATCCCGGCCGTGATGCGAGAGGTTGTGCCAATCCTGGGTGACGCCGTCGATGGGCGGCACGGAGTTGTGACCATTGATCTTGAGCGTGATGAGCCGGGTTGAATCGGTCTGCAGGGCGAGGTGCATGAGGTCGTACATGAGCCGGGTGCGGGCGATGACGTCGGCATGATTGACGACGTCGGTCGGCGGGCGCATGGTGACGGTCGGCTTGGGCCGGCGCGCCCAGGCCTGGGCGCGGAGCAGGCGTTGTTCGACGTCGCGCACGGCGGCGAGGTATTCGTCGAGCCGCTGGCGATCGCGCAGGCTCATCTTGGCCTGCATCTGTCGGGACTGCGGCAAGACGCCGTCGAGGATCGATTGGCCTTCTCGGAGGCGCTCGATCTGCAGCTCGATCTCGGCGGGGGTGCCGTTGACGAAGAGTTTGGTGAAGAGCCGGGAGGGTCGATCTTCGGCGGGGAGCATGGCGCCGCTGCGGGAGAAGGAAAGGCTGGTAGCGCTGCTGGTGGAGAGCGTGAGCGAGCCGAAGCGGGTATCGGGGGCGAGGCGTTCGAGGGCGAACTGATCGAGCGAGATGGTGTTGCGGAAGCTGGAGCTTCCCGGGTGCGGCGCCGCGGTGAGGTACGACGCCTCGGAGGAGTGTCCGCCGTCGACTTCGGGATGCGAGGAGCCGGAGACGAGCGTGAGATCGTTGCGGAGATCCCAGAGCGGATCGAGGTAGGGCGTGCGTTCCCAATCGCGGCCGGCGCGGGCGGGGTAGAGGTTTTCGGGGTAGATGCCGAGCGTGGTGCAGAGGGCGACCATGCGCCGCGGCCGCGGCGGAGCGGTCGCTTGCCCCATGACGTCGAGCAGCGGCAACGCGAGGGCGGCGCCAGCGGAGCGGAGGAAGGTTCGGCGATTCAGTGGGCTGAACACGGGGCAACTCCTGGTCAAACGGGTTTGCTCTTGAACGCACCGGCTAACTTGCCGGGGCCGCTCCAAGGACTTCATGCCGCGAAACATAGCAATTCGGGACCGAACTGTTGAACGCCTGGTTCGCAGCATATTCGCAATCAAGCGACTCCTTCGCCCTCGCCTATTGCGGGACCGAGCCGAACTGCCTCATCACGGTGACAGTCTTTCCATATCCACTCGCGCCACTTGAAGTTTTTGGCAATCAACTCCACATAGCCGTCGCGACCATCCACCACATAGTGCCAATAGTTCTCTCGAAAGAAATCTGGTAAGCTCTGCAGCCAGGCAGACTGACTCGCGACATAAAAACCGGAATCGGGACACATTCCGGTTCGCTCCCATTCCTTTCTACGCCACTCTAAGTATCCCTGCCAAGGGCCATCAAACTTTTCGGCCATCTCGTAGTCGATCGCCTCAACGCCTTCGGAGTCCGAATGTGGGCCGGTGCGAGAAAAATAGCAGAACTTGAAGGTAATTTCGATTCGGCGATCATCGGTTCCTCCCTCGTCTCGCAGCCTACCGCCACCAAACACAACCGAGCACTCTGGTTCCACGTCGGTTTCGCGATGAACCAAGGTAACTCCGCTCATTGAAGGCGAGATCGCCCAAGGGACTCGGCAGGGTATGAGGACGGTCTTCAAGGCGCACCCAACAGAAAACTACCCGACTACTTTGCCGCAGCAAGAAAAGATTCAAGCCCCGCGGGTGAGGTACTCCGAACCCCGGGGATTTACGCACGCCCGAACTATCCCCGGGGTTCGGAGTACCTCACCCCGGGGCTTTCGCGGTCTCACTTCCTCAAGAACAACTCGCTCTGCACCACTTCGTGGATCAACGAACGAAACCCGTAACTGCGCAGCCGCGTTCGCTCCGCGATGGCTTCCAGGGCCGCGCGGTCGCCCCCCTCGATGCGGTGGCCCGTGGCGTACACCGCCAACTTGCTCGCCAGGCCGCGCACGATCGGCTCCGGCTCCGAGAGCAACAACTTCTTGTACTCGTTGATGTCCGCAAACTTTCGGCCGTCCGGCATCACATCCCCGGCATCGACCTTCAGGCCCAGCGCGATGCGGCGCGTCCCTTGCGACGTCTCGAGGTTCACCCAGTCCGCCTTCGCCTTGGGCAACGGCGTGATGCGGTAACGGTCGCGGTAGCCGCCGATGACGTCGAAGTTCTCCAGGGCGAATCCCGGCGGATCGATCTTGGCGTGGCACGAGGCGCACTCGGCTTGCGTGCGATGCTTGGCGAGCTGCTCGCGGATGGTGACGGCGCCGCGGATGTCGGGCTCCACCGCGGGGATGTTCGGGGGCGGCGGCGGGACCGTACGGCCCGCGATGCGGTCCATCACCCAGGCGCCGCGAACGACCGGCGACGTGTTGGTGCCGTTCGCGGTGACGCGCAGCACGCTCGCCTGCGTCAGCACGCCGCCGCGTCGCCATTCCGGTTTGAGTTCGACCTTGCGGAAATGTCCGCCTTCGACGCCCGGAATCGCGTAGAGCTTCGCCAAACGGTCGTTGAGCATCGCCCAGTCGGAGTCGACGAATTCCAGCACGCTGCGGTCTTCCCGCAGAATCTTCTCGAAGAAGAGTTTCGTTTCCTTGAGGCTCGACCATTGCAAGTAGTCGTCGAAGTCGGGATAAAGTCGGCGATCGGGAGTCGTGAATTCGATGTTCCGCAGCGCCAGCCATTGGCCGGTGAAGTGTTCGGTGAAGCGATCCGCCTTGGGGTCGCGCAACATTCGTTCGACCTCGGCACGCAGCACTTTCGGTTCGTGCAAGGCGCCGGCGACCGCGAGCTTCATGAGAAGCTCGTCGGGCATCGAACTCCACAGAAAGTACGAGAGCCGGGAGGCGAGGGCAATGTCGCTGAGCCGTTTCGCCGGCCCGGAGCCGACTTCCTCATGCGCCAGGAAGAGAAAGTGCGGCGAGCACAGGGCGGCCTTGTACGCGTATCGCATCGCCTGCTCGAACGTCTTGCCCGCATCGACGCGTTGTTTGACTTGGGCCACGAACGACGCGCGTTCCGCCTGGGGCACGGGTCGGCGGAAACAGCGAGGCAGAAATTCCGCGAGCAGCTTGTCAGCGTCGGCGAGCGTCGCGACGCCGTTGCCCAGGAGTCGGCGATGGCTGGTCGGCGGCCACGGGTCGGCAAGCGGGCCCTCGACTTCGATCCACTGCACCGCGAGCCAGGGGCCCGGCCGTTCGCCGATCTTGCCGTCGTTGCGCCAGGCGTTGCCCAGGCCGACCGGGACCGGCTTGACGGTGCAGCCCCCCGTTTCGAAGCGGTCGTAGAACTCGATGACGGTCGGCATCTCGGCCGGCACGTCGAAGTAGCTCACCAGATGCGACTTGTTCGAATTGGGGAAGAAGTTGCCGACATAGACCGCCATCGTCACCGGCTTGCCCTGACTCTTGTGGGCGTAGGCCGAGATGCGGAAGCGGTATTTGCCCGGCTTGGAGTTCCATAGCTCGGCGACGGAGTAGGGCGTGTAGCCGTCGTGCTGCAAGAGGGCGGCGTCATCGGTCTCGCTGACGAAGCTGCCTCCCTTGATCGAGTTCTTCATGCTCTTGGTTTCTTTATAAATAAACTTTCGTATCTTCGAGTCGGGGCTGGGGCCGCGGATGATGGCGGCGTCGAGCGCCGCGTCCGCAGCGGCCAAGTATTGCTCGATGAGCACCGGCGACAGCGACAGGGCGGCATCGACGTTGTCGAATCCCTGCACCGACGCGTCCTCGGGGAGCAACGACGTCAAATCGACCTCGATGCCGAGCAAATCCTGGAGTGTGTGATTGTACTCGACGCGATTGAGCCGACGGATCGCCGCCCGGCCTTCGAGCGCCCGTCGTTTGGCCTCTGCGGTCTGGACCTGAGCTTCGATCCATTTCAGGACCGGCTCGATCTCGCCCGGCGCCGGTCGCGGCCGACTTTTGGGGGGCATCTCGCCGGACCGGATTCGCTCTGCCAAGTCGCTCCAGCGCTGCGACTCGGCGGGCGTCGCGAGATCGGGCTTGAGCGAATCGAGACGCAGATCGCCCTTCGCCTTCTTATCGCCGTGGCACTCCAGGCAATGTTTGACGAAGAAGGGACGCACAGTTTTGTCGTAACCCTCGTCGGCATGGAGGAAGCCGCAGGCGAGCACGACGCAGAGGGGAGCAAACGCTTTCATCGCGTATCTCGGGGACAAATCGCTGGAAATTCTGTCCGTCATTTTAGCGGCCGGTCACGGAAATGTGGGTAGTGTTTCGTCACGAACCTGGCGGCTCGAGCGGGCTAAGAAACCGCTGATAGAGCTTATTGTTCTTGCTGAGAACGTATTCCGCCGCACGCTGAAATTGATCGTCCGGTTTCTCGAGGAGCTGATCGACGCGCCGGCGCAAGAACTCTTCAGGCGTGAGGCCGGACTGCTCGGCCCAGGCGTTTAATACGGCGAGACGTTCTTCAGATATCGGAATTGAAATCGTCGTCATGTGCCTACCTCGGTCCCCTGCCGTCATTTATACCGCGAGCGGGGAACATTAATACTCTCGTTCCCGGGCTCTGCCCGGGAACGCACTGCCCGGAGGCTCTGCCTCGCATTTGCGTGCTGGCTAGAAATGGAATGGCTTTGCGTGGGATATTGGTCTGCGAGGCAGAGCCCGGGAACGAGAGCGTCATTCTCCGCCGCGTGCAGTATATCGTTGTTTTTCCAAGGTAGGTCCCCGGTGTAAAACCCGCGCGCAAGTTCGGGCGCACTCTACGTTTCCCCCGGCCAAGGAGACCGGCGAGGCGGCGTTCAGAAGGCGACTCGCGATCTGTCAAAACCATGGGGATGGTTCGCTCCCGCGGGAAACCCTGAACGCCGCCACGCCGGTTCCTCCTTCACTTCCCAAAACGCCACCTCAAGATCCTTCACACCTTCCCTTTGAGCATCTCCAGCGCCTGATTCACCATGCCCTCGGGCGGTACGTCGCCGGTCGGCGTCAGCTTGTCGACGATCTTGGGGAGCATCCCCGCCACCTGTTCCGCCGCCGCCTTCGGGTCGATGCCGAGCTTCTCGGCAATCGCCTTGACCTGCTCGGAGCCGAGGATTTTCTCGAGCTGGGAACCGGAGACGTCTTGATTCTTGCCCAGGCCGATCCAGGAGTTGACGGTATCGCCCATGCCGGACTGTTTGAATTTTTCCACCAGACCCCCCAGACCGCCTTGTTGCTGAATGACGGATTGGATGGCGCCGAAAACGCCGGCCGACTTGTCTTTATCGCCGCCGCCGTTCATTCCGGTCATGTTCTTGAAGGAATCCATGAGTGACATGTCCATACCTCGATGTGGATTGGGGAAAAGAATATACGCTCATTTTACGGCTTTGGCCCCGGCGAAAGAAAGAAGATTCCGCAAACCGGGCGAGCCATTCCCTTCCCGATGTCCAGTTCCTACAATCCTTTTATTCACGACGGAACTTTGAGCGATCCGGCTCCCGGCCGATCCAAGGAGATAGTTATGACGAGGAGTTGGTTGATGTGTTGGACCTTGGCCCTCCTGGCGGGAATTACGGGCTGCAAGGGAGACGAACGGGAAGAGATCCTCGTCAATCTCACCAATGAGATCAAAGCGAGCCGAACGACCATCGGAGACATTCGCACCGAACTTGAAGAAGCCGCCAAGGGAAAAGACGGCAAACTCAACACCGACAGCGTCAAGAAAGTGAAAGACTTGATCCAGAAGCTCAAGGGCGACGACAAGGGTAACGAGAATCGCGAGAGCTTCGTCTCGAAGATCGTCGCGCAATCCTCCAAGTCGCAGAAATTCGCTCAGAAGAAGAGTGAAGAGGACAAGGACGAGTTCGCCAAGCGCAACAAGAAGAACCTCGACGACCTGTCGCGCGAGATCGGCGAACTGTCCGAGGAAGGCTTGAAACTCAAGGAAGCGCTTCAGAAGATCCGTGAAATGGATCCAGGCGTCGCCCGAGAGATCGAGGAAGACCTGCGCGACCTCATGGGCCGACTGGAACTGATCGGCCAGCGTAAATGACGTTGCCGCCCATTCTGCTTGACGCTGCCCAGGCGTCGTGAAAGAATGAAGGTCGCGAACGTCTTTACTTCAGTGGGCGACGCGATTGCTGCCGTTACCTCTCCCCCCCGAGGGTTCGGGTCATGCGAAAGGCTTTGGTCGTCGAGGACGAGAAGGAACTGGGCATGCTCCTGGGCGAGCATCTGCGTCGCTGGGGCTACGAACCGACGGTCCTCAACGAAGGCAAGAACGTCATTTCCTGGGTGCGCCAGCATCGCCCCGTCGTCGTTCTCCTGGACCTCATGCTCCCCGATATCGACGGCTACACGCTTTCGGAAACGCTCAAGCTCAACCGCGAAACCAATCTCATTCCCATCGTCATGGTGACCGCGCTCAATCATCAAGAGGAGCGCATTCGCGGCCTCGAGGTCGGCGCCAATCGCTACCTCACCAAGCCCTTCTCCTCCGAAGATCTCAAGCGGGCCGTCCAGGAAGCCGTCGCCTGGCAAGAAGATCTGCAAAAGAACGGCACCCACGGCGAAATTTGTTTCCGCCTGCAGAGCGATCCGCATCTCCTGGAAGAACTCAATCACCTGCTCGGTTCGCTCTTTCTCTACTCGGGTTTGACGCAACAGCAGGCGCGGCAGCTCACGACGGCAGTGCGCGAACTCGGGACCAATGCCATCGAGTGGGGCCATCAGAAGCAATCCGATCGCATCGTCACGGTGCATTACAAGATCGACGCGGACAAGGTCACGATCGCGATCCGCGACACGGGCCCCGGCTTCGATCCGGCCAATTTGCCGCACGCCGCCCAGTCGGAAGATCCGGTCGCTCATCTCATGGTGCGCGAAGCCCTGGGGATCCGCGACGGCGGGTTCGGCATCTTGATGTCCCGCGGCCTGGTCGACGAGATGGCGTACAACGAATCGGGCAATGAAGTGCGCCTGGTCAAATACTTCTCGCCGCGCGAGGCGCTGGCAAGCGAAACGTACCAGCCGATTTGTACGCCGGCCGGCGCCCAGAATTAGCCCTTCGCCTCCGGATGCGCGCGCCGAACCGCGTTGATCGCCTCATCCAGTTTCGATAAGAACCGCGACCGATCCTTGGGCGTCATCGGCGCCGGGCCTCCGGTGTGCAGGCCCGATTGTCGCATGTGCTCGCGCAGCTCGCGCGTGGCCAGGGCGTCGCCGATGTCGTCCTCGGTCCACGCACTCCCCTTGTGCCCCAGCGCGATCGCTCCTTTTTCCAGACAGCGTGCGGCCAGCGGAATGTCGGCGGTCACCACGATATCGCCCGGCCCCGCCTCCTCCGCGATCCAGTCGTCCGCCGTCCCGAAGCCGGGACGAACGACCAACTCCACGAGCGGACTGGCGGGCACATGCAGCGTGGCGTTGGCGACGACCACGACGCGCATCTGGTAACGCTCCGCGACGCGGTAGGCTTCGCTCTTGACCGGGCACGCATCCGCATCGAGATACAGCGTTCGCACGAGTTGCTCCTGTGAGGATCGTTCTTCCCATTGAGTATAGCGGGTCATAGGTTAGTCCGCAGACCACTTCGCCCGGGAGATGCCAACATGAATCGTCGCGTCTTTATGCAAACGTCGCTCGCCGTCGGCGCGGTCGCGGGGAGCGCGAGCGCCATCGAACCGATTCGCCGCACCGGTCGGCCGCAGATGAAGCTGAGCCTGGCCGCGTATTCGCTGCGGCAGCTTCTGGACCTCAAGCAACCCAAGCCGGCGATGACGCTGCTGGACTTCATCGACCACGCCGCCGGCCTGCCGTTCGACGCCGTCGAACTGACCGGCTATTACTTTGCGGAGACCACGAACGCGTACCTCGCCGCCCTCAAAGGCCGATCGACGCGTCTGGGGATGGACATTTCCGGCACCGCAATCCGCAGCGATTTTTGTTTGGCGAACGAAGATGCGCGGAAGGCGCAGGTCGATCACGTCAAGCGCTGGACGGAGATCACGTCGCGTCTGGGGGGCAAGACGATGCGCATCTTCGCGGGCGCCATCCCGACCGGCAGCACGGAGGCGCAAGCCCGCACGCGCTGCATCGACGCCATTCAGGAAGCATGCGACCACGCGGCCCAGTTCGGCGTCATTCTCGCCCTGGAAAACCACGGCGGCATCACGGCGACCGCCGAGGGAACGTTGGCGATCGTGCAGGGGGTGAAGAGCGAGTGGTTCGGCGTCAATCTCGACACCGGTAACTTCCATACGGAAGATCCCTACACCGACCTCGAACGTCTGGCGCCGTACGCCGTCGTGGTGCAGATGAAGACGGAGATTCGCAGGCCCGGACAGAAGCCGGAAGAGGCGAATCTCAAGCGCAAGTTCGAGATGTTGCGGAAGCTCAACTATCGCGGCTACATCGTGCTGGAGTATGAAGCCGCCGAGGATCCGAAGGTGGCGATCCCGCGCTACGCCCGGCAGCTGCGCGAGTTGCTGTAGGCGTTCGGGGAAGCGCCAACGGATTTTGGCGAGCCAGGTTGCGTTAGCGCCTGGAGGATAGTGGTTCGTCCGGGTACTACGGATTCTCCAGGCGCTAACGCAACCTGGCTCGCCGGGTGCTAAAATCGATCGGCGCACCCGCGTTCGCCGGTTTGGTTGTCGGAAAGCGATGGCCCGAACATGCCAGGCAATGCTGTTACCGAGGAGCTCATTCAAAGGAAGCTGCGCTATGAGATGGCTGACGCGAATGTCATCGATGAGTACTGGTTTTCAGTAACGAAAGCGGGCAACATTTGCGTTCACTACGAGGGTGCCGGTGCTGTGCGAGACCTGTGGTTTTCGCCCGAGGCACTCGAATCGGCAAAGAGGCATATTGTCCTCAGCCAAGGCTACGCGTCAACCACAGATTCGTACGAACTTCCGAGTCTCATCACGACGGACCTGCCCTCCTTTCTTTTCAGCCGTGAGGTTTTTGGCTCGCTGAAAAACAAGGGAACGGCGGATTTCACGTTCGAGTGGTCGAACGAAGTCAGCAGGGTATCCGTCAAGGGGACAGGGCAATCAGCTATCATGGTCGAAGGCAGAAAAATTGTATTGCCCGTTCTGCATTGCGCTGGCAATCTTTATGAATGCGAATTGTCGGTCATCGACGACGAAAACTGGCCGATCATTATCAAACACCACGAGCAAGACGGGCTTTATTGGAAGATCGTTGAATTCTTCTGAGAGCGGCCGCCGGCGAACAAGACGCGGCACCTGATCGGGGCGGCATTTCTTGTTTTCCGAGTTCGCTGCGCGCGAGCGACCCCGGCAGGTAAGTTTGGTCGTTAGGTCTGTCGCTTCATTTGTTCGTAGTCGTCGTAGTCTGACATTTTCGGATCGTCCCAGATCTTGGCGAACGCGAGATCCATGGCGCGATAAGCATCCCTTGGGTCGATCTCCGAGTCGTCGTAATCTTGAAGTTGGTTCGGCTTTGGTTCGGACATGTGGATGGCCCTATAGTATGTTGCTATGAGATTGTACCGAAACCGTACGAAACGGGAGAAACGACTCATGCCAACCGCACTAAAGCGAACGTGTTATCTGGTCGTGCTTCTCTCCGTCGGCAACACCGCCCGGGCACAAAACCCCGACGCACTCGGCTGGCCGCAATGGCGCGGCCCGCAAGGGACGGGCGTTTCGCTCGAACGCGGCTGGAACGCTCATTTCGAGGAATCCGGCCCCAAGAAACTCTGGGAAGCCAAGGTCGGTCGGGGGTTCTCCAGCCCCATCGTGCAAGGCGGCGCCCTCTTTCTCTTCTCCACCGACCCCGCCAACCTCCAGCGCGAATCGCTCGCACGTCTCGACGCCGAGACCGGCGCCGTCCTCTGGCAACATACCTATGAGATCGCCAGCGTCAAACGTAGCGGCAACCCCGCGGGCGGAACCCCGGCCCTCGTCGGCAACCGCGTCTTCACCTACGGCGCCGGCCTCAACCTCGGCTGCGTCGACGCCCGCTCCGGCCAACCCCTCTGGAGCAGAGATCTCATGAAGGATCTCCCGGGAAGGCCCTGCCCCTACGGCTATCAACTCAGTCCCACGCCTTACGAAAATCTCATCATCGTCCCCGCCATCCTCGGACTGAAACCAAAGGGAGGCGGTCCTGCGTTCGAACCCAGGGCCGGCCCCTATCCCGTCACCGGCGGCGTCCTCCTCGCCTTCGATCAACAGACCGGCAAGGAAATCTGGCGCAACACCGAGGGCGCCAGCGCCTGGTCGAGCCCCGTCCTCGCGGATTTTGCCGGCCTCAAAACGCTCGTGCATCTCACCGGCCGATACCTTCTCGGAATCAATCCGCGCGACGGCAAGACGCGCTGGAAGTTCGACCTGCGCGACGTCGGCTTTGACGCCGAGGACATGGCCGCCTCCCCCGCGATTGCCGGCGACGTCATCGTCGTCCCCATTCACAAGGCGTACGGCAGCGTCGCCGCCGGCACCGCGGGCTCGGCGGGCTTTCGCGTGCAGAACGGCAAGCCGCAGTTCCTGTGGAAGAACACGCAGTGGTGCCACTGGTTTCAGTCGCCGGCAATCTGGGGCGACGCGGTTTATGCCTTCGACGAGAAGAGCACGTTCTGGAGCCTCGATCTGCGGACCGGCAAGGAACGCTGGAGAACGAAGGAGCTGGGCGTCACCAACAACAGCGGCGGCGGGTTTGTGATCGCCGACGGCAAGCTGATCGCCATCGACGCCCGCCGACACCTGACGATCGCGGAACTTGGGCCGACCGGTCCCAAGATCCTGAGCAAGGCGGTGATCTTCAGCGGCGCCGGCGGCTTCGAATGCGAAACCGCGCCGCTGCTCCTGGACGGCAGGCTTTACTGCCGCAATCACACGCAGCTGGTCTGCTTCGACCTACGGGCTGCCAAGTAGCGTTCGGCGCAAGATCGGCCGAAGTTGTTCCAGGGCGCGGGCGCGATGGCTGAGGGCGTGTTTGACGCGGGCGCTGAGTTCGCCGAAGGTGCTGTGGAACTCCGGCAGGTAAAAGAGCGGATCATAGCCGAAGCCCCCCTGACCGCGGTAATCTTCGAGGATCACGCCGTGACAGCGTCCCTCGGCGGCGGCGCGGATCGTGCCGTCGGGAGCGGCGAGCGCGGCGCTGCAGACGTAGTACGCGGCCCGACGGTCTTTCGGCAGCGGCGCCAACTCCGCCAGCAATCGACGATTGTTCGCCTCGTCGTCCCCCTGCTTGCCGGCGTAGCGCGCGGAATAGATCCCGGGTCTGCCCCCCAAACCGGGGACGACCAGGCCGCTATCTTCCCCCAGCGTCCATTGGCCGACGGCGCGGGCGGTTTGCGACGCCTTCTTGGCCGCATTCTCCGCGAAAGTCGTGCCGTCCTCGACCACTTCGGGCGCGTCCGGATAGGCGGAGAGATCGCGTAGTTCGAAGTCGAGGCCGTGCAGGATCTCGAGGATTTCGCCTCGTTTCTTGGCGTTGCGGGTGGCGATGACGAGCGGCAGCGGCATGCGGGATCTCCGGGCTTCGCAGGAATGGCGCAGGCCGTCTGGCCTGGAACGCGGTTTTCTCTATGATTATGAACTGCGTTTTTGACGTCCTCCCGAGGTTAGCCATGTCGATCGATAAAAGTCTACGCCGAAAAGATTCGCTTCAGCGTGCCCGCAACGTTCTGCAGCGCGGCGAGCGCATTTTGCAGCTGCAAAAAGAGGAACGCTGGCCTGACGGCACGAGCCCGTTCGGATTGCCGAAGGTAAAGGTCGTGAAGGCGATCGTGAAGAAGGCGAAGAAGAAGGAAGATAAGGCGGCGGAGGGTGAAGAGGCGGCAGCCGCTCCCGCCGGCAAGAAGTAAACATTGGGGATTGATCGCCGAGAGCCGAACCTGCGACCGGGTTCGGCTTTTTTCGCTTGCATCCGAAATTCGCCGAGGGGGATTCATGGAAAAGCACATGTGGCTGGTGTTCGCGGTCCTGGCAGGCCTGGCCTGGGGGACGTACGTTCCGCTGGTGCAGCAAGGCATCGCCGGGCTCGGGCAGAAGGCGTATGCGTCCTTCCTGTGCGTGGGCGTGGCGTACTTCTTGATCGCCATTTTGTTTCCGCTGGGCGTCTTCGCGGTCGATCCGGCGACCACCTTGCCGGAGAAGTGGACCCCCTACGGCGTGACCTTCGCCACCCTGGCGGGCGTTGCCGGAGCGGTCGGCGCCCTGTGCGTCATCCTCGCCAACCGCGCCGCGATCAACGCCTACGGTCTCCGCGAGGCAGGCGCCTTCCGCATGTACATCGCTCCGGTGATCTTCGCCCTGGCGCCAGTGCTCAACACGCTCATCAGCCTGATGTGGCACCCGAAGTTCTCGGTCGCCGGCAGCGAACCGTTCAACTTTCATTTCGAGATGCCCAACTTGAAGTTGTTGGTCGGCATCGTGCTGGTCGGCGCCGGGGCGGCGTTGGTGCTGTATTCCAAGGAAGAGGCGGAGCATTCCAAGAAAGCGGGCGGACCGCCGCCGACCGCGCCCTCTGCGGGCATCCAGGCAGCGCCGAATCAACAGCCGACGTAAATGGGCTCGAGCGACGGACGACTTCGTTCGTCGCTCATCCTTCCGGTTCGGTAAGTATCGACCAGTCATCCTTCGACGCTTGGCCGCGGATGCGTTCCATGAGTCGGCGCACCTTGCGGTCGGAGATGCCGAGCTTCTCGGAAATCTCTTGCGACGAGTGTCCCTGCATCCGCATCTCCAGGATCTCGCGATCCTCAGGCTTCATCTGCGCGAGAAAATGCTCCATCTGATCGAGCAGTCCCGCCGCCTCTTCCGGCGTCGGTTCCCGGCCCTTTAACGTTTGAATCAACTCCTGCTGGTCTTCCGATTGCGCGGTTTCGCGGGCGGCGGAACGCTTGCCGGCCAGATGATGGGCGACCTGGCGAAACGTCTTGTGCACCGTGATGCGGGCGAGCATTTTGCAGATATCGTCGGGGTCGTTGATCTCGAATTGCCCCTGACGGGCGCGCACGAAGAATGTGCGGAAGACCGATTGCACGATGTCCTCGGCATCGATTCGGCTCGCCAAACGCTGGCTGATGCGCTTGCGCGCCATGCCGACCAGTCGGTCGAGGTACTGGTCGAAGATTTCCTTGGCGAGTTTTTCGTCGCCGCACCGGAGCAGTTCCGCGATGATTTGAGGATCTTGTTCCGCCATGAGAACTCCCTGCAGAGCGCGACGTGCATTTCGTCTTGGCGAATTGCCGCGGTTATTCTATGATCGGTCCGGCTTCCATGGAGGGTTCGTTCATGATTCGCATCGGTTTCACCTGGATGATTTTTCTCGCCGCCGGCGCCGCGACAGCCGGCGATGCCGAGACGCGCGAGTACGCCATCCACGTCGACGGCAAAGAATCGGGCTCCACGACCATGACCATCGTGCAGCAGGACGACGGCTCCTCGTACATGAAGGCCGAGGTGAAGGTCGCCGTCAAAAAGCTCATCTTCAGCTACAAACTCCAACTCGACGCGGAAGAATGGTGGAAGGCGGGCAAGCTGGTCGCGGCCAAGACGCACGTCCTTGAGAACGCCCGCAAGACGGAAGTCGTCGCCCGTTCGACCGCGCAAGGGCTCGAAGTCAGCGTCAACGGTCAGGTCAAGTTATTGGCCGAGGATTGTTGGACGAGCAGCTTCTGGAAGCTCGCGGACGTCAAGTATCACAACAAACAAATCCCGATCGTCGAGACCGACACCGGCAAGGACTTCCTCGGCAAGCTCGACTTCGTGGGCCAGGAGCAGTTGCCGATCGCGGGGAATCCGACAAAGGTCTATCACTTCCGCGTGACGGGGATTCCGAGCACGACCGACGTGTGGTACGACGGGTATCATCGGCTGGTGCGGATGGAGTTCACGGAGGACGGGCACAAGATGCTCGTGCATCTGACAGGGATCAAGCGGTAGCTTCAAATACCTAACCACAGAGACACAGAGGGCACAGAGAAATGCGAGTAAATTGAACTCGAAATCTTTCCCGTCTTCCTCTGTGCTCTCTGTGCCTCTGTGGTTAGGCATTTGTTGAATCGCATCACTTCTTCTGATGATCGCGCTGCGTCTTCTTTTGCAAGTACGCCTGGATGAACGCTTCCAGGTCGCCGTCTAGTACCTGCTGAATCTGGGCCGTCTGCGTCTCGGTGCGGACGTCCTTTACCAGCGTGTAGGGCTGCATCACGTAGTTGCGGATTTGGTTGCCCCAGGAGACTTCGCCCTTCTCGTCGTACTGTTTCTCGACCTCGGCCTTGCGCTTCTGCTCCTCGATCTTGTAGAGTTTGGCCTTGAGCATCGCCATGGCGTTGGCGTCGTTCTTGTGCTGACTGCGCTCGGTACGGCTCTCGGCGGCGATGCCGGTGGGAATGTGCGTGTAGCGCACGCCGCTCTCGGTTTTGTTCTGATGCTGGCCGCCTGGGCCGCCGCTGCGAAAGGTGTCGCGCTTGAGATCGTCGGCGTGGATATCGATGGTGATCGTCCCCTCGATGTCGGGCGTGACGTCGACGGCGGCGAACGACGTGTGTCGGCGCTTGTTGGCGTCGAAGGGGCTGATGCGCACCAGCCGGTGCACGCCGGTCTCGCTCTGCAGATTTCCATACGCGTATTCGCCGGTGATCTTGACGGTCGCGGAACGGATGCCGGCCTCTTCGTTGCGGAGTTCGTCGATGAGTTCGACGGCGAAGCCGTTGCGTTCGGCCCAGCGGGTATACATGCGCAGGAGGATTTGCGACCAGTCACAGGCTTCGGTGCCGCCGCCGCCCGCCTGGATGCGCACGAATGCGTCGCTGGGATCTTGCGGAGAACTCAGCATGGCGCGGAGTTCGAAGGCTTCGAGCGTCTTCTCGGCCCGCGCCAGTTCGCGCAGCAATTCGCCTTCGAGGCTTTCGTCCTCGGGGACCATCTCCATGAGGACGGCGAGGTCGTCCGCTAGTTTCACAAGATCGTCGTAGGGATTGATCAGGCCATTGAGCGGCTTGGTGGCGGCAATGGTTTCGCGCGCCCGCTCCGGATTGTTCCAGAACGAGGCGTCTCCCATCAGATCGGTAAGGCGCTGTTTCTCGGCTTTCTTGACGACGATGTCAAAGACTGTCCCTCAAGAGGATGAGCCGGCTAGTAAACTCGTCGAAGCGTCTGCGGATGTCGGGGTTCATGAGAGTCTCCTTGCGGATACATAACGGATTCGGGCGAGGTTCGACAAGGACGCTATTTCACATCCTCGTACTCGACACGGGCGCGGGCCACGAGTTCGCGCGAGATGCGCTTCATTTCGCGCTCGAAAATCTGGTTTCGCAGCTTGTTGCGGATCAGCGTTTGCGTCGCCTCGTTCAGCGGCAGCAAGCCGCCGGCGTCGTTCTTGACCATCCGCACCAGGTGGATGCCGGAGGAAATCTCGATCGGCGGCGCGACCTGGCCGTCCTTCAGTTGCAACAAGTACGGCTCCGCCTCGGCGGGGACGAACTCTCCCTTACGCGAACCGATCCCCTTGCCGCCGTTGGTTTTCGACGGGCCTTCATTGTACTTCTCGAGCTTGCGAAAACCTTCGCCCGGCTGCAACGTCTTCAGAAGCGTCGCCGCCATCGATCGGCACTCGGCGATGCCGCGCTCTGCGGTGATCGGGATGAAGACGTTCTCCCATTCGATCGATTCGACGCGTTGGAACTCGTTGCGATGCGTGTCGTAATATTCCTTGATTTCGTCGTGTTGAATGTTGATGTGCGGGAAAATCTTCGAGCGCAGGAATTCGCTCGAGATGATCTCGCGTTCGAGCTTGCGGCGCAGGACCGGGGTCGCCTCTTCGAGTTTCTTTTCCGAAGGCGCCGGAGTTTGCCGACGGGCGTTGTTCAGCGACTTCTCCACCTCGGTCTCGACGTATTCCTTGAGCTTATCAAGCGCCTTGGGATTGAAGGCGCGGAGTTTATTCGCGGCGTCCTGATACGCGACTTCTTTCTCGACCATCTCTTCGAGAGTCTTGCGAAAGAGTTTCTGCTGCTCTTCCATGGCGAGTTGGGGCTGCATCTTCTGCCAGCGTTCCACCATCGGCATGGTGATGGGGGGGATGACTTCGTCCTGGAAGATGGGAATGCCGTTGACCCAGGCGACGATGGTAACCTGGAGTTCGCGCGAACTCTTGAGTTTATCGAGGCTGATCTGCTTGATTTCGGAGGTCGGCGGATTTCCAGGCGGGAGGCTGGCCGGGAGAACGGGAGGCGGGGCGACGCCCTGCGGCAGCATCGGCGGCGGAGCGATGCCCTGCGGCATCGACGGCATCGGCGGCAAGGGAACGTCGCCCGACGGCGGTAGGGGCTTGAACTCGGCCGGCGGGGGCGGCGCGACCGGGGGGACCATGGGGGGCGGCGGCACCAATGCCGGCAGATCCGGCGGGGGAGGCGGCGGCGCGATCGGCGCGAACGAGCCCGGCGGGGGCGGCGGCGGCACGATCTGCGAAACCTCCGGCATCTGACCCCGCGCGACCGGCGCCGTCTGCGTGATGTCATTCAAAAGCAGGCCCGGGCCAGGCACCCATTCCGGTTGCGCTTGCAGACAGCCGCTGCTGCACAGCAGGTGCAATCCGACCACGCCCAACGACAGCTTTTGCATCCAAGCTCGCATAACGCCTCCGTGCGCTCTGTTGCCTCGCCGACCTCTTCGCGCCGCGACTATACCGTCTCCGCCTCTTCACGCAAGAGCACTTGCAACGACCGATAAAGCCCCGTCGGCTCCCGCTCCGCGGCCTGCAGGCGAAAATAGGCGTTCTCGGCATCCACGACTTTCAGACGCCCCTTGCTCCCCTTCGCCAACCGTTCCATCTTCTTCGGATTCCGGTACGTCAGCACCAAATCGATCGGACTCGAATTGTCCTCGAGTCCCTTCCCCTCCAAATGGACCTGAAGCACGTGCCACTTGGTCGCCAGCAGCCGGACCTCCGCGAGCCGCATCAACCACACCGTCGGCTCGGGAAGCGCGCCGTAGCGGTCGCGCAATTCGACCTGGAAATCTTCGAGCCGATCGAGCGTCCGCACCCGCGCGAGTCGGCGGTAGACTTCGATCCGCTGCTTCTGCCCCGGCACGTAGTCCCGGGGCAAATACGCCTGCCAGGGGAGATCGACGTGGACCTCCAGATGCGTCTTGACCGGCATGTTCTTGAGCCGGCGAACCGCCTCTTCGAGCAACTGGCAATACAGCTCGTAGCCGACAGCCGCGATGTGCCCGCTTTGCTGGGTGCCGAGGATGTTGCCGGCGCCGCGGATTTCGAGGTCGCGCATGGCGATCTTGAAGCCGGCGCCGAGTTCGGAGAATTCCTCGATCGCCTTGAGCCGTTTCCCCGCGTTGTCGCTGAGCTGGCGCTGGCTATCGAGCACGAGGTACGCATAGGCCCGATGTTTATATCGACCGACCCGACCGCGAAGTTGATGAAGATCGGCAAGACCGTAATTGTCCGCCTGATTGATAAAGATGGTGTTCGCGTTCGGAATATCCAGGCCGCTCTCGATGATCGTCGTCGCCAGCAGGATGTCGACCTCCTTCTGCACGAACTTCACCATGGCGCCTTCGAGTTCGTCGGGCGTCATCTGCCCATGGGCGACGGCGATGCGCGCCTGCGGCACGATCGCGCGGATCTTGTCGGCGATCTCGAGAATGTTGTAGACGCGATTGTGTACGAAGTAGATCTGCCCCTCGCGGTTGAGTTCGCGGTTGATGGCGTTGCGGATCAGCGTCTCGTCCCAGCGGACGATGCGCGTCTCGATCGCAAGCCGACCCATGGGCGGCGTTTCCAGGTTGCTGATGTCGCGGATGCCCAGAAGCGAAAGATGCAGCGTGCGCGGGATCGGCGTCGCCGTCAGCGTCATCACGTCGACGGTTTGCCGGAGCTTCTTGAGCTTGTCCTTGTGCTCGACGCCGAAGCGCTGTTCCTCGTCGATGACGACCAGGCCCAGGTTCTTGAATTCGACGTCCTTGGAGATCAGGCGATGCGTGCCGATGATAACGTCGACCTTCCCGGCCGCGAGTCGTTTGAGGATCTTCTTTTGTTCGCCGGCGCTGCGAAATCGGCTCACCGTCTCGACGGCAAACGGATACTCGGCCAGGCGCTGCGAAAACGTGCGGTAGTGCTGCTCGGCGAGGACGGTGGTGGGGACGAGGATGGCGACCTGTTTGCCGTTGTCGATGGTCTTGAAGGCGGCGCGGATGGCGAGTTCGGTTTTGCCGTAGCCGACGTCGCCGCAGATGAGGCGATCCATGGGCCGGGTGCGCTGCATGTCTTTTTTGATCTCGGCAAGCGAGGTGAGCTGGTCGGGCGTTTCTTGATAGGGGAACGCGGCCTCGAACTCTTTCTGCCAGTCGGAATCGGGGGGAAACGCCGTGCCGGGCTGGGCGGCGCGGAGCGCCTGGACTTCGATCATGTCGCTGGCGAGATCGATGACGGCGGCTTCGACGCGTTCCTTCTTCTTGGCCCAGCTCGCTCCGCCCAGCTTCGAGAGTTCGGGATCGGTCTTGCCGCCGCCCACGTACTTTTGCACGAGGTCGATCTTGGACGCGGGGACGTAGACAAGCGTCCCCCCCGCGAACTCGAGGATCAGGTGCTCTTCCTTGTGCTTCGCCTTTTCCAGGAGATGCATGCCGCGATAACGGGCGATGCCGTGGCTCAGATGGACGACGAGGTCGTCTTCCTGGAGTTCGAGGAAGCTATCGATCGCCTTGGATTCGAGTCGGCGTCGCGGCAGAATTTGATGGGTGATTTCGCGGTGGAAGAGTTCGTGATCGCCGAGCACGACCATGCCGGTCACGTCGCCGATGGCCCCGGCGAAGACCAGGCGAAACCCGGCGTTGACTTTGCCGACGACCAGGCCGAGCCGGCCAGCCTGCGCAAGCTTGCCGGCGTTCAAGACTTCGCCGAGCCGATGCTTTTCCGCCTCGTTGTGGCAGGCGATCAGGACGTAGTCGCTGGCGGCGGCGGCGTCGAGTTCGTCCCGCACCTTCGTGAGATCGCCGCTGAAACGCTCCACCGACTCGACGCGCAGATGGCAGGTCGTCTCCATGCTCGCGGTCGGCATGGCCGAGAGCCGAACGTTCGGAAAGCGGATGAGCTGTTGAAACACGCCCGGCACCGAGAAGAGACCGATGATGCTCGCGGCCCGTTCCAGGTACGACTTGCCTTGCTCCTCGAGTTCGGCAAGTTCGGCGAGCAACGTCCAGGAACCGGGCGGGAGGTAGTCGCACAGATGGCCGCGGAGGGCGTCGGCGCCGGCCAGATCCTGGTTCTGCGCGGTGATCTCGACTGCCTTTAAATCGCCGAGCGAGCGCTGCGATTCGGGCGAGAACTGACGGATCGATTCGACCTCGTCTCCGACGAACTCGAGACGGTAGGGCGCCTCGGCGTCAGGCGAATAGACGTCGAGAATGCCGCCGCGCCGGCTGAACTCGCCCGGCATCTCGACCGCGGTCATCGGCTGGAAATTTTGCTCGGTGAGCCAGAGTACGAGCTTCTCCATGGGGAGCGTTTGCTCGACTCGAATCAATCGCCTTTTGCGGGCAATTTGCTCGCGGTCGGGGACGGGCTGCAGCAGCGCCTGAATCGTCGTCAGCAGAAATCGCGGCGGCTGATCGCGTTCGAGCTGGCGCAGGATGCGTAGTCGATTGCCGCCGATCTCGTCGAGCACGGTGTCGGCGGAGGGGAGCGTGTCCCAGGCGGGGAAGACGAGTGGGCGAACGCTGGTGAAGCTGACGAGATCCTCGGCCCAGGCGTCGAGATCGCGCGGATGGGCGAGGACGATGAGGAGGGTTTTCGAAGCGGCGAGACCTAATGTCGCGGCGGAGAGCGCCCCGGCGGAGTGCCAGGCGCCGTCGACGGTGCCGGCCTGACCTTGCTCCAGCGCGCGCAGCACCGCCGCGAATCCTTCGCTTTTCTCCAGCCACGACGGCAGATCCCTGAGGGACCCGGGAAAGAGGGCGGGGGGTGCGAGCATGTTACTATTGTAGACACTAACCACAGAGACACAGAGGACACAGAGAAATGCAGGAGGCAGAAAAGACAGCAGGCAACGTTTCTTGTTTCCTCTCTCCTCTGTGTTCTCTGTGTCTCTGTGGTTCGTTTTTCATTCCTTAATTCTCAGCGATTCGAAGACGCGCCGCGCCTGCACGCCCTCCACGAACGTCGCCTGTCCGCGGGCCATCACCTGCACCAGCTTGTCCTTCACCACGACCGCCCGAATCTTGACGCTTGGCTCGCGCGGATCCTTCGAAGTGCCGCGGATTTCGTGGCCCGATGTTTTTCCTAAAGATAAACTCTTGCTCTCGACGACGTCGACTTTTAGGTTCTTGAAGTTGGCTTCGAGATAGTTTTTGAGATCCGCGGCCTCCCCCGGTTTGAACGGCGACGGCGCCACGTTCACCATGAACGAACCTTCCGGCCCGACCACCGCGCCCCACGTCAGCATCCTCTTACCGAACAGCATCGTCTCCAGCAGCTTCGGCTTGCCCGGCAACTCGATCTCGAAGATCCCGTCGGGCCCGGCGAGTTTCTCCAGCTTGGGCGCGGGCTGACCCCATACCAGCGAACAGCACGCAAAGAGGGCGAGGCCCAGGAGCCAACGGCTTTTCATGGCGCGTCTCACTTGAAGGTGCGGAACGAACTCAGGAACTTCTTGACGTCCTCGTTGTCGGCCAGCGACTTTTCGCCCAACACCTGCATCTGAAACCCGCGATCTCCCACGAAGACATACTGATAGACGCACTTGGAAGTCTTCTTCGTAACCTCATCCTCAAGAAGGCCTTCCAACACCACCGCAAGGTCGTCCCCGTGCTTCCACGACTGCTTGGGTTCGGTCGTCGCCTTGAATCCCTTCTCAGCGAAAGCGGCGACGAAGTTCTTCGCATTCGTGAGATCCACTTCCTCATCCCGAGGCAGCGGATCCTTGTAGCGATATTCCTGTATGGAATAGTGGACGTCATTGTGCTCCGTCCAGACGTAGTTCCCTTCCGGGCCCTCGATTTCTTCCTTGGGCTCGGCCGGCAACCAGACCTTGAAGCGCGATTTCGTCGAGGTGAAGTTCGGCTCCACGACGGACTTTTGCGGCGGCTTGATCTCGACCTGCGGCGCCTCTTGTTTCGGCTCTGGCTGCTTCGGATCGGCCTGCTTCGGCTCTTCCTTGGCCTGACAACCGACGATCGTGAACGCGACCAGCGCGAATATCCGTAGTCGTGACATGACGGACCTGTCCTGATAAGTATGCGGAAATCCGTGAACGCTCGAGGTCTGTTTTATAAGAATCGTTTGACGGAACGACATCATTTTCAATCACCCGGGTAAGGGTCGGGTGGGGCGGACGCTTCGTCTGCCGCAAAACTTTCAGGCAGACAAAGTGTCTGCCCTACCGGCCTAAAAAATTTCTTCCCTGGAAACGAGTGATTATTCATTTTCCCGGCCGCGACGCCGGTCGGCGTTTGAACTTTCCGCGCCGCTGCGTTACACTGTCCCCTACCTCCACCAACCTTTGCGAGAACCCGACATGCCTCGCCTCATTTTGGCCCTCCTGGCTTTGCTCCTGGCACATCCCCTCCACGCCGAAGTTCTCGGGATCGATATCTACGAACGCAAACCCTTCGCCCAGGGCAAAGCGTTCGGCGACGTCGGGCCCTACGAACAAATCCGCGGCGTCGTGCGTTTCGGCGTCGATCCCAAACTCGCCGCCAACAAGGGCATCATCGACCTCGAACTCGCGACGCCCAATGCCAAGGGACTCGTCGAATGCGAAGGCGATCTCTTCATCCTCGTCCCCCAGGATCTCCGCAAAGGCAACGGCGCCATCCTCTACGACGTCAATAACCGCGGCAAACGACTCGCCCACAACTTCTTCAACTCCCCCATCTCCGGCAGCGGCGAACCCGTCGACGACGAAGCCGGCAACGGCTTCCTCATGCGCAAAGGGTACACGATCGTCTGGTCCGGCTGGCTCGGCGAACTCCTCCCCGGCGAAAATCGGCTGCTCCTCAAAGTCCCACGCGTCGACGTGAAAGGCCCCGTCCGCTTCGAGTTCAGCACCAACAAGGCCGAGAAGTCGCTCCCGCTCGCTCGCCGAGAGGGGCACGGCAGCTATCCCCCCACGAAGGACGGCGAAGCCAAGGCCGTCCTTACGTTCCGAGCCCGCGAACAGGATCCGGGCAAAGTCATCCCGCGCGACAAATGGAAGCTGAACCGCATCGACCTCCCCAAGGTCGACAAGGGCGTGCAGGGGACATTGCAGCAGATCCGCGTCGAAGCGCTTGAAGGCGAGTTCCAGCCCGGCATGCTCTATGAAGTCATCTACGAAGCCGAAGGTTCGCTCGTGCAAGGGCTCGGGCTCGCCTCCGTCCGCGATCTGATTTCCTTCCTGCGCTACGACCTCGGTTCCAAGAATCCCCTCCAACGCGCCGACGGCAAGATCCCCTTCACGCGCACGCACGCCTTCGGCATCTCGCAGTCGGGACGCTTCCTACGCCATCTCCTGTGGCAGGGCTTCAATCTCGACGAGAAGGGACGCATCGTCTTCGACGGTCTGATCCCCCACGTCGCCGGCGGCGGGCTCGGGTTCTTCAACCACCGCTTCGCCCAGCCGACCCGGCATAACGGTCAGCACGAAGACCACCTCTACCCGTGCGACGTATTCCCTTTCACGTACGGCGATTCCAAAGACTCCTTCACCGGCCGAGAGGGGAGCATCCTCAAGGTCTACGAGAAAAGCCGATGCCTGCCGAAGATCATGCACACGCAGAGCGCCGCGGAATATTGGCACCGCAGCGGCTCGCTGGTGCATACCGATCCGCTCGGGCAGCAAGACGCACGCATCCCCGACAACGTGCGCATCTACGCGTTCGGCGGCACGCAGCACGGTCCCGCGTCGGAACCGCTCAAGGTCTCGTTCGGCCAAAACCTGCCCAATCCGGGCGACTTTCGTCCCCTCATGCGGGCGTTGCTGGAAGCCCTCGACGACTGGGTGCGCGAGGGGAAGACGCCGCCCCCCAGCGTCTATCCCAAGATCGCCGGCGGCGGCAATCCGGGCTTCTCGTCGATGGCGGCGCGGACGCTGGTTCCTCTCGAGGAGATCCAGCGCCGGTTCCCGGCCATTCCGACGATCGACTTTCCGAAGGTAATGCAGACGCCGCCGTTCGCGTTTTACGGCAAGGATTACTGGACCGACTTCCGCGTCACGGTTGAACCGCCGCAGCACAAGCCGGGCGAGGACTACGTCGCGCTGGCGCCGGCGGTCGACGAGGACGGCAACGATCTGGGCTGTCTGCTCGTCCCCGAAGTGCGCGTGCCGCTGGCGACCTACACCGGCTGGAATCTGCGCGCCAAGGAGTTCGGCGCCGAGGGGATGCTCGCGAATCTGATGGGTTCGTACATTCCGTTCGCGCGGACGCCGGACCAACGGATGAAGTTCAAGGATCCGCGCAAGTCGATCGCGGAGCGTTACGGGACGTTCGCGGAGTACCGCATCGCATTTTTCCGCGAATGCCAAAAGCTGGTCGACGGGCGTTACCTGCTCGAGGAGGATCTGAGCCGGCTGATCGAGAGCCGGGCGCGGCATCGCGACTTGTTTCCCAAGGGCCAGGAATAAGGTGAGCGGCAATGCTCATTCCTCGAACAACACCAAACTCGCCGTGAACCCGTGGATGAAGTTCTGCCCGCCGACGGGGCCGATTTCTCCCTGGGCGAAAAACCCGACGAGCGGGATCGGGCCCAACTCCCGCTGCACCAGCCCCGCATCATGGTCGGGCGTCGAGAAAAGGCGCGACCCTCGGCCGTTGCAGCTAAACAGCCAACCCCCGGCGGCTGGATGTTTCGCGTTCTTGCGGTCCATTTCCAGCAAAATCCGTAAGTCCTCGTCGGCGGTCGCTTCATCGCGGACGTGGAACTGGATCGTCTGTCCCATGCGGACGCGGTCGGAGATGGCGACGGCGTTGGCGTTGCGATCGACGCCCAGGACGTTGCGGATCAGGAAGTCGCCGCGCTGGAACGTCTCCTGGTATTCGTTGATGACCCGCCCCACATGAACGCCGTGCTGCGTGAGTTCGCGATCCCTCGGCGGGAGTTCGTTGACGAGCGAGATGAGCTGCGTGAGCGCGGGTTTGCCCCCCAGTTCCAGCAGCACGTCGCGATGGACCTTGGTGACGACGAACGGTTTGCCGATGGGCCGACACCCCTGCGAGACGACGCAGCGCGGCATCGGGATGCCTTCGACGAGCAGACAGACGGCGCCCGACTCGTGAACCTGATCGCCCAGAAGGAGGCGCGTTTCACCCGGTCCGTTCGTGCCGCTGGCCATGCCGCCGACGATTTTGAGCCCGGGGAACTGGTCGTTCATCTGCTGCAAAAAGTCATCGCAGGGGAAGGTGAACGGATCGCCTAGCGTGAGAATGAAGGCGTCTGCGGGAACCGCTTCCGTCAGGCGGTCGGGGAAGCCGAGCAGGCTGAAGCCCTCGGAGGTTTGCTCGACGGTGAGATGGAACGGCGTGAGCGTGGGCGGCGATTTCCAGCGGCCCAGCCAGACGGTGAGCGCGGGTTCGTTCTCGATTTCGCGTTCCTGGGCGACGATGGTTTCGCCTTGCGTCCCCAGAAGGGCGCGCGGCTCAAGCGTCTGCAGTCGTTGGCCAATTGAGCTCGCCTCGTGGGCGTGGTGCGGCGACAGGAAGACCAGGGCCAGGTCGATGGGGCCGGTCCAATCGCGTTCGATCCGCTCGAGCACCTGATCGAGAGCGGCCGAGGTGCTGGCGAGGGTCGAAGCGGCGGCGTAAAAAGGCATCGGACACCTCCTGGCTATGTTCCGAAGGGACACATTCGTTGTATGCCGACGACCCCCCGTGCGTAACCCTGAAAGTCGGCGGCAGCCTCTACGACCTCCCCGACCTGGGACAGCGCCTACGAACGTTTATCGAGGGGTTGGACGCAGGGCGCGTGCTGCTCTTCCCCGGGGGCGGCGCCGCTGCCGACGTCATCCGCCGACTCGACGCCGACCACCGGCTCGGCGAAGAAACCGCGCATCGGCTCGCCCTGCGGACGCTCAGCGTCAACGCCCATTTCCTGCACGCCGTGTTGCCCGATTTCGAGGTCGTCGAGACATTGCCAGGCGTTCCTCGCCTGGCGATCGCGGACCCGTTCGCGCTCCTGGACGGCGACGACGCCTTGCCTCGGCGTTGGGACGTGACCAGTGACAGCCTCTCGGTGCAATGCTCCCGCCTGGCCGGGGCGCGTGAATTGATCGTGCTCAAATCGGTCCCGTTTCAGGGCTCAACCGAGGAGGCCGTGGCCCAGGGGATCGTCGACCCGTATTTCACGGAAGCGCTGCGACGTTTCCCGATCGACGTGCGCTTCGCGTGCCTGCGTTGACGTGGGGCACGTTTGTAACGTGCCGCCGCAGAACGGGCACGTTACAAACGTGCCCCACGACTGACCGCATCCACGAAGGCCGTTGTACACTAAACGAATGCTCGCGTTCCTCGCTCAACGCTGGTTCCTGCTTCTGCTCCTTCTCGGCGTCGGTACCGCGCTGGCCTGGCCAGCGCCCCTCGCGCTCGCCACCGGCTGGCTCCATCCCGGCGTCGTCATCGGCATCGCCCTGCTCATCATGGCCTGGACCATGCCGACGCAAAGCCTCCTCAGCGAACTCCGCCAACCCTGGCCCGCCCTCTGGGCCATGACCATCGGTTTTGGCTTCCTCCCCGCCGTCGGCTACCTCCTCGGCGGACTCTCCTCCGTCCCCGACCTGCGCGTCGGTCTGCTCCTCTCCGCCAGTGTCTCCTGCACGCTCGCCTCCTGCGTTCTGTGGACGCGCCTCGCCGGCGGCAACGAAGCGACCGCCCTGCTCACCGTGTTCGGCTGCACGCTGACGTCGTGGTTTGCCACACCCCTCTGGCTCTACGCCACCACCGACGTCGCCGTCGACCCCGGCTGGATGATGCTCGATCTCGTCGTCATCCTCGTGCTCCCGGTTCTCGCGGGACAAATGCTACGCGGGCCCGCCGTCGGCAAACACCTGGCGACCCGCTACAAGACCGCGCTCAGCGCGCTGGCGCAGATTTTCGTGCTGTCGATCGTCGTCAAGGCGGCCGCCGGCGTGGGCCTGAAACTCCAGGAACAAAGCGAATCGCTCACCCCGGAGACGCTCGCGCTCAGCGCCAGCCTGGCCGCGGGGTTGCATCTGCTCGCGCTGTTCTTCGGGAAGTGGTCCAGTGATCGGCTCGGCTTCGACCGGGCACGCGGCATCGCCGTCGCCTTCTCCGGCAGTCAAAAGACGCTCCCCATCTCGCTCTGGCTCTTCGAGCAGTACTACCGCCAAGACTTCCCGCTGGCGATCATTCCGCTGCTCTTTTTCCACGTGGGCCAGTTGATCCTGGACACGTTCATCGCCGCCCGCTGGAGGCGATAACCGCACTTGACAGAACCGCCGACCCATCCTATCGTCCCGCCCTCGTACTTTTGGGGGATTGTTCCATGCGCTCCTCGCTCGCCGCTCTCGTTCTCTTCGGCCTGGTCGGCTGCCATTCGCTGACTCCCGAGGCGCGCTCCAAGCTCGACGAAGAAATGGCCCGTGACAAGGACCTCGAAGTCCGCACCGTCGGCGACGTCACCGAACTCTCCAGCGCCAACCCCTGGCAGATCAGCGGCGTCGGCCTCGTCGTCGGTCTCGACGGCACCGGCCATTCCCCCCCCGGCTCCTGGCGCGAAAAGCTCGAGTCCAGCCTCCGCACCCGCAATATCCCCAACATTAAGTCGTTGCTCGACAATCCCAACCACGCCCTCGTCCTCGTCAACGGCTTCATCCTCCCAGGTTACCGCAAAAGCGAACTCTTCGACGTCACCGTCTCGCTCCCCCAGGGTAGCAAGGCGACCAGCCTCAAAGGGGGCTTCCTGCAAGAATGTTCGCTCGAAAACTTCGAGATGGCCAACAAGATCAACCCCGAAAAAAGCGGGCTCATCAAGGGACACGTCCTCGCCCGCGCCCAGGGGCCGCTCGTCGTCGGCCTCGGCAGCGATGAAGATATCGACCTGCGCCGCGGCAAAATCTGGCAAGGCGGCGTCAGCCTCGTCGATCGACCCTTCTTCTTCGCCATGACCAAGGACGAAAAGTCCGCCCGCGTCGCCAATGCCGTCGCCGAACGCATCAATCTCATGTTCCAGGACGATCCCAAGAAACAACAACTCGTCCGCGAAAACATGCGGCTCCTCTTGCTCGACGACGTCACCCACCAGCTCAACGAAAAGTTCGAACTGACCGGCATGCGTTCGCGCCTGGCGGCGCCCGTCACCCCCGACGTCATCAGCGTCTCCGTTCCCTACGCCTACCGCTACAATCCGGAACGTTACCTGCGCGTGGCCCGGCTCCTGCCGCTGCGCGAGGATCCCGCCCAGCTCGCCAAGTATCGCCAACGTCTGAGCAAGATGCTGCTGGACCCCGCAGACGCGCTGCGCGCCGCCCTTCGGCTCGAAGCGCTCGGCAAGGACAGCGTGCCGATCTTGCGCACTGGCCTGGCGAGTCCGAATCCCTTCGTCCGCTTTGCCGCGGGCGAATCGCTGACCTACCTCGGCTCGACCGCGGGCATCGAGCAACTCTCGAAGTTGGCCGTGCAGTATCCGCCGCTGCGTTCCTACGTGCTCGTCGCGATGGCGGGACTCGACGAGGGCCTGTGCCGAAACAAGCTGAACGAGATGGTCGCCACCGACGATCCGCAACTCCGCATCGGCGCCTTCACGGCGCTTCGGCTCATGCTGACCGACGATCTCGACGTGCTCGCCTCGGTCAAGAATCGCAAGCGCGTGCAGACGCTGCACGAAGAAAAGCTGCGCGATCTTGGCGGCGAGAATCTCGATATCTTTTGGCTGCATCAGGTGGCGCCCAACTCCGCGCCGCTGGTGCAGTATTCGATCACCCGCCGAGCCGAGGTTGTGATCTTCGGCCACGACGTTCGGCTCGTCGCGCCGGTGCACTTGATCGTGAATCGAGAGTTCTCGATCGTGGCCGAGGAAGGTTCGCAGGCACTGACGATCACGCGCGTGTCCGACGAGGGGAAGGTGCAGCAGAAGTGCAGCCTGGAGTTGGCCGAGGCGCTGCGGACGCTCAGGTCGCTGGGCGCCGAATACGCGGACATCGTCGAGTTTTTACGGCTCGTGGAGAGCGACCGCGTGCTGAACTGCCCGATCAGCGTGAATCAGCCGCCGGTGATGCTCACGATCGAGGAGTTGTACGAGCTGGGGAAGGATCCGAAGATGTTTCGGTAAGAAAAGGAGCCCGCAGCGCAAGCAAGGGTTGGGTGACCATTGCATGCGCTGCGGGCTCCCCGCTGAATTCACAGAATCGCCTTGACAGCGCCGGGGAAACTTGAGAGTTGTGGAGTATGAGCCTTCCGAGCGAAAGGAAGGTGCGCCCTTCTCGAGGTTCTTTACGCCATGATGCATTTCACCTGCGATCTGTGCGGTCAGGTCATTCATCCGCAGGAAGATCAGCGGTACGTCGTGAAGATCGACGTGTTCCCTTCGGGCAACCCGGCTCAACTCACCGATGCCGACCTCCAGGACGATCACATGGAGGAAGTCAGCGCGATCTTGCAGCAGATCGAGGAGGGTCAGGCGCTGGATCTGCCGGCTCCGACGCAGCATTTCCGTTTCGATTTATGCTGCGAGTGCCACAAGAAGTTCGTGCGGCGACCGCTGGGCCGAGAGTCGGCGAACAAGCTGAGTTTTAGCCAGAATTGAGGCGGTCGTGCCGAAGACGAAACCGCCGGTGCTGCGTCTGGGGGAGCTGACGCCGGGCCAGTCCGGAGATTTCTTCGCCCTCCTCGCGGAACGGACCGCCGCCGCTCGCAAGGATGGCAAACCGTACTTCATCTGCAAGTTTCAGGACGCCCTGCGCCAGGCCACTCTCATGGTCTGGAGCGACGGGCCCTGGTTTGCCGCGTGCCAGGCCGACTGGGTCGAGGGGACCTTCTACAAGCTCCGCGCCCAGTACGAAGAACATCCGACCTACGGCCCGCAGCTCGATCTGGAAGCCATTCGCGCCGTCACGGACGACGATAAATCAGACGGCTTCGATCCGCTGAACTTCGTGCCGCACTCCGCGTTCGACGTCGAGGCGATGTACCAGGAACTCTGGATGCTCGCCGAGACGATGATCCAGGACGTGCCGCTGCGTCGTCTGGTACTGACGCTCTTGACGCGGACTGCGAAGAAGCTGAAGGTACTGCCGGCGTCGCCGCGACATTTCTATCCGTTCGCGGGGGGCCTGCTGGAGCATATTCTGTCGGTGACGCATTCCTGCATGCATCTGGTCGACAAGTATCGTGCGCATTATCCGGACATGGATCCGCCGCTCAACCGCGACGTGGTCGTCGCCGCCGCGATCTGCCATGATTTGGGCCGTACGGTGGAGTTGGAGGGCGAGATTGTCCGCGTGCGTAAATCGGTCGACGGCGAATTTTTCGGACACATCCAGCTGAGCCGCGACCTGGTGCGCGACGCCGCCCGCGATTTAGGAGACGTCGATCCGGACCTCGTTCGGCTGCTGGAGCACGTCGTCCTGACGCATCTTACGTTGCCGGAATGGGGTTCGCCGCGACTGCCGCTCGCGCCGGAGGTCTTGATCCTGCACCACGCGGACGACCTGGACGCCAAGCTGGAGATGTACGTACGCTGTTTGTCGAAGGACACGCAGTCGGGGAATTTCACGGCCCGCGATCCGGTGCTGGGGAAGAGTTTGTACAAGGGGTATCGGCCCAAGGAGCCGCCGGCGGCAGAGGACGCGTCCGCGGAATGAGCAGCGGATGGACAGAACCCGAACGCATGCTGTAGAATACTCATCAACATTCGAGTGTTTACGGAGAAAACGTTTAGCCGCCGACTCCTGTCGGCGCGAACAGGTGCTGATGTAAGTCAGGTTCTCCGTCGGCCCACTTCCGCGCCGACGGGAGTCGGCGGCTAAACCAGGAAGCGTCCATGGCGATGTGTCCGGAATGTGGGTTTACGTTTGCGTATCGGCTACCGCCGGAGGGAGCGCCGCGCAAGCGGGTGCGCTGTCCCGATTGTCAGGCGCCGATCGTGCCGCAAGCGGAGCCGGCGCCGGGCAAGCCGATGAAGCCCAAGCCGGCGGCCGCAGTCGCTGCCAAACCGACGGCGAAAACCCCGCCCGTACCCGCCGCGCCCCCCGCGCCCGAACCTCCCAAGGAAGAAGTGTTCGGCTTCGCCGACGCCCCCCCGGAATCGGCTCCTCCCCCAGAGCCCGTCAAAAAGGGCAAGAAAGACAAGAAAGACAAGCCCGAACCCAAAAGCCTCGCGCCCAAGCTCGGCAAAGCTGAAATCAAAATCAAGATCCGCAATATCGGCGATCTCGACGTCTGGCGCCATATCCATCTCGCATTCCTTCTCCTGGGCATCGGCGCCCTCATCGGCATGATCGGCCCCGTGCTCCAGGCCGTCGCCCTCTTGCTCGCCTATCTCAACGGACCCGAATACAGCACCACCACGCTCCTGAGCCTCTATGACGCCGGCGATGATACCCCCATGGCCATCGGACAATACGAGGCGCTCGACCAGATCACCTTCGCCCTCACCTACATCTACGGCTCCGAATACGTCGGCACGTGCCGAACCCTCCTCATTCTCGGCTCCGTCGCCGGGTTCATCCAGCTCGGCTTGTGGATGACTGCCTATGTCTTCGCGTTTTTCGGAGCGCCCGAACGCTACGCCGCGAGCAAGCAACCGTTCACTTTGATGGGCATCGGCTTCGTCAACTTTCTGCTGCTGCTGCTGCTCATCTTCCTCCCCCTGATCGCCGTGTTTCGCACCGGCATCGTACCGCTCCTGGGACCGGAGATGGCGCTGTGCAATTCGGGTTTGGGCCGAAAGCTCCCCCTGCACGTCTTCTGGTCCCCGACGCCGGCGCTGGATACGTGGATCTCGCTCATCGCCCTGACATTTCGCTATCTCGAGCCGATGCTCATCGGCGTCTGGATGTGGACGATCGGCATGAACCTGCGCGAGGAGGAAGTCTCCAACCGCGGCATCGCCCTCATGAACCTCGCGGGCGGCGTCCTCTTTCTCGTGCTCTGCTACTACATGGTCGCGCTGAGCGGCACGTCCGGAGTGCTGGTCGGGCTCCTGCGTTTCTTGTACTTATTGTGGTTCGCGTTCCAGTTTGGCATGTTCCTGCTCTGCTTCCAGGGATGCATGGCGAGCCGAGAGGTGATGCGAAAGTATCTGAACGCGGACGCCAAACCCGAAACGGACGATGATTAGTTTAGCCGCCGACTCCTGTCGGCGCGAACCGGCGCCGATGAGGATCATGTTGGCGGTCTGCATACGTCCGCGCCGACAGGAGTCGGCGGCTAAACGTAGGATATTCGGTCTAAACCCAAGGAGCCTGTCATGCAGCGTCGCGATTTTCTCAAAGCCACCGGAGCCGTCATGTCCACGCTTGCCGCCGATTCGCTGACCGCGCAAGAGCCCGCCCTGCCGATCGTTGATCCTCACGTGCATCTGTGGGATCTCAGCAAATTCACCTTGCCCTGGATCGCCAAGGATTCGCCCTACAATCGCAGCTTCGTGATGAAGGATTATCTCGACGCGATCGCCGGGACGGGCGTGGTGAAGGGCGTGTACATGGAGGTCGACGTCGAGCCCAAGCAGCAGACGGAGGAGGCGAACTACGTGCTCGACATCTGCCGGCGCAACGACACGCCGCTAAAGGCCGCGGTGATTTCCGGCCGCCCCGCCGCGGACGACTTCGGCAAGTATCTCGACCAGTTCAAGGAGAACAAGTTCCTGAAGGGCGTGCGTCAGGTATTGCATTCCCCGGCAACGCCGGCAGGGTTCGGCGTGCAGGCGAACTTCATCCGCGGCGTACGGCTCCTGGGCGAACGCGGGCTCTGCTTCGATCTGTGCATGAGGCCCGCCGATCTCGCCGACGCCATCAAACTCGCGGACGCCTGCAAGGGGACCCGCTTCGTCCTCGACCATTGCGGCAACGGCGACATCTACGCCAAGGACCGCGCCCAGTGGCAGCGCGACATGACCGCTTTGGCCAAACTCGAGAACGTCGTCTGCAAAATCTCCGGCATCGTGGTGCAAGCCCGACGCGGCTGGCGGCCCGACGATCTGGCCCCGGTCATCAACCATTCGCTCAACGCCTTCGGCCCCGAACGCGTGATGTTCGCCGGCGATTGGCCCGTCTGCACCAAGGAATCGACCTATCGGCAATGGGTCGACGCCCTCAAAACCATCGTCGCCAATCGACCGCTGGCGCACCAGCGGAAGCTATTCCACGACAACGCCGTCCGCTTCTACGGGCTGGCGTAAATCCCGGAGTAGAGTCGAGAGGTAGCGCGGCAGTTTAGGTGAGCCATGCGTGTTGCCGGCACTTTTGGCGGCCGGCGCCAGAATATCTCACCATGCTCCGTTTCTACCTCCCGCTCATCGAACCGGACAAGCGGATCTCCCGCATCCGGCTCTCCGACCAGAGTCATGTTGTCGCCCACAGAGGGAGACGACGCACGCAGCGAATCAGGTTCGCAAGCCCCCACCGCTCGTCGAGCTGCATGTCGGGATATTGCGCTCCGTGGCCCGCTTTTTCCTTATGCTTGCGCCGCAGCCACCAGCGCAGCCGTCGGCAGGCGTGCTGTTGCACGTCGTGCCAGGCTGCCGTAACGTAACCGAGACGAAAGTAGTTCGCCCAGCCGACCAGCATCTGGTTCAGCTTGGCCACTTGCTCCCCCTCCGTTCGATTCGTCGTTTGTCGGCCCGTCTCCGCGCTGATCTTGTCGCAGATCGCTTGGACTTTCTTCGTCGCAGGCGCCGGAGCTAAATACGCCCGGCCCGTCTTCCACGAAGTGTGCCGACCAAACCTGAAACCCAAGAACGTAAACGTTTCCGCGGGCAACGAGCACTTCCGCGTCTTCTTCTCGTTCACCGTCAATTTCAGCTTCCCCATCATGGCCCGCATCGCGGTCAGCGCCTCCTCGGCGTGGCCGCGCGTCAGGATCACGAAGTCGTCCGCATAGTTGACGATGTGCGCATCCAAACGCTGCTCGTGCCCCAGCGCCTTCCAACCCAGCACGAACCTCCGCATATACAGATTCGCCAGGAGCGGCGACAAAACCCCTCCTTGCGGCGTGCCGCGATGCTCGTCCTTGTTGCGCGTCGTCCGACTCGTCCGCCCCAACTCGTCGGTTTCCTCGACCGGCGCTTCCAGCCACATCTTCATCAGATGCAGCATAGGCCGATCGCTGACCCGACGCGCCACCGACTTCATCAGCTCGGCGTGCGGAATGCTGTCGAAGTAACCGCTCAAGTCCGCATCCACGACTTCAGTATAGCCCAGGTCCAGCCAGGACTGCACCTCGCGTAACGCATCGTGCGCGCTACGCTCGGCCCGGTAAGCATACTGTTCCGGCTGCAGGTCCGCCTCGAAGATCGGCTCCAAGACCAGCACCGCAGCCATTTGCACCACGCGGTCGCGGATCGTCGGAATCCCCAGCGGACGCTGAGCGCCGTCCGCCTTCGGTATCCAAACCCGCCGCACCGCCTGGGGACGATACGTCTTCGCCCTCAGTTCCTGCGCCAGTTCTTCGAGCCAACGCTTCACCCCGTACGCACCGATGGCCGCAAACGTCTGGCCGTCCACGCCCGCTGCGCCCTGGTTGGCCTCGCAACGCTGATACGCGACGATCAAAACATCCTCACGCCACACCTTGTCGTACAGAAAGTGGAAACGAAGGTCCCAAGACTCCTTCGCTTTCGCATGCAGTGAGTCCTTTAGCTTCTGAACCTTCTCGTGCGAAGTTGCTAGATCCTTTAAAGGAACGATCTCCCGGCTCTCCACTTGGACACACTCCTCTGAAAGTGAGGCCCCTTCCCTCCCCCGGCGTTACCCGGCTTCAGCGGTACTATGGGCCTCTCCGACTTCCGCCTGAGCCCGACCTGCCTCTCGCGAGGGTTCGGGCGGTCGCTTCCTGACGACCGCCCAGACGGATCTCCCGTGCTTGCGTTGACGTCCTCTTGCCGCGTGCCATCGTCATTACCCCGGTGAAATCCAAGGACGGCATGGTGGGACCTTCGTTCGTCGATCCTTGGACAACGGCCTTCCCCTTTCGGACGGAGGGTCGGCTTTCACGACTAGCGTTTTCGGGGCCTGCTCGACGTTTACTCGCGTTATGGCCCGCTGGCTCGCTGAGTTGCCTCAAGCAACCCTTTGACATCGAAGGCTCTCGCCGGTTTGTTACCTCCCCAGCGACTTCGACTGCTTCCGGTCGGAACGACAAGATACCGGCGTGGGTTTCGCACCCACAGGACAACCAACACCTCCACGGCGCACGCCCGCAGCGCAAGCAAGGATCGATCCTTGCTTGCGCTGCGGGCTCAACCTAAAGCTTCGCGAAATCCTCGAAGAAGTGCGGATACGTCTTGGCCACGCAGCCCGGATTCTCGATCACGATGCCCGGGACTTTCAGGCCCGCGAGCGCCAAGCTCATGGCCATGCGGTGATCGTGGTACGTCGCGATCGACGCGCCGTGCAACGGGCGCGGATGGATGACGAGGCCGTCGCCGGTCTCGTCCACGTCGGCGCCGATGCGGCGCAGCTCCGTGGCCAGCGCCGCCAGGCGGTCCGTCTCCTTGTGCCGAATGTGCCCGACATTGCGAATCGTCGTCGGTCCCTCGGCGAAACAGGCGACCACGCCCAGCGTCATCACGGTGTCGCTGATGTCGTTCATGTCGACGTCGATGCCACGCAGCGCGCCCCCCGCAATCGTGATGCCGGCCGAGTCCTGCGTCCTTTTGCAGCCCATCTGCTCGAGCACTTGAGCGAAACGCACGTCGCCTTGCAGACTTTCTGCCGATAGCCCCGGCACGGTGATCGTGCCCCCGGTGATGGCGGCGGCGGCGAGGAAGTAGCTGGCAGCGGACGCGTCGGGCTCGATCCGGTATTCGCGGATGCCCCCCGTTTGCGGCGCTGGGACGACGTAGCGATTGTCCACGGCCGCGACCTCCAGGCCGAACTGCCGCATCATCGCGAGCGTCATCGTCACATACGGGACCGAGACGAGCGGACCGTCGACTTCGAGGACGACCTCGCGTTCGGCGAACGGCGCCGCCAGAAGCAGGCCGCTGAGGAATTGGCTGCTGACGTCGCCGCGAATCTTGACTGTGCCGCCGGTAAGTCCCTGGGCGTGAATCACGATTGGCGGGCAGCCGTTCCCCGACTCGCTGATGGCACGGACGCCCAGTTGCTCGAGTGCGTCCAGAAGATCCTGGATGGGCCGTTCGCGCATGCGCGGTACGCCGTCGAGCCGATAGGCGCCCTGCCCGAGCGCGACCATGGCGGCGACGAAACGCATGGTCGTGCCCGAATTGGCGACGAACAGCTCGGCCGAGGACATCGGAATGCGCTTGTGGCGTAGCCGGGGGGCTTCGACGAGGATCCAGGCTTCGTCCCAGCTGAAGCGCACGGAGAAGCCGAGGCGATCAAGGCAGTCGGCCATGACTTCGGTGTCTTCGCTATGGAGCACGCCGTGCAGTTCGCAGCCGCCGGTGAGGGCGGCGAGGACGAGGGCGCGGTTGGTGATGCTTTTGGAGCCGGGCACGGGCGTGACGGCGTGGGGCACGTGCGTCAGCGGCTGAATTTCGAGGCGGTCGGGGTAAGTCGGCATACAGCGTAGTATATTGACGAGCTGCGACCGGGCGCAATTCACGTGGGGCACGCTTGTAACGTGCCGTGTCAGACGCAGGCATGAGTTTCTGTGTTCTTCGCAATCGAACTAAAAGCCGTCCCACACGGCACCTTACAAACGTGCCCCCACGACGGACGCGGCACTCGCTCACCATCGCGCATGGCAAGTGAGCCCAAGCTGCTCCACCCGGCAACGTAGTATTTTGACGAGCTGCGAACGGGCGCAATTCACGTGGGGCACGTTTGTAACGTGCCGTGTCAGACGCCGACATGCGTCTCTGTGTTCTTCGCAATCGAACTGCAAACCGCCACACGGCACGTTACAAACTGCCCCACGACGGACGCGGCACTCGCTGACCATCGCGCATGGCAATTGTCACTTGAGCCCAAGCTGCTCCACCCGGCAACGTAGTATGTTGACGAGCTGCGAACGGACGCAATTCACGTGGGGCACGTTTGTAACGTGCCGTGTCAGACGCAGGCATGCGTCTCTGTGTTCTTAGCACTCGAACTGCAAGCCGACCCACACGGCACGTTACAAACGTGCCCCACGACGGACGCGGCACTCGCTGACCAACGCGCATGGCAATTGTCACTTGAGCCCAAGCTGCTCCACCCGGCGAATGAGCCGGGCGCGCCAGATGCCGAGCATCTCCGCCGCCTTGGCTTTGTTGCCGCCGGTCTTGGCCAGTGCCTCTTCGATCAACCGACGTTCCACGTTTTCCAACACGGTGTCGAGCACAAGGGGCTTGGAGACCGGGAGCGGCTGCTGCCGCAGCGCGAGCGGCAAGTCCGTCGGTTCGATCGCGCGGCTGCCCGCTCGATGCCCCGCCTTACCCAGCACGTCGCGAAGTTCCCGCACGTTGCCGGGCCAATCGTGCAGCCGCACGACCTCGAGCGCTTCGGGCGCGAGGACGATGTCTTTCAGAAAATACTCCCACTCCGCACGGCGTTCCACGAGGGGCAGGAGCCGAATCGTCAGCGCCGCGATCCGACACGCGAACTCCGCCAACCAGGGAGCGTTCTCTAGCGGCGCTGCGAACAGCCAGCGCGGCCCTGGTTGTTCCCCACGCTCCAGCCAGCGCCGTTGGCCGTCCGCGGGGAGCAACTGGGCGTTCTTCACCAGCACCGTCCCCAGGGTCTGCGATCCTTCGCCCAGCCAGTAGCTCCAGACCGATTCGGGCAAGAGCGCGAGATCCAGAGCGGCGAACGCCTGTTCGCGCTGCGGGCTGGTTTGATGAATCGCTCGCGCAACCCATTCTTTGCCCGAACCCGCGGGGCCGACGATCAGCGTCGGCCCGGATTGCCCGGCGGCCAGGCGGATCTGCGTCTTCCACAAACTCACCTGCGGCGAAGATTCGGGCCAGGCTTCCAGCGCGTGCCGCCCGCCCTGCTCGGCGTATAACTGCATCAACGCCTCGGGCACCGCCCAGCTCATCGGCGCCGACAATTCGATCGGCGTCACCTTGACGAGCACCACGCTGACGGCCTCCCCCTGCATCCACGGAAAGAACGCCAAATCCCACCACGCGGAACCGTGCCGGCGCCTGCGCGTCACCGGCCGACCTTGCCACACTTCGTCCGGCGCCGCGAAGATCGAAAGCCGCGCACCGCACGTTCGGCCCCGCACGTCCGCGAATGCCAGGCCCGTCAGTTGCTCCCAGCGGGCGTTCGCAAACAGCAGTCGGCCATGCCCGCTGAGCGCGAACATCGCCTCGCTCGAGCGCTGCACCAGTGAAGACCAACGAGGCGTTTTGCCCCGCCCTGACTCCGGTTCGCTCATGGGCGAAATTCCTGCATCGTGACCACGCGATGCTCCCGGGCGGCCGTGAACACCGCCTCGCACAGCGCGATCGTTTCGAGATTGTCGCGCCCGCCGATCTCCGGCTCCTTGCCGTCTTCCAGGGCACAAAGCAGTTGCGCCATGGTGCCGACGAAGGCGTCCGGGAACCAGACCTCCGGCCAGCGCGGCGAGATCCAGTCACTGCTCTGACGCGTGGTGTAATCGAGCGTGCTCGGCGTGCGCTCGGGATAACTGGGCCAACCGATCGTGCCGCGCGCCAGCCCGTCGGTCCCCTCGACGCGCCAGCGAATACCGATGTCGCCCGCGGATCCTTCGCGCGCGGGACCGGTCCAGACGTCGTCCCAGCTCGCGGCCCGCAGCCCGCTGTCGTATTCGAGGATGTAGAGATTAATGCCGTCGGTATGATCGAACGTCGTGCGCGGATCCGGCCTCGTGCTGGCAAGCACCCGCGTCGGCGAGCCGAACCAGTAGCGGAAAGTATCAAGATGATGAATGCTCATGACGAACGTTGCCAGCGAATCGAGCTTCTCGCTCCACGGCATCCAGTGGGGAATCGCACGCATGTCGAGGGTCGCCAGCACCGGCGTGCCGAGGTCGCCGCGATTGAGCAGCGACTTCAGAGCCCGCACCGACTGATCGTAGCGCATGTTCTGATTGACCGCGAGCACGATGCCGGCCTGTTCGCAAGCCTCGACGCAGGCCTTGGCTTGCTTCACGCTGAGCGCCAGCGGTTTCTGGGCGAGGATGCCGCGCACGTGACAACGCTGCGCGGCCCGGAGAATGAGATCCGGCTGCACATCGGGGGGCACGGCGAAGTCGAGGACCTCGATCGACGGATCGTCGAGCAAGGCGTCGATGCTGACGACGCGCGGGATGTCGTGCTGTCGGGCGACGGCGTCGGCGGTCGCGGGGTTGCGGCTGGCGATGGCGACGGGATTGAAGCCGGCCTGACGATACGCGACGAGATGGCAATCGCGCATGATGAACCCGGCGCCGACGCAGCCGATGCGGACGTCCTTGCGCCGCGGTAACCGCGGCAAATATTCGAGCGCGGGTTTCATGTCGGCATGATACGAAAAAAGCTCAGCGACTCGAAGTTCGCTGAGCTTTCGGAGCCGCAGCGCAAGCAAGGACGATTTTCGAACCTTGCTCGCGCTGCGGGCTCCGGAGCGGGCAGTACCTTAAGAAACGCTGACGTTCAGTTTGCCGGGGATCTTGCCTTGCAGGAGTTTCTGCAGGTTCGACTTCATGACTTCCGGTTCGCCGCCGCGGAACTGGAAGCGATTTCCCTGTACGGTGGTCATACAGGCGTAGACGTCCTTGAAGAGCTTGGCGTCAGTTGCTTTGCCGGGCTGGCACATATCCGACCAGACGGTGAGCAGTTCGCCGTTGGTGACGCCATCGACGGTGACGGCGTAGCGTTTGGCGCCCGGAGGAGTTTTGGACGACTTGGGTTCGACGCCGCCGGTCACGGCTTCGCGGTTCATGGAGAAACCGTAATAGGCTTCGTTGCCGTGTTCACCGATGTCGAGGCCTTCGATTTCTTCTTCCGCGGAGACGCGGATGCCGATGGTGAGCTTGATGACAGTCCAGACGATGGCCGACACGACTGCCACGTAGACCGCGGTGAGGGCGACGCCTTCCAGTTGGACGAGGAAGAGCTTTATCGACCCGCCATAGATCAGGCCGGTGTTGCCGGAGGCGTTGGCGGCGGAGATCAGATCGGGGCTGCCAAAGATACCGATGCAGAGCGTGCCGAAAACGCCGTTGACCAGATGGACGGAGGTGGCGCCGACGGGATCGTCGATTTTGCAACGATCGAACATCATAACGGCGAGGACGACGATGACGCCGGCGATGGCGCCGATGATGAGCGAGGACCCCACGGTGACAAACGCACAGCCGGCAGTGATGGCGACGAGACCAGCGAGGCAGCCGTTGAGGGTCATGCCGATGTCGGGCTTGCCCATGATGAGCCAGGCGGTGGCGGTGGCAGTGAGGGTCGCGGCGCAGGCGGCGAGGTTGGTGGTGACGGCAGCATGGGCGATCAATTTGCCGTCGGCCGCCATCGTGCTGCCGGGATTGAAACCGAACCAGCCGAACCACAAGATCATGCAACCGATGGTGGCGGCGGTCATGTTATGGCCCGGGATCGCGTTGATTTGCCCGTTGGGACCGTACTTGCCGATACGCGGGCCGAGGATGAGCACGGCGACGAGCGCCGCCCAACCGCCGATGGAATGGACTTGCGTCGATCCCGCAAAATCGAGGAAGCCCTTCGATTGCAGGTAGCCGCCGCCCCATACCCAGTGGCCCACCACCGGATAAATTAAGATCGCCATGAAAACGCTAAAGATGATGAACGAATGGTACTTGATGCGTTCGGCCACGGCGCCGGAAACGATCGTCGCCGCGGTTCCGGCGAAAACCAGTTGAAAGAAGAACTTCGCCCAAAGCGGCACGCCCGCCCAGGCGATGCTGCCGTACGGCCCCCAGTAATAGTCCGCCGTCTTGTACTCGGCTTCGAAGGTCTTGCCCCCCTTGTCGACCTTGACCGTAAACAGGTTGTCGGTCATCTCGGCCTTGCCGTCCTTCTCGACGACTTTCCCATCGACCTTTTTCTCGACCATGTTGGACTTCGTCCCCGCGAACTCCGCGATCTTCTCGTCGACCGCTCCCTTGAACTCCTTGTTCGCCTCGGCGACTTCGTCCTTCGTGAGATCGAGTTCCAGCTTTTCTTTGATGTCGCCGTAAACCTTGTCCTTGAAACCCGTGGCGCCGGTGGTCGGGCTGTTGTCGACCCCGCTCACCATGAACATGCCGTCCTTACCGAACCAGGAATTGCCGTCGCCGAACATGATGCCCCAGCCGACGAACCAAAACCCGATGGTGGTGACGGCAAAGACGATGAAGTTCTTC
>JBBQPM010000036.1:0-45989 GCA_038217425.1 Gemmatales bacterium
GCTGCACGGCAGCGCCAGATTCGTAGGTGCTGATCGGCTTCAGCAAGTTCAGAAACGTGTCGTCCCCGTTCGCCTTGGCGATTGGCATGAGCCGTTCGATCAGGTCGGCGACGTCTTGCGAAAGCTGCCGACGTTTTCCGCTGGGCGTGCGAATATACATGCCCGAGAGGCCGTAACGCGTGGCCAACCATTTGTTCTCGACCGCGATCCAGTGTCGGCGGGCGTCGCCGCGGCGCAGTTGCGGACGCTCTTCCAGAAGTTGCAGACTATGCTGGACCAAACTGCGCGTCAGGGCGACGATGCCGAGCACGGTGTTGAAGTCGGCGGGCATGTCGCAGACGCGGAACTCGATGGTGCCGAAATCCGGACGCGGGCGGATGTCCCAGTAAATGTCCTTGAACGAGGCGATCGCCTTGCAATCGCCGAGCACCTGGCAGAAGTTGCGGAACTCCTTCCACTGCCCGAAATACCTCGGCACTCCCGACTGCGGCAACATCCCGTAAAGGGCCGTGCGCGTCGACTTCAGCCCGGTATCGACGCCTTGCCAGAACGGCGAGTTCGCCGACAGCGCGATGAGGTGGGGCAGATATTGCACGAGCATGTTGATAACGCCCAACGCCCGATCGCCGCTGGGAACGCCGACGTGGACGTGCAGTCCGAATACCACGCGCTGGTAAGTGAGCCAGGCCAGGCGGTCGAGGATTTTCTCGTAGCGCTCGGCGGGGAAGACGGCGCTGGTGCTCGAACGATGAAAGGGATGCGTTCCCGACATCGCGATGCTGTACCCCATGGAGCCGGCGATATTCGAGACGCGACGCAAGATCGGGAGCAGCTCTTCCTTCACCTGGCGAACGTCCTTGCAGATGCCAGTCTTGATCTCGAACATCGACTGCATGAGTTCGGCGGAGACGCCGGGAATCTTCTCTTCGGCGCACGCGCTCAGCAAGGGGATGGCGCCGGGCGCGAGGTCGCCGCTCTCACGGTCGATGATCATGAGTTCGAGTTCGACGCCGAGCGTCGTCGCCGGGCTGCCGCGGAAATCGAGTTCCTCCTGGATAGCAGAACGTTTCCGAGGAGATGGGGAACCGGCGAACGGTTTTTCCGGGGTGGCGAGCATGAATGCCTCGAGTGAATTGCGCGACGTGATTCAATATCCTCCGTGAAGATCTGAAGAGAACAGTGCAAAGGCCGTGCCGTCTTTGTTGCGGAGATTTGCACGATCCGGCATGAAGTGTGCTTGAAAGAGATAGACATCTTCGAACCTTCTTGCAACAGGAGTCTCATCATGTTACGAATGGCCGCAGTTTTTCTTCTGATCGCGATTCTGGCCGGCGCCCTGGGCTTGGGCGGAGCCGAATACGTTTCTTCCCAGATCGCCTGGGTGCTCTTCGTGATCTTCTTGGTTCTCGCCGTCGTCTCCATGGTTTCAGGCCGACGCGGCGGAACGACAATTTAGTGGCGCTCGGCAAGTCCGGGCGAAACGCCAAACGACCGGCGAACTCAAGCGTTGCTTGAATTCGACGGTCGTTTGTTTTTGCGCGAAGCTCGGCTACGAAAGGCGAGGCCTGCTCATATTACTGAAAGCGTTTCGGTTTGCGGGTTCATCTTCATGCTCTCGCGCAACAGCGCACGGTTGATGACCTGCAGGAACGCCAGGGCGCTCGCCTCGATGATGTCGGTGCTGACCGCCCGGCCCTTGAGCGTGCGGCCCTTGTACTCGCATTCGACGGACGCCTCGCCCTGTGCGTCTTCGCCGGTGGTGACGCTGCGGATATGCAGTTCGCGCAGCGTGACGTTGATGCCGGTGAGCCGCTCGATCGTCTTGAAGACGGCGTCGACGGGCCCATCGCCGGTGCTGGCGTCGTGGTGAATCGTGCCGTCCTTTTGCCACAAGAAGACGGCCGCGGAGGGGACCGTTCCCGAACCGCCGTTGCAGGTGACGGCTTCGAGCGTCCACGCCGCCGGCCCGCTGTGAATCGCCGTCTCGGCGAGCACTTCGATGTCGGCGTCGTAAATCGTCTTCTTCTTGTCCGCCAACGTCTTGAACTGCTCGAAGACCTTCTGCAGCATCTCGTCGTCCAGATGATAACCCAGATCCTTGATGCGTTGCCGAAGAGCATGCCGGCCCGAATGTTTGCCGAGGACGAGTTCGGTGCGCGACAGGCCGATGTCTTCGGGGCGCATGATCTCGTACGTTTGGCTGTGCTTGAGCATGCCGTCCTGATGGATGCCGGCCTCGTGGGCGAACGCATTTTGGCCGACGATCGCCTTGTTGCGCTGCACTTGCAAGCCGGTGACGCGCGAGACGAGTCGGCTCACGGGCAGGAGACGTTTGGTCTGGATTGGCGTCTCGAGTTGGAAGTAGTCGCTGCGCGTTTTGACCGCCATGACGATCTCTTCGAGCGCGCAGTTGCCGGCCCTTTCGCCGATGCCGTTGATGGTGCACTCGATCTGCCGGGCGCCTTCCTTGAGCGCAGCCAAACTATTCGCGACGGCGAGGCCCAGATCGTTGTGGCAATGGACGCTGATGATCGCCTTGTCGATGTTCTTGACGTTTTGCTTGAGGTACTTGATCGCGGCGGCGTACTGCTCGGGGACGGCGTAGCCGACGGTGTCGGGGATGTTGACGGTGGTGGCGCCCGCTTCGATCGCCGCTTCGACGACCGCCGCGAGAAAGTCGAGTTCCGTGCGGGCCGCGTCTTCGGGCGAGAACTCCACGTCCTGGCACTTCGCTTTGGCCCGACTCACCCCTTGCACCGCCCGGCGAATGATCTCTTCCTGCGCCATGCGCAGCTTGAACTCGCGATGGATCGGCGACGTCGCCAGGAAGACGTGGATGCGGGGCTTCGGTGCGTCCTTGAGGGCTTCCCAGGCGCGGTCGATGTCGTCGTTGTTGCAGCGTGCGAGGCCGCAGATGACGGGGCCGTGAACGCTGCGGGCGATCGATTGCACCGCTTCGAAGTCGCCGGGCGAGGCGATGGGAAAGCCCGCTTCGATGATATCGACGCCGAGATCCTTGAGAGTGTGCGCGATTTCGAGCTTCTCGGGCAGGTTCATACTGCCGCCGGGCGATTGTTCGCCGTCTCTCAGGGTGGTGTCGAAGATGATGAGTTTCTCAGGCATTCGGGTGCTCCCAGAAAACAAAAAACCCCGCGGACTTGGTCAGTCCCGGGGTTGCGATAGTGGCTCGGTGTGATGTCGGCCTCAACAAACCCAGGACGATGCCTCTCCGTGAAGGAGGGAAAGAAGGTCGAGGAGTAGAAAGTTGGAGGCCATGGAGGGAATATACGGAAGGCGAGCGAAAAGCACAATGGGATGTGCGAAGATTTCTGGGGCGGCTCATTCATCCGGGTTGCGAAGCGCTCGGATGATTTGCTTGGCCATCGGTTCCTTGATCTCGCGATGCCGAGGAACTGCTTGCGAAGTGCCCGTCGCTGGGTTGCGATCCTAGTCGTGCTTGCCGCCGTGACGGATCAGCTCGCATCCAAAGCCTTCAATCGTGCGGATCAGATCTATCCGCTTCATGGAAGTACCAATTCTCCTACTCGGCGAGCGCCGGGGATATACCCGCCGCTCAAGTCGTGGTGCAGATCCTTGAGGTGCTCGAGCAAATCGTCAAGCGTTTCCCCTTGAGTCCAGTAGTCGGGGAACTCCTGAAGGTAGCCGAGCCAGGCGTCCTCTTCTTGCCAGTAGACGTACTTAATGGTAGACATTCGCGTATTCCTACTTACATGATCTCCACGATCGGCGTCGGGTCGCTCACCAAGTGCGATGGCCGACCTTGCGGCGTGTAGAGGATGCGGTCGGGATTGATGCCGAGCTTCAGGTACACCGACGACACGAAGTTCTCCGGCGAATTGAGCTTGCCGACCGGAGCGTAACCGCGGCGATCGGTGGCGCCGAGGCAGAGCCCGCCCGGCGTGCCGCCCCCCGCGAATAACACCGTCATCGCGTTCGACCAGTGATCGCGCCCCGCACGCGGATTGATCTGCGGCGTGCGGCCGAACTCGCCCAGGGCGATCACCATCGTCGTTTCCAAAAGCCCGCGCTGGTCGAGATCCTCGATGAGCGCCGCGAGCACCGCGTCGGTCTGCGGCAATCGATTCTTGCACGAATCGAACAGATCGACGTGATGGTCCCAGCCGCCGTCGTACAAGGTCACGAACGGCACGCCCGCTTCCACAAGCCGACGAGCAAGCAGGGCCCGTTGGCCCAGCGGCGTGCGCGTGTAGCGGTCGCGCACGGTTTCCGATTCGCGGCCAATGTCGAATGCCGCCTGCGCCGGCGCGGAAGTGATGAGGTCGTAGCCTTGCTGATAATGCTGATCGAGCGCCGCCACCGGGTCGCCGGCCGCGGGGTCGAGGAAACGCTGCATCTGATCGACTTCGCGGCGAACCTCCAGGCGCGAATCGAAGCGGGCGTTGCCCAGGCCTTCGGGAAGGGCGACGTCGCGGACGCGGAAGCCGGGCGAGTTCGGGTTCTCTTCGACGACGAACGGAGCGTGGCGGGCACCGAGGAAGTTGGGGCCGCCGGAGCGCGACATGCTCGGCATCGAGAAGTAGCCCGGGAGACCGCTCGGGGCGCCTTTTTCGTGCGAGACGACCGAGCCCATGCTGGGATGGAAGCTGACGAACGCGCCGCAGCCGACCGGGATCCGCGGCGGAGCGCCGGTCATCATGTAATGGTTGCCGGCGCCATGGTTGCCCTGATCGTGGCGGATCGAGCGGATGATCGAGAACTTGTCCGACAGCGACGCGAGCCGAGTCATGTGCTGCGAGAAGTGCATGCCGGCGGTGCGAGTGGCGATCGGATTGAACTCGCCGCGGATTTCGCTGGGGGCGTCGGGTTTGGGGTCGAAGGTTTCGTAATGGGTGGGGCCGCCGTCCATCCACAGGAGGATGCAGCTCTTGGCCTTGGCCTGCGGGGCGAGCGATTCGCTACCGCGCGCCTGATGTTTGAGGAGATGCGTGAAGCTGGCGCCGAGCATCCCGCCCAGACCGAGTTTGAGGCAATCGCGGCGTGAGAAACCTTCGCAATTTCGGCGCTGTGTCATGAGAGGCTCCTTGGCGGAGTGCAGGCGGAAGTTCGGCGGGAATGGACACCTATAGAATACCCGATGAATGCGGCTTCGTCCAGCGGGGATCCCATGACGCACGAAGAGCGACTCGCGCAGGCACTCGAGGAACTGCACGGCCAGCGCCGGCGCGGGGCGGTCATCGACTGGACTCAGATCGATCCCGCCCTGGAAAAAGAGCTGCGTCCCCTTTTTGCCCTCGGCGATTTCGTCGATCACTTCGCGGGCGATTCACGTCGACCGACGATCAAAATGCCCGCCAAGTCACAACCGCTGCCCGGCGCGATCGAGGGGTACGATCTCCTCGAAGAACTGGGCCGCGGCGGCATGGGGGTCGTCACCAAGGCATGGGATCGCAAACTCGAACGTTTCGTTGCGCTCAAGATGGTGCTCAAGGGCAAGCTCGCCAGTTCTGAAGATTTGCAGCGTTTTCAACGCGAAGCGACGGCGGCGGCGGGGTTGCATCATCCGCACATCATCCCGGTCTTTCAGGTCGGCGAACACGAAGGCCAACCCTATTTCAGCATGAAATACATCGCGGGGCCCTCGCTCGCCCAGGTCGTCGCCGAGGGGCCGTTGCTTCCCCGGCGCGCGGCGGAGATTCTTTTGCTCGTCGCGCAGGCGGTGCAGCATGCCCACGAGCACGGCATCATTCATCGCGATCTCAAACCGTCGAATATCCTGCTCGACGGTCAGGAACCGATCGTCACCGACTTCGGTCTTGCGAAACAGATCGAAGGGGGCCCGTCGCTCACCGGCAGCGGCGGCATCCTGGGGACGCCCAGCTACATGGCGCCGGAGCAGATCGACGGGAACGCCGTCCCGACGCCGACCGGCGACGTCTACAGCCTCGGGGCGATTCTTTACGAACTTTTGACCGGCCGACCGCCGTTCCTCGCGGCGTCGCCCGTCGATACGCTGCTCCTGGCGCGGAGCGAGGAGCCGGTGCGGCCACGGCTCCTCAATCCGCGCATCGACGTCGATCTCGAGATGATTTGCCGCAAATGTCTGGAGAAACGCCCCGAGCATCGCTACCCGAGCGCCGCGGCTCTTGCCAAGGATCTGCAGGCGTTCCTCGCCGGCGAAGCAGTGACGGCCCAGGCGAGCAGCTTGATTTACTTCTTCAACCGGTTGTTTCGCGACACGCATCACGCGCCGGTGCTCGAGAACTGGGGCCTGCTCTGGATGTGGCACAGCTTGCAGCTGTTTCTCCTATGCCTGGTGACGAGTTTGATGCGGCTAGCAGGCGTCACGAGTCATTTGCCATTTTTGGCCCTGTGGAGCATCGGTCTGATTGTGTGGGGCTCGATCTTCTGGAACCTCCGCCGGCGGGGCGGGCCGGTAACGTTCGTGGAACGGCAGATCGCGCACGCCTGGGCCGCCGGCGTGGCGGCGTCAATCGGCATTTTCGTCATCGAGGTCTTCCTGGGCCTTGAGGTGCTGATCCTGTCGCCGGTGCTCGCGGTCATCGCGGGAATGATCTTCCTGGTGAAGGCGGGGACGCTCTCGGGCTGGTTTTACATCGCGGCCGTGATGTGTTTTGTGACCGCCCTTCCGATGATCGCGATCGGCCCGGGCTGGGGGCCGATCTTGTTCGGTATCGTCTCTGCCCTGGGATTCTTCGTACCGGGCCTCAAGTACTATCGGCAACGCCTGGCCAAGATGTGAGACGCTTACCCCAGAGAGCACAGAGGTAGAAGATCGGCGAAGATGTTGAAGAAAAAATCGAACTCTATTCATCCAGGCGTCACTCGACGATTGTGTTGACGAACGACACCTATGGCCACCTTCTGCCTGACCAGCACGCCGACGCCGTTGGCCGGATCGCCCGGATGATGAACGCCCACTGGCAGCCCTTGTAAGACGCCGTCGGCGCAGAAAACGCGACAGCAGTACAGACAGCAGTAGGCACGCGAATGGGTGCGGCAATTTGCGAGACAGTGCGAGCAAGGGAGGAGAGTCAAAGAAGCCCGCCCGAGCGCAACCCTTTGAGGATTGCGGACCTTGGCGAAGCGGTGCGAGATCATGCAAGTGGCCGCGGTGGGACTCGAACCCACACGAGAGTTACCCCTCAGGGGATTTTAAGTCCCCAGTGTCTGCCATTCCACCACGCGGCCTCTTCGCTTTCTCTACGGATTCGTGCCGTCCACGTCCGCTAACTTCCTTCCCTTTTCCCCTTCCATAAGATACTCCCTTTCGCGTCCCCCCGTATCAAGGATTCCCACGCGTGGCCAAACATATCTTCGTCACCGGCGGCGTCGTTAGCTCCCTCGGCAAAGGGCTCACCGCCGCCTCCATCGGCATGCTCCTCGAACATCGAGGCCTGCGCGTTCGCCTGCAGAAATTCGATCCCTATATCAATGTCGATCCCGGCACCATGAGCCCCTACCAGCACGGCGAAGTCTACGTCCTCGACGACGGAGCCGAGACCGATCTCGACCTTGGCCACTACGAACGCTTCACCAACGCCCCCCTCTCGCGCGATTGCAACTTCACCACCGGCAAAATCTACCTCAGCGTCATCCAGAAAGAACGGCACGGCGATTATCTGGGCCGAACCGTGCAGGTCATTCCGCACGTCACCGATGAGATCAAGGGGGCGATCCGCAAGCTCGTCAGCGAGGAAGTCGACGTCGTCATCACCGAGATCGGCGGCACCGTCGGCGATATCGAAGGGCTGCCGTTTCTCGAAGCCATTCGCCAATTCGCCCTGGATATCGGCAAAGCCAACGTCCTGTACATTCATCTTACGCTGATTCCCTATCTCAAAGCGGCGGGCGAGATGAAGACCAAGCCGACGCAGCATTCCGTCGCGCAGCTTCGGACCATCGGCATTCAGCCCGATATTCTCATCTGCCGAACCGAGCGCTCGATGAGTCAGGACGACAAGGACAAGATCGCCCTGTTCTGCAACGTCGAACCGCGGGCCGTCATCGAGGAGAAGGACAAGGAACTCTCGATCTACGAAGTCCCCGTCAGCCTCAATCACAACAAGCTCGACGATATCATCGTCGAACGGCTGGGCCTCACGAAGGCCAGGCCCTGCGACATCAGCGATTGGCTCGAGATGCTGCACCGCATCAAGAATCCGTCCTCCGAGGTGACGGTGGGCGTCGTCGGCAAGTACATTCGGCATAATGACGCGTACAAGTCGATCTACGAATCGCTCGATCATGCGGGCATCGCAGTGCAGGCGAAGGTCATTCTGCGCAAGATCGAAGCCGAGGAGATCGAGCGCGACGGAGCCGAGAGCGTGCTGAGCGGGCTCGACGGCATCTTGATTCCGGGGGGCTTCGATTATCGAGGCAGTCAGGGGAAGGTTGAGGCGATTCGGTTTGCCCGCGAACGCAAGATTCCATTTTTCGGCATCTGTTTAGGACTGCAGTGCGCGGTCATCGAGTTCGCACGCAATGTCGCGGGACTTGACGGCGCCAATAGCACGGAGTTCGACCGGGACACGCCATTCCCGGTGGTGGCGATGCTCGACGAACAGTATGCAGTCACGGACAAAGGCGGAACGATGCGGCTCGGGACGTATCCCACCAAAATCAAAGAGGGGAGCAAGGCCCACCAGGCGTACGGCAAGATTCTCGTCCACGAACGGCATCGGCATCGCTACGAGCTGAATAATGCGTTTCGCGACCAATTCGCCAAGCACGGTCTCGAGGTCACCGGCACCAGCCCCGACGGGCAACTCGTGGAGATCATCGAGGTGCGCGATCATCCGTGGTTCCTGGCGGTTCAGTGCCATCCGGAGTTTAAATCGAAGCCGACGAAGGCGCATCCCCTTTTTCGGGGGTTCATCGAAAGTTGCGCTCAGCGGCGCAAGAAGTCGTAACCCGATCACATCGAATTTTGACACGAGGCCAAAAGGGAACTATCTTTCATAAAACCCTCTTCGAAGGTTTGTTCCCGGCGCTTCGGCGAGCTGACCCGTCATGGAGTGCGGATGATCGAGATCAAGTCGGGAATCGAACCGTTTCCGGGTTATCGGCTCGTCCAGTTTCTGGGCCGAGGCGGCTGGGGCGAAGTCTGGAGAGCGGACGGACCGGGTAAGAAGAGAGTCGCACTCAAATTTCTCGGCGGCGCCGGATCCACCGTCTCGTCCATGGAAATTCGCGCCCTCAACGGCATCAAGGCCCTCGCACACCCCAACCTGCTTCGCACCGAACATATCTGGAGCTGCGAAAACTATCTCGTCATCTGCATGGAACTCGCCGACGGCAGTCTGCACGACTTGCTCGACGTCTACTACACCGAACTCGGCTCCCCCATGCAGCCCGAGCACCTCTGCTTTTTCATGCAACAGGCGGCCGCCGGGATCGATTTCCTCAATGCCCGTCAACACATGCTCAACGAGCAACGCGTCGGCTTTCGCCATTGCGACATCAAGCCGAGCAACCTGCTGATCGTGGGCAACGTGGTCAAGGTCGCGGACTTCAGCCTGGTGTTTCCGACGTCCTCGCCGATCGGTTCGCACCCGCGCGTGGGCACCCTGCAATTCGCGGCCCCCGAAATCTACCAGGGCCTCGTCAGCGAATGGTCGGATCAGTTTTCGCTGGCGGTGACTTATTGTCAGTTGCGTCTGGGTCGTCTGCCGTTCCCCCCCTCGCCGCCCCGATTCATCAGCGACTATAAGAGGCCGACGCCCGACTTGACGGGCTTGCCGTACGCGGAGCGAACGGTTCTGCTGCGTGCGCTCGATTCGATTCCGCAGGGACGCTGGAAGTCGTGCACCGAATTCGTTCGTCAACTCGGGCTGGCGATTGGCAAAGTCGCAAAGGAATGCGCCTGTCCCACCTGATCGATTTCGGCGCCCAGAGTTTACCACGCGCTTCGTTCGGGGTACGATAACCTTCGGGCAATTCCGTACCTGACGAGACGCATCATGAACAGCTCACATGGCCTGACGGCGGCGTCGCTTCTTTGGCTGGTTTCTCTTTCCGCGTTCGCCGGCTCCGTGCCGCCCGCCAAGGTCGCTACGTTCAAATTCCCCGCGGGCTCGGAAAATCCCAGTCAAATCCAGGTTTCGCCCAACGGCAAACTTCTCATCGTCCAGTTCGGGTACGGCCAGGAGCCGCAGATTCTCGACGCCCTCACCGGCAAAAAGCTCGGACAACTGCAAGGCTACGTCCGCAACACTCAGCTCAGCATCGCCTTCGCGGCCGACGGCACGTTCGGCGTCACCGCCGAGATGGATCACTACAGCTCCACCGGCGTCGACGTCTGGAACCTCCCCAAGGGGGACAAACGTAAAAACCTCGACGACGACGTCTGCATCCACCCCTTCACCTGCGTCTGCGTCTCCCCCGACGGCAAGACGCTGGCGTTCGGCCCGGGCCTGTCGCAGCGGTTCGCGGGGAAGGAAGCCACGCTCGCGGTGCATTTGTGGGACTCGGGCAAGGGGGAGGAGCTTCGGCAAATCCCGCTGACGCTGCCGGCGGAAGAACCGGCGGCGAACGAACGCATTATCCGCCGAACCACCGTCAGCCAGACGGGCGTCAGCGCCATCACGTTCTCCCCCAATCAGAAGTCGCTCGCACTGGCGCTGGGCGGCAAGATCGTTCTCATCGAATTGCTTACGGGAAAGGAACAGGCCCGCATCGCCAACCTCCCCGCTCAGCTCGCCCGCGATTCCCAGATGACGCACCCGAGCGTTCGGCAACTCGCGTTCTCCCCCGACGGCAAAATCCTCGCCGGCCTCACCAGCGAAGACGTCATCCGCCTCTGGGACATGAGCACCGGCAATGAGTTGGCGCCGTTGGTGCTCGCAAAGCGGGAGCCGACAAGTAAGGTTTCCGATCCGGTCATTGAGCACATCATCGTCGGGAAAGTGACCACGACGTCCGTGAGCGGCGGCGCAGCCGAGGGGAGCTTGCGAACCTTCTTCATCGCCGCCGACAGCAAGACGCTGCACGCCTATTCGCTCCAGGGTTCGATCACCACGTGGAACCTGGCCGACGCGCGTCAGGCGCCGAACGCTGGCAAGAAGCTTGGCGACGCCGAGCTGACTCGGCTCTGGCAACAGCTGCGCACCGCCACGTCCGGGCCCGACCTGTTCGAAGCCGTCGAGGGGCTCGCGTCCCGTCCCGAGCAGGCGCTCGCGCTTTTTCAGAAGCACTTGAAGCCGACCCCCTTCGTCGAGATTCGGCAACTGAACGACCTGCTCCGCGACCTCGAGCAAGGCGACTTCAATCAGCGCAAGAAGGCCGCCGCCGAGCTGCGAAAGCACGGCGAACTCGCCCTGATCGCCATGCACAGCCGGGAGGACGGGCGACTCGACGACACCGCGCGGAAGTTCATGGACAAGCTGGCTGCCCAGTACCCGACGCTCGAGCAGGTGCAGCATTATCACGCGCTGCAGATCCTGCACAAGATCGGCACGCCGGCGGCGCAGCAGTTTCTCGAGACGCTCGCCAAGGGCGCCCCCGAGGCACTCTTGACCCGCGAAGCCAAGCGCCTGGCCGACGAACTCGCTCGGGAGAAAACGCAGCCGGAGGCGGCCGCAACGCTCGAAAAATTGTGGACCGACCTGGGCTCCGCGGACGCGTCCCAGGCGTACGTCGCGCTTCGGCGCCTGGCGAATCAGCCGATGCAAGCCGTGCCGTTCTTGAAAGAGAAGATTGGCCCGCTGCTCGCGGGCGCCCTGGACGACGGTCCCGAGGAAGTCGCCAAGTGGATCGCGTTCCTGGACTCGGCCGACTTCCCTACGCGCGAGAAGGCCCAGGCGCAGCTCACGAAACTAGGCCAGGCCATCGAGCCGATTCTCAAGCAGAAATTGGCTAGCATTCCGACGCTGGAGCAGAAGAACCGCATCGACCAGATCGTGCTCCAGTTCGCGAGCCAGGCGTTCCCGACGGAGACGCTGCAGCTGCAGCGCGGGCTCGAGGTGCTCGAATGGGCGGGGCAGAAGGACGCAATCTCGGCACTGCACAAGGAATGCACGAACGCCGGGCTGAAGAAGACGCTCGGCTCGATGCTCGAGCGGTTGAAGTAATCTCCAAACCGAAAGCGTTGGCGACGACCCGATGTAGATCGTCGTTCACGCTTTCGGCTCGGAATGACGTCACGGTTCACTTCGTCGCTTGCACTTCATTGGGGACTTTCCAGCACCGCAGCGTGGCGTCTTCGCTGCCCGACACGATAAACAGGCCGTTGGGCGCCCAGTCGACGGATCGGACGAAGTCCTCGTGGCCGGTGAACGTCGTGATGAGTTTGGGGGGCGAGAGGCTGTAGAGGTTTAGTTTCTTGTCGTTGCCGCCGGTCACCGCGTATTTGCCGTTGGGCGAGACGGCGACGCAGCGGACCGGGGCCTTGTGGTCGGTGAATTTCTTGACGAGTTTGATCGGAGCCTTGGTCGTGTCCCAGAGGTAGAAGCCCTGATCCTGGCCGACCGACAGAAGTAATTTGTTGGCCATCGCGATCTGGTAGACCGAGGTGCCGGGGGTGTGGCTGGCGAACGCCTGGGCCACAGGGCGATCGCCGGGTTTGACGCTGACGGGGAGCTTGAGGGAGCGGATGATGCCGTCGTCGCAGCCGAAGAGACCGATGGTGTCGTTCTGAGCGAAGAGGACGGAGAGGGCGTTGGGCGACGGTCCGGCCTTGGTCTCCATGCGGAAGTAGAAGCGGGGGTTGTTGGCGATGTTATCGGTGTCGCGCAGTTGGCCGTTGTTGCCCATGAGAAGACGTTGCCCGTCGCTGGAGAAGGCGTAGGACATATCGCCGCCGCCGCCTGACATCGAAATGCTGCGTCCGATGGAGGTCTGGGTTTTGGTGTTGAAGAGGTGGAGGGGCTGACCGCCGTCATAGGCGAGGTATTTCCCGTCGGCGGAAAGGGCGATGGCCGTGCCGACCTGCGAAAAGGACGATAAAAGCGTTTTGATACGGAAGCCCTTCTCGATGTCCCAATGTTCGGCGCCGCTGCCGACCGTGTACGCGGTTTTGCTGTCGGCCGTGATGACGATGCCGTGGAACGCCTTGGCTGGGAGTTTCTCCCAGGTGGGCACGCCTTCTTTGGCGGTCGGCGTTGGCGGCGTGGGCTTCATCGGCGTCGGATCGGGGACGGTCGGCTTGGGCAGTGACGCGACCGCGATCGGCGATACGGCCTCGGGATAATCGTCGAGCTTCCAAAGGCGGATACTGTTGTCGGCGGCGAAGCTCGCGAGAATCCTGCCGTCGCGCGAGAACGCCACGCGGCGCACTGGTTGCGTATGTCCTTCGAGTTGTTTGAGCACTTTGCCGGTGTTGCCGTCGAAGATGACGATGCGCTCGCCGTAACTGGTCGCCAGGAGACGAAAATCCTCGGTGGCGTGGAAGGCCGGGAAGAGGTTACTTTGGGAGACCGGCGGGGAAAACTGCGCGCGAACGTACTTGATTTCCTGAAGCGTCTCGAGCGAATAAATGACGGCGGCGCCCCCTTGCCAGAGGACGTACGATTTGCCGTCGCGCGAAAGAATCGGTCGGGTGCGTGACATTCCGCTACTGCCGCCGGAGGAGCTACGAAGACTTCTGCCGGTGAACAGATCGAAGGAACGGCTCGACACGCTCGACGACATCAAAAGAGTTCTCTCGCCGGCCACTATGTCCGGGTAGGAGGGAACCGTTTCGTCCGCCTTCGCGACGAGATTGAGCGACTGAGCATCCCAGATCGAGAGGGCGTAGCCGCTGCTTCCTTTGCCGAAGGCGGATCTCGGGCTGAACGTGATCACGTGCTTGCTATCCGCGGTAACGGCGATTCTGACGCTTGAGGAGGATGTCCAAGTGCGCTCAATCAAAGTGTCGGCATCGACAATTCGGCCTTCCGACGACCCCGAGGCCAAGGTGAAGAATTTGCCGTCGGGCGAGAATGAAGCTCCAGAACCGGTGCCCCGAAACGTGCGGAGTAGCTTCTTCGAGGCGACTTCGAAAACGTAAACGCCGCCAGACCCGGAAATAAAAAGCCGGGAGGCGTCGTTGGACCAGTGCAGGTCGTTTAGATATTCCGTGCTGTAGAGCCATTCTCCGGGATACAGCGGTTGATCGGCGAAGGGGTTTTGAGGCACGAAGGCGGAGTTTAGACGCGCTTGCAGATCGGCGCCGCTTCCGGGAGTGAGCTTGGGATCTTCCTTGGGATAGACGTCGCTCAAATCCCAGTGCCGTAAGGAGAGATTACACATTGTGACGGCGTTTTTACCGGCCCAGGCGATACGGCGAATGTCGCTCAAATGTCCCGGCAGCGTCTTGACTTTCTTGCGCTGCGTCAGGTCGTAAACGTTCAGCAGATTGCGATTCGCGACCAAGAGCATGCGCCCGTCGGGCGACAGCGCGGATTGAAAGTTCCGACGCGGTTGCATGCCCAGATCCATCATCAGATACCGATTCCCGTCGCCCGAATCCTGCAACGCGAATTCGAGCGAATTATCTCCCGGCGTGGCGTAGAAGAAACCGAGCTGCTTCGCTCCTTCGGCGAACTGCCAGTTGCCGAGGCCAACAAGCTGAAGGGGATGCCTACTGATTTCCTTACCGGTCTTCAGTTCGAAGCGGACCAGCGATCGACCGTTGTATTCCGTCAAAGCGGCGACGGTATCGCGATCGACACGGAGTTGCTGTACCGTCTGCCGGCCGACCTCCGGCGTCTTGGCGTGCAGCGTCCCCTTGTTCATATCCCAGATTGTCAGTTCGGTGTCGTGGGCCATGTTGTCCCGCATCATGCCGCCGGACTCCACGAGCTTGCTGCCGTCGCTGGAAAAACGCAGGAGTTTACAGGTGCCTGTGAGAGGCAAGTCGAAACGCTTACGATTGGTTTCCAGATCCCAAACAGCGATGGTCCGGGTCGAGCGGTTGCGGAAAGCGAGACTCTTGCCGTCGGGCGAGATGGCGAAAGACTGGCTCTGCGGATCTCCCAGGGAACAGTAGTAGAACAGGCAACGTTTCTGGACGGCATCCCAAACCAGCACCGTGCCGCGGAGGGAAAAGGCGATGCGTTTGCCGTCGTCGGACGCCTGAAAGAAGCAGTCGTTGACATGGAAGTTGGTAGAGTAGCGCAGCAGCTCGCCCGGTTGTAGATCAGCACTGACGAAGGTTGCATCGACAGGCTCGCTGCTGCTCATTCCCACGCTAAGGGGTTGGGATGCCAGCATGAGCTTGCCCGGATTGAGCGACGGTTCCATCGACGAGCCAACGATGGGCGGCAACGGCGGATTGACGGGCGGGTTCACGGGAGTGACGGGCGTGACGGGAGTGATCGGATTCACAGGGGGATTGACGGGGACAACGGGCTTCACGTTGTTGGTCGCCAACGCCACCGAACCGGGAGTTGTCGGGGCGGGTTCGGGAGTCTTGCCGCCGCTGAGGGCGAACGTAATGACGGCGCCGAGCAGAGCCGCCGCTGCCACGCCGCCGCCGATCGCCAAACCCAGCGTCTTGTTCGACAGGCCCTTCTTTTTCTTCCCCTTCTTCTTCTTGGTCGAAGCCGCTTCTTCGTCGTCCAACACTTCGATGTCGTCGTCGTCGTCCAGATTCTTGATCATCGTCGCGCCGGCTGCCATCCCGCCCAGATGCGTCGGCTGGTCCGGCGTCGGGCTCATGGCCACGACCACGTCGCCCGCGGTCTTCTCCAGTTCCGCGAGCCACTCGGCCACTTCCTGCGCGGAAGCCGGACGCTTTTCCGGCGTCTTCTCCAGCAGCGCCATGACGAGTTCGGAGACCTCCGCGTTGATGGCGGGGTTGATGACGTGCGGCGCGATCGGCGTTTCCGAGGCGAGCGCGTACAGGATCGAAATGGTGTCGCTCCCCTTGAACGCCATCTCGCCGGTCACCATGCGGTAGAGAACGCAGCCGAGGCTGAAGAGGTCGGCGCGGTAATCGATCTTTTGGCCCTTGCCCTGTTCGGGGGCCATGTACGCGGGGGTGCCGATGAGGGCGCCCGACTGCGTGAGGTTGTCGTTCCCGGTGACGGCGTGGGCCAGGCCGAAATCGAGAATCTTGACTTTGCCCTTCGGATCCTCGAGCCAAACGTTGGCGGGCTTGATGTCGCGATGGATCAACTGGCGATCGTGGGCGGCCTGCAGCCCTTCCGCGATCTCTCGGCCAATGCGCAGCGCCTCGGACAGCGCGAGCTTGGTCGTCTTGCGCAGGCGGGCGTCGAGCGGTTCGCCCTTGAGGAACGGCATCGCCAGGAAGGGGACGCCGTTGTCCTCGCCGACCTGATGGATGGCGATGATGTGTTGATGATCGATGGCGGCGACGGCCTGGGCTTCGCGAAAGAAACGCTGGCGATTGTGCTCGAGCTTGGCGACCGTGGGGAGCATCACCTTGAGGGCGACGCTGCGTTTGAGCATCGAATCTTCCGCGAGGAAGACCAGGCCCATACCGCCCCGGCCCAGCAATTTCAGGATGCGGTAGTTCGATAGCCGGCCCAGTTCGCCGGGCATTTGCGGCGGGCGCAGAAAGCTGATCTTGAGGGGGCCCGGCCCGGCGGGCGCGGGCTTGGCGGCGGCGGGCCTGTCCCCCTCCGGCTTGGCGGCTGGCTGCGCGGGGCCGGTTTTGAGCGCCGTATCTCCCGTCCTGGCAGGCGCCGATGGCGCTGCCGCTGGCCCCGTCTTGAGGGCCGTGCCTCCCGTCTTGGCGGGCGCCGGCTGCGCTGCGGCGGGCGCGGTCTTGAGGGCCGTACCCCCGGTCTTGGCAGGCCCGGGAATCGCCGCATGACCTCCGGAACCGGGGCTCGGCTGCGCGGGCGCGGCCTTGAGTCCCGTACCGCCGGTCTTGACGACCGCAGCGGACGCCAGACGGGGCGCGGTCTCGGCGATGGACAGGGCGTCGGCCTGCATGTCGGTATCGTCGGCCGCCGGGGGTTTCGCCGCCTCGCCCAGCGTCGGCACCGTGATGGGCGCCTTGCACAGCGGGCACAGGCCGGCCCTCCCCGCCATGTCGTCCTTGGCGTTGAACTTCTTTTTGCACGCAGCGCAGGCGACGGAGATCATGGAAGTCTTCCATTAAGGGGAGCGCGAGCGGGATTCTCGATTATCCCCAAATATCCGCATCTGTCAAGCGTGTTCTCGATGTAAAAAAAACCAGTACGTGCCGGCGACCCAGGTCGCGTGAGCGTCTGGGGAACAGCGGTTCGTTCCGCCACTCCAAGGGCTTACGCGACCTGGCTCGGCAGGTCGACTGAGATGAATGCCAAAATCGAGGGGCTCGCCCGAGAGGCAGTCCGCGGAAACAGATGCCTGTCGCTTTTACTCGTAGCGGAGCGCGTCGATGGGATCCAGGCGTGAAGCCTTGAGGGCGGGATAGTAGCCGAAGAAAACCCCCACGCCGCCGGAGATCAGGAACGACACCGCGACCATCGGATAGTCGATGGTAATCGGCCAACCGGCGGCGAGCGCGAGCGCAACCGTGGCGGCGGCGCCGAGCGCGATGCCGAGGATGCCGCCGGCGAGCGCGAGGATGAGCGCTTCGATCAGAAACTGGGTGAGAATATCGCCCGGCGTGGCGCCGATGGCCATGCGGATGCCGATCTCGCGCGTGCGCTCCGTCACCGAGACGAGCATGATGTTCATGATGCCGATGCCGCCTACCACCAGCGAGATCGACGCGATGATGCCGATCAAGACCGCCATCGTCTTGGTCATGATGACCGCGAGTTCCGCCATCTCCTGAACGCTCGAAACGTCGAAGTCTTCCTGTCCGAGCTTTACCTTGCGATGCTCGCGGAGCACGCGGATGAGTTCCGTCTTCGTCGTTTCCATGGCGGCGAGATCGGGGATCGAAGTGATGATCATGGCAAGGCTCTCGTTGCCGACGAGTTTCTTTTGCAACGTGGTGATCGGGATGAAAATCTGATCGTCTTGATCGCCGCCGATGGGGGAGCGTCCCTTGGGCTGGGTGATGCCGATGACGCGCATAGGGAGCTGATCGACGCGAACGATTTGGCCCACGGGGTCGGGGTTGTCGGGGAAGAGTTTTTCGCGGATGGTGGCGCCGAGCACGCAGACGTGGGCGCTTTTCTTGACGTCCTCATCCGTAAGGAATCTTCCTGAGTCGACGACCCAGCCACGCACGGGCTTCATGTCGGGGACGGTGCCGGTGACCATGGTGACGACGTTGCGGACCCGAGTGGAGAGGGGCCGCATAGAGACTTGCACCTCGGCGACGCCGTTGACGAGGTAGCGCATTTGCTTGCGAACCGCGGCGGCGTCGTCGTTGGTGAGTACCTTGACGTCGGCGAGCGTGCCGTGCTGGGTGCGCGAGCCTGGACGGATCAGGACGAGGCTTTTGCCGACATTGTCGAGACGCTCGTCGAGGATGGTGCGAGCGCCGTTGCCCGCGGAGACCATGGCGATGACGGCGCTGACGCCGATGACGATGCCGAGACTGGTGAGCATCGATCGGCCCTTGTTGACGACGAGGGCGTGCATCGCGAGCCGAAGTGCAGCGAGGATTCCCATGCTTACTCCTGAATCATTCTCGACAGGCGAGCGGGGCGGCGTTCGCCCCCCGGTACAGCAACCTTGCAAGACGCTTCTGATCCCGCGTGGGATACTAAACCGGGGGGCTAACGCCGCCCCGCACGCCGTCGAAACTACTTCTGCCTAACCGGCGAGCAAGACGCTTCGGTTTCCGCGTGGGATACTAAACCGGGGGGCTTACGCCGCCCCGCTCGTCGTCGATTCCCATGCTTACTCCTGGATCACGTCGCGTTCGACGAGGCCGTCCTTGACGGTGATTTGCCGACGCGCCTGCTCGGCGACGGCGGGGTCGTGCGTCACCAACACGATGGTTTGGCCCAGCTCGCGGTTGAGTCGGCGGAACTCGCGCAGGATCTCGGCGCCGGTCGCGGAGTCGAGATTGCCGGTCGGTTCGTCGGCGAGCAGAATCTGCGGATCGTTGACGAGCGCGCGGGCGATGGCGACCCGTTGTTGTTGCCCGCCGGACATTTGGTTCGGATGATGATCGCTGCGCTGGCCCAGTCCGACGAGTTTGAGGAGTTCGAGCGCCTTGGCGCGGCGCGTGGCGATCGGCACGCCGGAGTAGATGAGGGGGAGTTCGACGTTCTCGAGGGCGCTTTGGCGTTTGAGAAGATTGAAGCCCTGGAACACGAAGCCGAGCTTGCGATTGCGAAGCTGGGCGAGCCGGGTGCGGTTGAGTTGGCGGACGTTCACGCCGTCGAGGAAGTATTCGCCGCGGCTGGGGGTATCGAGGCAGCCGAGAATATTCATGAGGGTCGACTTGCCGGATCCGGAGGAGCCGCGGATGGCGACGAACTCCCCGGCGCGAATGCGGAGGGAGATGCCGCGCAGCGCCCGGACCTCGGCGACGCCGGGGTTGTAGATTTTCTCGACTTCGTTGAGGAGGATGACGTCCATCGAAAGTCCGTCCCCGTTTAGCGCTCGCGTGACCTCATGCGAGCCGCTAAGCAAATAAACCGCTTACGCCATCTTGAGATTCGCGGGCTGATCGAAGATGCCCGGGGCCTTGGCCGGCGGCACCTTGAGGATCACGCGTAAGTTGGGCGTCGGCACGAATCCCGGCTCCCATTCCAGGATCTCGTTGCCTTCGCTGTCTTTCATTCCGGGTTGGCCGTTCTTGTCGACGCCGCCGATGCGGACGAAAAGGGGACGCACCTCTTTTCGCTCGCCGTCCCACGTCCAGACCGCGAGCCAGCCGCCGGTATCGGTCTTCTGCTTCCACTGCGCAACGCGGGCACGAACTTCGTCGCTCTGGTAAGCCCCGTCCATCTTCAGGCCCAGGGCGCCCGACGGGACCCGCCAAACGTCGGCGTGCTCGCTGCGGACGACGTCGACGCCGACGTTCATGCCGGGACGCAGCAGCCATTGGCCGGAGTCGGTATCCTTCTGGTTGACGACTTCGATGATCGTGTCGTAGTACACCGCCCCCTTGGCGTTGTTGGCCAGGTAGCGGATCTTCTTGACCTGGCCGACGATCTCTTTTTCTTCGCCGGAGAATGTGGAGACTGTGAAGAACGCTTGCAAGCCTTCGCGAATCTTGGCGATGTCTCCCTCGGCGACCTGGGCGTGGATCTCCACCGTCTCCAGGCCCGGCGTCAGCATGAAGAGAGGCCCGGCTTGCGGACCGACCATCTGCCCGGCTTGAGCCTTGCGTTCCAGGATGAGCCAACGGGAATGCGACATGTCTTTCGGGACGCGGATTTCAAGTTGCTCAAGGGCCAGCAGCGCCTGCTTGAGCCCGGTCTTCGCGGATTCGACCTTCGCCTCGGCCACCGCAATGCCGGCCAGGGCGGACTTGGCGAGCGCCTCGGCCTGTTCGCGTTCGGCGCGGAAGCCGCCTTGCTTTTCGAGTTCGATCTGCGTCTGCTTCGCCTTCTCGGCGGCGTCGTAAACGCTCTGGGCCTGATCCTTCGCCGCCTCGGCTGTCTTCACCTGATTGCGAGCTTCCTCCACCAACAGATTGCCGCGCCGGGCATCGAGCTTGGCCAGCAGATCGCCCGGCTTCACGACGGCGTTGACCTCGGAAATCAGGGCTTCGATCTGGCCGGGGACGTCGGCGGAGATGACCAGCAATTCCGGGATGTGGACGACGCCGTTCGCGCTGACGACGTCGCGCATCGGCGTCTTCTGGACTTGCCCGAAGGTAATCTGCTTCTCAGAGAGGGAAGCACGGCGTGGGGCGCGAAGGTACCAGTAGGCGCCGCCGCCGAGGGTTCCCAGAACGAGAAGAGTGAGGATGACTTTCTTCACGGAAGCTCATCATAGTTGTGTCGGCGAATCGGGGCGTCCCTTGTAATGTCGATTCGAGCCGGGGTCGGACATTGCTGCAACTGGGCAAAGGGGCAGAAGAACTGCAAGCGGCGCCTGCAGAATCGTCAGACTCACCTTAACCGGAGCCTCCTACTTGAGCAAGTTCGTCTGGATGACCCAGAGATCGAGGCCCCCTTTGCCGCCGGGGCGATCCGACGCGATGTAGAGCCGCACGCCGTCGCTGCTCAGATGCGGCGATTGATCGCGTTTCGCCTCGGGATGGTTGACGCCCGTCACCGCTTCGGGCTGCGACCAGGCGCCCGTCAGGCTGGTACGCCTGGAACGGAAGATCCCGATTTTGTCGCCTTCGAGCGGACCTTCCAGGTACATCAGCTTGCCGTCGGTCGAGACAGTGGCGTGGTGAAAGTTTGCCGGGAAGCCCACTTCGCGCGCCTTGCCGATCGGCCCCGGGACCGGTCCCTCGGCGAGCATCAGCTTCCAGCCCTCGGCGGTCTTGCGACTGAAGTATAGTTCCTTGCCCTGAAGCGCGATGCACGGGAACGATTCATCCTTGGGCGACGCGAGGCCGGGGATCGGCACCGGGAACAGTTCCTCGGCCCGTTTCGAGATGTCGTAATTCTCCAGATCCTTGAACTTCGGGTCGGGAATCTTGTTGCTTGCGAAGTAGATCCATTCCTTGAAAGGAAACGCCCCGCGGAGGTCGGCATCCTCGGCGTAGAGCTTCCTGGGCGCCGGCCAGGGCTGGATCGCCGACGCCCGCTTGCTCATCCAGATCTCGAACCGTTTGGTCTTGTTGACGGAAAAGAGCATCGTCGTGTTGTTGCCGACGACGCAGACGTCGGTCTCGTCGGCCGGCGAGTTGACGGTCTCGAGATTGAGCGCCTTGACGGGAATCTTGGGCTGCGCGTTGGCGTACGAAGCCGAGAGCAAAATCGCGAGAAACACGAAGCGCATAAGCTCAACCCCTCTTCGCGAAAAATTCATCTCACGGCGCCAGGACGCCCGAGATCGGCGGCAACACATGGCGGTAAACGACCTCTTTCTTGCTCGCAGGATCGAGCGCGGAATACGACAATCCCTCGATCGACCGAAGCGCTTCGGCGTAAACTGCCAGTGCCTTATCGCTCGGAGTCAGCACCAGCGACCTGTCCTTCACGCTCCATTTGCCCGTCACAGTCTCGACCTTTTTCGGCTCCTTACTCGTGGAACACAGGGCGTCAAAGGAGCCGTCGCCGCGCAGTTGAAGCTCGCAGGATTGGGCCGGGTTCCAGGGGGAAGTCTTGCGTTGCCAGTTGCCGCGCAGTTTTTCACGCAGCACGTCGTCGGACGCGTTGGCGACCACGATCGGCGCCTCGGGTTTGAGGCCGGCGATCTTGTACGATTGATTAAGCTTGAGAATTTCGTTTCCGGATTCCGTTAACTCGTCGACGATCGCTTGACGCAAGCGGTACATGCCGTACAAGACGCCGAGCACAACGAGGCTAGCGACGAGTACAACCGTAAAGATGATATTGCGCCGGTGGCGCAGCGTTTCGGGGGATGCACTGGCGGGAAACATGGTGGACCTCCGGTTCCGAACCGAAGCGATAGAACGAATCAAATCGTCGCTAACGCTTCCGGCTCGGTAAATTCTACCGTGCGAGAGCCGCGTCTTCCAGGCACGCCCGTTTCTCGAGCCCGGTGCGAATCGCCCGGCAAATGCCGTCGACGTCCAGGCCCAGGTCCGCGAGCAACTCGGCGCGCTCGCCGTGCTCGATGAACCGATCGGGGATGCCGAGGCGAACGACGTTGCGCGTGTCGAGCCCGGCGGCGTTGGCGGCTTCCAGCACAGCGCTGCCGAAGCCCCCTTCGAGCGTCCCTTCTTCCACCGTCACCACCAACGGCGTCTCTTCAATCGCCCGGCAAATCGTGACGCGGTCCAGCGGCTTGACGAAGCGAGCGTTGATGACGCCGATGTCCAGGCCCTCGAGCTTGAGCCGTTCCGCTGCCTTCATGCAGTCGCCCAGCAGCGAACCGAACGCGACGATCATGCCGTCGGCGCCCCATTCGATGACCTCGGCCTGGCCCACTTCTATCGGTGCGTACGCCCGCTCGATCGTCTCGAGGCTCGCCTTGGGATAACGCAGCGACGTCGGGCTGTCGTGCGCCAGCGCGAACTCCAGCATCGGCGCCACGTCCAGCTGGTCGCCCGGCGCCATCACCGTCATGTTCGGGAAGAGCCGCATGTAGGGGATATCGAATACGCCGTGATGCGTCGGGCCGTCGGGCCCGGTCAGCCCTGCGCGGTCGAGGCAGAAGGTCACGGGGAGGTTTTGCAGTGCGACTTCCTGGAAGATCTGATCGAACGAACGCTGCAGGAACGTCGAGTAGATGTCGACGATGGGCCGCATGCCCGTCTTGGCCTGGCCGGCGGCAAAGGCGACGGCGTGCGATTCGCAGATGCCGACGTCAAAGAAACGATCGGGAAACTCTTCACGAATCTTCTCGAGTTTATTCCCCTGGCACATCGCCGCGGTCATCACGGTGACCTTCGGGTTGGTGCGTAGGTTGTTCGCGATAGCGGCGCTCACGGCGTCGGTGTACGCCTGCGATCCGCTGCGCTTGAGCGAGACGATGGTGCGATTGGGCCCGACCTTCTCGAAGACCGGCGGCGTGTGGAAGGTGACGGGATCGTCGCTCGCCTGCTGCACGCCCTGCCCCTTCACGGTGAGCACGTGCAGAAGGACCGGCCCGTCGTGGTCTCTCACTTGCTTGAGCCAGTTGCGAAGCGTGGGCAAATCATGGCCGTCGATGGGCCCGATGTAATGGAAGCCGAGTTCTTCGAAGAGCATGCCCCCGGTGAGGACTGCCTTGAGCCCGTCGCGGAGTTGGTCGAATGCCTGGGTGGCCATGTTGCCGACGAGGGGGAGCTTGCTGAGGATTTTCTGAATGTTGCGTTTGGAACCGCGGTAGAGATTGGTGAGACGAGCGCGATCGAGGCACGTGGCCAGGGCGCCGACGCGGGGACAGATCGACATCTGGTTGTCGTTGAGAACGACGAGGAACTTGCGTTTCAGGCTGCCGGCGTTGTTGAGCGCTTCGAAGATGACGCCGCTGGGCAAGGCGCCGTCGCCGACGACCGCGACGCTGTGCCGCTCGGGATGGCCCATGAGTTCGTCGCCGAGCTTGAGGCCCAAGGCGGTGGAGACGGAGCAGCCGGCGTGTCCGGTCATGAAAAGATCGAAAGGGCTCTCCGCGGGATTGGGGTAGCCCATCAGGCCCCCCTTGGTGCGGATGTTCTGGAATTCGCGGAATCGGCCCGTGATCAACTTGTGCGGATAAATCTGATGGCCCGTGTCCCAGATCAGCCGATCCTGACGGAAGTCGAACTCCAGATGCAAGGCAAGGCACAACTCGACGACGCCGAGATTGCTGGCGAAGTGCGCGGGTCTGACGCTGAGGATGCGGACGAGTTCGTCGCGCATTTCCTGGGCGAGTTGCAGCAGTTGAACGTCGCTGAGAGTTTTGAGATCGGTCGGGCTCTGGATTTGCGAAAGCAGTGCGCTCATGGAAGCTCCCCCCATCTTGAAAGATCCATCGAGCCTGCGTTCCACGCAGGCGCCTCGGCGCCGAGGTTCCACATCGGCGCATGAAGGGCGAGCTTTTCGGGCTGCCACTTCATGATAACTGCACAATCTCTGTACCGCAGATTTTTTATGAAAATAACCGGAAGCGGGCATTTCGGGAATGCGAAATTGCGGGAATTTTCAGAATCGGCTCTCGAAGGCGCGAAGCCAGGAAAATATGTACGACAGAATTCTAAGCCCAATGGGTGAGGTACTCCGAACCCTTGGGATTTAGCGGTCGCATGGGTTTATCCCAGGGGTTCGGAGTACCTCACCCGCTGGGCTTAACGCAATAACCCGCCTGTTCCAGCAGCATCGCGTTGCTGGGATGATCCGTCGGGTCGCTCGAAGGATGGGCGAAGCGCAGCCGGCCCTGAGCGTCCAGCAGGAAGTCGCCCCCCAGTTGCCGCACGTCGTCCCCCGCCGTCGGCATTCTCGGCTTCCAGCCGCCGAACATCATCCGGAGGAACCGCCAAATCACGTCGGGGCGCAGAAACTTCAGCACCCCGGCTCGGCCCAACTCGAACGTTTTGTACCCCGCGAAGTCCGGGTCCGAAACGATCGGAAACGGCAACGCCATCTCTTGCTCGAAAGATTTCAGCCGCACGGCCGGCGTGAACGTTACCGCGAGCGCGTCGACGCTCAGGGCTTGCAGTTCGGGGTAAATCGCTTGCACCTCGCCGAGGTGTGCTCGACAAGCAATTCAGGCGAGATGCCGTACGAACACCAATAAAATCGACCGGCCGCGCAGCGAGTGCAACGTGAGCAAGCTGCCGTCAGCGCGGACGAACGTCAAGTCAGGGACTTCGGAGCCCAAAGCAATGGTCATGAGCGGACGGCGCCTCCGTTGATGCGAATGATCTGTCCCGTGATAAACTCGGCGCCCGGCCCCGCGAGCCAGTGCGCGACCCCCGCGATGTCCGCCGGCGTCCCCCAACGACGCAACGGCGTCTCCCGCATCACCCGCTGCTGCCAGGCGTCCGACGCGTGCTCGCCCCACGCCGTCCGAATCCAGCCGGGCGCCAAACAGTTGACGCGAACCTCCGGCGCCAATGTCAGAGCCAGGCTGCGCGTGAACGCCATCACCGCCCCCTTGGTCGCCGCGAACAGCTGGCCGCTGTCCCCTTCCATGCCGGTCTCGGCCTGGTCCCAACCCATCGTCATGATAGCGCCCTGTCCGCGATCTTTCATGCGCGTGCCGAAATCGCGCGCGAGCTGCATCGTGCTACGGACGTCGACGTTCCACAGCATTTCGAGCTTTTCCGCGAACGAAAGCCTCGCCCCGGCACCGGTGAGCGTGTCGGCGCCCGCGTTCAAAATAACCACGTCCAGCCCCTGAAACGCCTTCCAACTGACCTCCGCCAGCGCACGACAATCGCCAGCGTTCGCCAGATCTGCCAGGACGCCTGTGGAACGCACGCCGAGGTTGCGACACAGGGCTGTCACTTCCTCCGCCGAGCGCCGGCCGTGCACGACGACGTCGGCGCCGGCGCTGGCCAGTTCCAGCGCGATCGCCCTGCCGATGCCGCTCGTCGAACCCGTCACCAGCGCGCGCAAACCGAGCAGGCTACGGGCCGGCGTGGGCCGCTTCCGCGCCGTCAGATCGTTGTGAAGTTCGCTCATGGTTCGATCAAATACCGGATGGCGAAAGTCCGGCGCGATCTCGCGCAGCGGATCGAGTACGAAGAAGCGATCCTGCAAACGCGGATGAGGCACCAACAGCGGCACGCTCGGGTCCGCAATCACTCGGTCGCCGAACAATAAGAGATCGAGGTCGAGCGTCCGGGGCCCGTCCTTGACGTCGCGCACTCGGCCCAGCTCGGCTTCGATGATCTGCAAATGACGGAGCAGCGCCCGCGGTTCCAGCGACGTCTCCAGCGCACAGACGCCGTTGAGATACGCCGGCTGATTCGCAGGCCCGCCGACCGCCGCGGTCTCGCGAAACGACGATACCCGGCTCACGGTCGTCCCCGACAATTGGCCCAGTCGCAGGACGGCCCGCGTCAAATTCTGCGCCCGGTCGCCGAGGTTACTCCCCAGCGCGATGAATGCATTCATGAAGATCCTCCGCTAGAGGGCCGTTGTATCCGGATCGGCCTCGCCCTGCATCGTGCGCCACGAAAAGATTGCGGAACGACCGCCCATCGCATACATTCGCAAGTATGAAAACTTACCTCGCTCTACTCCTGCTCCTCCCCTCGACAGCGTTCGCCCAGGTCAAGAAGCGCGATCCCGTCGTCCTCACCGAAGCCGCGCTGAAACTTCATCGTGAAGCCTTGCTCATCGACGGACACAACGATATCCCCTGGAAGATCCGCGAGTTCAAGGACGATCCCTTCTCCAGGATCGTCGACCTGAGCGTCCATCAACCGAAACTTCACACCGACATCCCCCGACTCCGCAAGGGCAACGTCGGCGCCCAATTCTGGTCGGTCTTCGTCCCTGCCAACACCATGCATTCCAAGAAAGCCGTCACGCAGACGCTCGAACAGATCGACATCGTCCATCGGCTCGTCAAAAAATATCCCGAGACGTTCGTCCTCGCCCTCACCAGCGCCGACATCCTTCAAGCTCGAAAAGACGGCAAGATCGCCTCGCTGATCGGCGTCGAAGGAGGGCACTCGATTGACAACTCGCTCGGCGTGCTGCGCATGCTCCACGCCCTGGGAGCCCGTTACATGACGCTCACGCATTCCGAGACCCTCGACTGGGCCGACTCCGCCACCGACGTTCCCAAGAATAACGGCCTCTCGCCGTTCGGCGAACAAGTCGTCGCCGAGATGAATCGCCTGGGGATGCTCGTCGATATTTCGCACGTCTCGGCGGAGACGATGCGGCATGTCCTGAAAGTCAGCAAGGCGCCGATCATCGCCTCGCATTCGTCGGCATACGCCGTGGCGCCGCATGCACGCAACGTCCCGGACGACGTGCTGAAACTCCTCGCCCACAACGGCGGCGTCGTCATGGTCAACTTCTACTCGGGGTTTCTGACGCCCGAAGGGGCGCGTGCTTCCAAGGATATGTTCAAGGTGAGCCGGGATCTGCGGGAGAAGTACCCCAAGGAGGCCGAGTTTCAGGAGGCGTACGCCCAGTGGCGGCAGGCGCACCCCTTCCCGCGCGGCAGCGTGCACGATGTCGTCGATCACATCGAGCACATCGTCAAGATCGCCGGCATCGACCACGTCGGCATCGGCTCGGACTACGACGGCATCGGCAGCACGCCGGTACAACTCGAAGACGTCGGCACGTATCCGTTCATCACGCAGGAGCTCATGAACCGTGGCCACGCCCCCGTTGCCATCCGGAAGATCCTGGGTGAGAACGTGCTGCGAGTTTTACAGCAAGCGGAGAAAGTCGCGGCTACGGCGCGCTAACAACACGCGGGCGGCAGCCGACTGCTTCGGAACGTCTGATGACAAGGCGCGCGTTCGTATTATCATGTAGGTGTGCAGATCGGGCAGGATTTGAGCGATCGAAGAGAGATAACGCATGTGGCGAGAAGACGTCGAGTTCTTGTTTCCCCTCCCCACGCAAACCAACGCCGCCGACAAGTCCTTGTTCATCCAACTCCTGGCCCACGTGCGCACTCGCGCTCCGCACTATAACTACGTGGAAGTCGGTTCGTATCTCGGCGGTTCACTGGTCCCCGCGCTGCGCGACGAACGATGCGAGCGGGTTCTGTCGATCGACCTGCGTCCCAAGGTTCAGCCCGACGCGCGCGGGTTGGCGTACGACTATAGCCAAGTCACGACCGAGGCCATGCTCGTCAAGCTACGCAGCTGCGACGGACTCGACCTGAAAAAGCTCAGGACGTTTGAAGGATCGGCCGCCGAATGCGACTTTCAGGCTCAGAAGTTCCAGGTCGCGTTCATCGACGCCGAGCACACGGACGAAGCGGTCTTCGACGACTTCCTGGCGCTTTTCGATCATCTCGAAAAGCATGCGGTATGCATCTTCCACGACGCCCCGTTTGTCCTGTCCGGCCTCGAGAACCTTCGCAGTTTCCTGCGCTACCATCGCCGGGAGTGTACCCTGCTCCTCTTCGACAAGACCGCGATCGCCGTCATTTTTCTGGACGAGACGTTGGAGAACCTCCCCGAAGCGATTCGCACTTCAGCGGTCAACTGGCAGGCGGCCAAGAAAAGCAATCGCGATAAGATGCTCCTTCGGCAGATTCAGAATCGATGCACCGTCACCGTAAAACTGAAAGAGACTCCTCCAGCAGACGGCGCCCAGTTTGCCTTTCCATCCGGTTGATTCAAACCGGCGAACCGCTCGTCACCAGGGTTTTCCAATACCACCTTCCCTTCGGAGATTTTTTCGATGTACAAAGATCCCTCGAAGTACCCGTTCGTCAAACTTCTCGAAGACAACTGGCAAGCCATTCTCGCCGAATATCAAGCCGTCGCCGCCAAGCCGGAAATGCATGCCTGGCCCGAAAAGAAACTCTACGACGGCAAATGGGACACCTTCGGGCTTTACGGCTTCGGCATGAAACAGCCCGAGAATTGCCAGCGCTGCCCGACCACCACCAAGGTCGTCGAGCAGATCCCCGGCATGGTCATGGCTGGATTCTCGCGGCTCGCTCCCGGGACGCACATCAAGCCGCACGTCGGGTACGGCGGTTGGGCGCAGTACGTGGTGCGCTGTCATCTCGGTCTGATCGTGCCGAAAGGGTGCGAGATGCGCGTCGGACCGGAAACGCGGAGCTGGGAGAACGGCAAGGTCACGGTCTTCAGCGACGCTACGGAACATGAAGTTTGGAACCGCGCCGACAGCGAACGCGTGGTGCTCTTGCTCGACGTCAAGAATCCGGAGTTCAAGTGGAAGCTCCTGAATCCGGAACTCACGCCGGACATGGCGGATTTCATCAAACAGCGTTGGCCGCATCTCACGTTCAAGGAAAAGATGGGCTACCTCGCCTGGCGGGCGCTGAACTTCTGGAAGAAACCGCGCGAGTACGTCGATGAGATCCCGGCCAAGAAGTAACCCGCCTCCCGCGCGAAGTCGGTACGAGACTCGAGCCCGATCATTCGTAGCGAAGCGCTTCGATCGGGTCGAGTTTCGAGGCGCGCCAGGCCGGATAGAATCCGAAGATCACGCCCACCGCTACCGAAACTCCGACCGCAGCGAAGATGGCACGCAGCGAAAGTTCCGTAGGCCAACCGAGGAAAAAGTTGACGGCCCAGGAGGCGCCCTCTCCCGCCACGATGCCCATGGCGCCGCCGAACAGGCACAGGACGATCGCTTCCATTAGAAACTGCCGCAGAATGTCCGAGCTGTTGGCGCCGACGGCCATGCGTAGGCCGATCTCGCGCGTGCGCTCCGTCACCGACACGAGCATGATGTTCATGATGCCGACGCCGCCCACCGCGAGCGAAATCATGGCCACGCATAGCAGTAGCCCGCTCATCAAATCGGAGGTCGAGGACATCGCCTTGGAAAGCTCCGTCATGTCGCGCACGTTGAAGTCGTTCGGTTGGCCGGGGCGGATGTTGTGGCGGTCGTGCAACAGGTCGGTGATCTGCCGTACTGCGACGGGAATATCGAGGTCCGACTTCGCCTGCACCAAGATCTGATCGACGTTCGTGAAGCGGATGGGCTGGGGCGTATTGGCGAGTTGCGATGCCGAGGGCGTTAGATACAGGCCCGTCTGCTGCGCCGGGTAGCGGTCGTTGAGGCTGTTGACTTTCTGGTTCGGATCGCCGACGACGGCGGCGCTTTGGTTGGACGTCGTCGCGGAACTCCCGGCGACGCGAAACTTGATCGTCGTCCAGGGGGCGAGCACGATATCGTCCTGATCGACGCCCATCATGTTGGCGCCCTTGCGGCCCAGGACGCCGATCACTTTGAGCGAAACATTCTGCACGCGAATCTCTTTGCCGATCGGCGACTCGTCGCCGAAAAGCTGGCGCACGAGCGTTTGCCCGAGCAGGCAGACGCTGGCGCCGTTCCGGACATCGCGATCGGTGAACGGTTCGCCTTGCTCGAGTTCTTCCCATTCGCGCACGGTCAGAAACGCGGGCGTGCTGCCATAGATGTACGTCGGAACCCAGTTGCGGTTGCCGTAGACAACTTGAGCGCGGACACGGGCGATCGGGGCGGCGGCGCTGACGGCGGAACACTCGCGCAGGATTGCCTCGGCATCCTGGGGCGTGAGCGTGGTGATGCTGCCGCTGCCGAAGGAAACGCCGCCGCTCGACGCCGTTCCGGGTTGGACCAGCAGCGTGTTGGCGCCCATGCTCTGGATGGTCTTCTGGATTGCCGTCGAGGAGCCCTGGCCGATCTCCTCCATGGCGATCACGGCGCCGACGCCGATGATGATGCCGAGCGTCGTCAATCCCGAGCGGAGAATGTTCCGCCGGATCGCGCGAAGCGCGGTTCGAAATGTTCGCAGCAAGGATCGCATGGCTCGTCTCCCCCAATTTCTCGATCGTTCATGATGCCGCGGCGAACTGCATGTCCGGCACGAAGGCGCCGTTCTCGATGCGGCCGTCTTTCATGCGGATAATTCGCTTGGCCTCCGCCGCCACTTCGTTTTCGTGCGTCACCAGGATGACGGTGATCCCCTCTTCGTCATTGAGTCGGCGGAACATCTGCAGGATCTCGACCGTCGTCTGCGAATCGAGGTTGCCGGTCGGTTCATCCGCGAGCAGGAGCGGCGGGCGATTCACCAGCGCCCGCGCGATGGCGATGCGCTGTTGCTGACCGCCGGAAAGCTGCGAAGGTTCGTGATCGAGCCGATTGCCCAACCCGACCATTTCCAGAAGCTTCCGCGCCATGCCGATCTGCTCGCTGCGCGGCAATTCGCGAGCGGTGTATTCGAGCGGCATCATCACTTGATCGAGCGCCGAAGTTCGGGGCAGCAGGTTGAAGCTCTGAAACACGAAGCCGATCTTGCGATTGCGAATCTGCGCCCGGGCCGCGTACGACATCTTCGAGATCTCCTCGCCGTCGAGCCAGTATTCTCCCGACGTGGGATGATCGAGGCAGCCGAGCAGATTCATGAGCGTCGTCTTGCCGGAGCCGGAAGATCCCATGAGCGCGATCATCTCGCCTTGCGCGATCGACAAGGAGACCCCCTTGAGGACGGGGACGTCGATTTCGCCGAGGTGGTACGTCTTGTGGATGTCCTTTAGTTCGATCAAGTTCATGGCGGCGCCTCCCAGCAGAACGTTTCGATTACGAGGATTTTTTGCCGCCGCCGAACATTTTCGGGGCGAAGGGGTTGCTGCCCGAGGACGTCGATTGCGACGACTGCGAACCGACGACGATCTGATCGTCGGGCTGGAGGTCGCTTTCGAGAACCTCCGTTTGCACGCCGTCGGTGAGGCCCAGGCGAACGCTGACCGGACGAACGAGCGTATCCTGCTTGACCCACACGATGCCGCGATCGCCCGATTCTTTGAGCGTCTCCGTTTGGCTTCCCGGCACGATCTGCGCGGCCTTCGGCTTCCAGCGAAGCGCGGCGTTGGCGACGAGCAGAACCTGCGTCCGTTTTTCGATCTGGAACTGGAGGTTCGCGGTCAGGTAGGGCAGCAGGTCGCCGCTGGAATTATCGGTGGCGACGACGACGGTATACGTGACCACGTTGTTCGTCATGTTGGCGTTGAGGCGAATCTGCGCGACGTTGCCGACGAAGGTCCTCCCGGGAAACGAATCGACCGAAAATGTGACGTCCTGGCCGCGCCGAATCTTGCCGATGTCGGCTTCGTTGACGGAGGCCCAAACCTGGAGCTTCTTGAGATCCTTGGCGATCAAAAACAGACTCGGCGCGTTGACGCCAGCGACGACGGTTTGGCCGACGTTGACGCGCCGATCGAGAATGACGCCCTCCACCGGCGAACGGATCTGCGTGAAGCTGAGGTTGACCTGCGCTTCGCGCAGCGTTGCCTCGGTTCTTCCCTTGGCTTTCTCGGCCTGGATCTTCGTCACCTTGGCCTGGGCGATCATCGCATCGCCGACGGCGAGGTTGGCCTTGCTCGTCTCGTAGTTCGCCTTGGCGGTTTCGAACTCGAGTTCGGCAATGTTGCGATCCTGTTTGAGTTGGACCGCGCGTTGCCAATCGCTGAGCGCCTGGTTGAGCTTGGCCTTGTACTGCTGCAGGTCGGCGTGGGCGCGGACGATGCCGACTTCGGCCTGGCTGATCTGTGCGTCCGCTTCATCGACCGCGGCCTGAGCCTGGGCGACGCGGGCCTTGAAGAGCGAATCGTCGAGCTGAGCCAAAAGCGTGCCCGGATAAACGACGGAGCGGTAGTCGATGCTGGCGTTGGGATTGTTCGGATCGACGCCCATGTGCTTGATTTGAGCGGCAACCTGGGCGCCCACGTCGATGACTTCTTCCGGCTGAGTCACGCCGGTGGCGCTGATGGTGGCGGTGAGGTCGCCACGTTCGAGCTTGACCGTGCGAAACGAGGCGACGGCCGCACGAGGCGCCCCGTAGGTTTTCCATGCCCATCCGCCGGCGCCTACCATGATGGCGAGCCCGATCACCCCCAGAAAGATACGTAACGGCCGTTTCATGATGCACCTCGACGTCGTTTTTCTCCACTAGAGAAACGCACAGCCCGGGAGGAATTGCGCGTCGACGCGAGGATTTGAGCGATTGGGCAAGGTTTATTCTGCACACCGGTACATATGCGAGCGGCGCGGCGTCAGCCCGCCGTGGATCTCCCAAAGTGATCGCAGGTTTCCACGGCGGGCAGAATTTTCGGGGGCTTTTTGCAAATTTTCGCAAAAAAGATGTCCGGATTCGCGAATGCCGTCGCTTATAGAGTGGGAAGCGGAGAAGACACCGGCCCCGCTCTATCGCCCAGGAGCGGCGGCCGGATTTATCCGTTCGTTCACGCGTAGACGCGGTAGTCCAAATCCGGAAAGATGTTGTGGCGACGCTCGATCTGATTGAGCCACGATTCGTCAACGTCGTTATGCTTGATCTGTTCGTACAGATGATTGAAATTCAGCACGTGCACCTTCGTCCGCTCGCACGCATATTCGACCATCGTCCCCGTTTTCATGATGAATGCCCAGTCGCTCGACTGGGCCAAAAGTAATTCCCGGGCCGCCTGATTGAGCGCCCGTCGACGCAGCGGGTTGCCCGCGTCGCCGAAGTTGCGCGCCAGCTCCACCATGCGGTCGGCGTCTTCGTGCAGATGGCGGTAAATCCAGTCATTGGAGCTTTCCAGCCACACTTCGTTGTAGCCCTTGTAGCCCCAGCTTGAAAAGACCGGCTGCGCCTGCTGAATCTTGTGCTTCTCGAGGTACTCGGGAATGGTGATCGGCTTGACGATCTGCTGGTCCCAGTGGAGCTTGCGAAATAGGTAATTCAGGAAGTCGGGCCCCTCGAACCACCAGTGGCCGAAGAGTTCGGCGTCGTAGGGCGCCACGATGAGCGGCGGGCGATCCATCGCGGGTGCGAGCCATTCGACCTGCTTCTCGCGGTTGAACATGAAGTTGCCGGCATGGTCGCTCGCCTTGTCGAGGGCGGCGTGGTGGTTGTAGACCTGCTTGGCCTGACCGGGACCGGTGATCTTGAAGTACTTCATGCCGAGGTTATGGCGAATGCCCATCGAGTGGAGATGGGGCCTGAGGTAATCGAGATCGAGATCGAAGCCGACGTCGCGGTAGAACTCGCGGTAGACGTAGTCGCCGGGATAGCCCTCGACGGCGCTCCAGACCTGCTTGGAGGATTCGGTATCGCGGGCGATGGCGGCGACGCCGCTCTTGGTGCACTGAATCGGCGCGTAGACGCCGAACTTGGGACGGGGTTCCGCGAACATGACGCCGTGGGTATCGACGAAGAAATAGCGAATGCCGCTACCCTGCAGCAGCTCGTCGACGCCTTCCATATAGCCGCATTCGGGGAGCCAGATGCCCTGTGGACGTTTGCCGAAATGGCGTTCGAACTCCCGGCAACCGATCTCGATCTGGGCGCGGACGGCATTGATGTTGTTCATCATCAGCGGGAAGAAGCCGTGGGTGGCGCCGCAGGTGATGATTTCGAGCTTGCCGAGTTCGAAGAACTTGCGAAATCCCATGAGCAGGTTATTGTGATACTGCTTGACGAAGACGTCGCGGGAGCGCTGGAAGCGGTGCAGATACATCTCGGCCAGGCGATGATATTCGGGCTGCCACTTGGTCCGTTCACACTCTTTGTTGGCCAGGGAAATGAGGTTGTCGATGTGGCGGACGTAGCGATATTGCAAGAGAGGATCGGCGAGCATGGCGGCGAGCGGGGGCGTGACGGACATCGTCAGCCGCCAGTCGGCGCCGTCGCGTTCCAGGCCGTCCATCATGTCCAACAGGGGGATGTACGTCTCGGTGATCGCTTCGTAGAGCCAGTCTTCTTCGAGGAAATCGTCGAACTCGGGATGGCGCACGAAGGGGAGATGGGCGTGCAGCACCAGGCATAAATATCCGACAGGCATCGTGTCTATCCCTGCTTGTGAGAACGCGGAGAGGGCGTTCGGAACAGGAGTTAGGTTAGCGGTTCCCTACCGATCTTCAAGCACAATCCACTCGCCCTGAAACATCGAACGTGACACCGGTATGTCACTGGCAAAGACCAGACGATAGGGGTCGGTCTCATCGCGATCCGGCAGCGGCAGCACGACGAGGTTAGCCGACTTCCCGGGCTTCAGGCTGCCGTGGTACATGCCATAGCCCATGGCCTCGGCTCCGTGCAGCGTTATCATCCGCAGCAGCATTTCGCCGGGGATATCGGGATGATGCGACGCGAGCCAGCGCGCCTCGGCCAGGATATCGAGATCGGGGTTCGAAGCGAGGCTGTCCGTCCCCAGGCAAACTCCGGGAAAGTCGCGAAACGGGTGGGGCGGGTGCCCGAAGGCCGCATGCGTGCGCGGGCAGTAGACGATCGTCCCTTGCGTCACGTCTGTAGGCGCGAGGTAGTTGCCGTGAATCCAGAGCGGCGGCGTCGACCACGGTAGGTTCACGATATCGCGCCAGCTTGCCGCCGGGGCCTCCCGATTCCAGATGCCGAGTTCGTCAAGGAACGCGACGAAAGGACCGGTACGGCGTTCGAGTAGATCGGCTTCTTCGCGGAATTCCCCAAGGTGCATGGCCCAGCGCACCCAGGGGAGCGGTGCGAGTTGTTCCAGTAGACTCGCGCGAACGCTGTACGGGGCGTGCGGGCTGATCGCAGGCTTTGATCGCGCCTGCTCGAAAAACTGCTGTGCGCGCGCCGGCGACATGCCCACGACTTCGAAGAACGAGACGCTATTCATCGGCGCCCCTCGCAGTGCATCCCAACTGGCGTCCTGAGTCGCGATGTCCCCCACGAGGGTCGTGCCGCTGCGGATTAATTGGCGGATGCCCTCGGCGACGCCCAACTTCAAGCTCTCGGGCGTTTGCTGCCGGCGATGGGCGATGACTTGTTTGAGCCAGGCGAGATAGTCGGGCGTGGGCGAATAAAGTCCCGCGGCGTCCGAGAGATCGAGATGCGTGTGCGCGTTGACGAACCCCGGCAAAATCGCGACGTGTCCAAGGTCGATCGTTTCGGAGCCCGCAGCGCTAGCAAGGATGTTGGAGCTTTCCTTGCTAGCGCTGCGGGCTCCAACGGAGATTATCCGGTCACCCTCAATGGCGATCGTCCCGTTCGCGATCGGCGGGCCGTCGGCGGGGAAGATCCAGCGGGCGCCGTACGTTGTCATGGCGCACTCTTGACGGCCTGGTCGAGCACCATCGGCAGCACCGTCAGCAGCGAAATGAGCCAGAGCGGTATCGTCAACAGCAACGCGTGCGGCCAGGCGAAACGCAGCAGCAGCCAGAGCGACAAAAACCACAGGGCGAAGAAGAGACCGTTGAGCAGCCAATTCATCAAACCGCGGCCAAGTTGCGAACGCACCAGCACGCCGGTCGGTCCGGGATTGACGTTGCCGCCGTACTCGAACATGGTCCAGCCGTGTTCGCTGCGGTATGCTTTGCCTCCGCCTGTGCCCGTCACGGGATCGGGTTTGAGTTTGTACGTCTCTCCCGCGACGGCGACTTCGAGTTCCTCGATATTGACGCCCGACCACGGTTCGCGCGGGCTCTTGCGTTGGTACTCGAAGCGCGTTTGATCTTTGCGAACGCGCACGTATTCGGCTTTCGGCTTCTTTTTGATGGAAACGACGATCGACTCGACGGGTTCGCGGTTGAGAATGACTTCCGACGAGTAGCGAAAGAGCGTGTCGTACGGAATGGAGCCCGGTTGGACGCCGGGCTGGAAATTGAGGGCGCACCAGAGGGTGAGATACGCGCCCAGGGCGGCGCCGGCGGCGGGAGCTTGCCAGAGCAGCCCGGCGCTCGGCTCGGTGTAGATCCAGCCTTGCAGAAAGAACGCCAGCGCGAACAGGAGGACGCCAAGCGTAACCGTCGTCACTGCGAAGATAATGAGCAGTGTGAGCATGAAATCTCCAACGATCCCCGCCATCCACCGACGAGCGGGACGCGCAGTAAGCGACGGATCGAGCAAGTCCGTCGCTCACGCTTGGGATTCGTAGAAAAATCCCAATGTCTCAATTCTGACCGCGTGGAAGTCCCTCGCTCGCCAGGCTTTATTTCGTAACGACGATCGTCAGCTTCGCCTCGTGCGAGATCGGCGTGCCTTCGAACGAGCCCGTGGCCTTCACGGTCAGCAAGTGCTGATTCGGCGGCGTGCCGGCGGCGACCGAGATGCGCAGCTTCGCGTCCTCCTCGCCGGCTTTCAGTTGCAGCTTCTCGACGCTCACTCCCTTGGCGGCCGCGGGAACGGTCACTTCGATCTGCACGGGGCCGTCGAAGTTGTACATGCGCGCCAGTTTGAGCGCGACTTCGCTCTCCTTGCCCGGCGCGATCTTCGCCGAGGCGCCCGTTTGCGAACCGACAGTGAGTTTGCCAAGCTGTTTGGGGATGACGGTCACGGTGATCGGCGTGGAATGCTGAATGACGTTGGGGGGACCTTGCGGCTTCTGGTTCGGTTTGAGGATCGGGTTGGTTTGACCTTTCAGAAGAAACGTGTAAACGCCGGGCTGCGCGGTCACGCCCGCCTGGCCTTTGGGTTCGATGGTGACGACGCCGGCGTCTTTCCCCGCCAGGGCGAGCAGCGTGGGCACGCTGTAGCCCGGCGGCAGCGTGGCGGCGCCGACCGTCACGTTCTGCTTGAAGTCAGCCGCCAGCTTGACCTTGATCGGAATCTTGATCGGATCCCCCAACGACACCGTGATCTTGGCCGCGTCCGGCTTGATCGTGTAGGCCGCCTTGTCGCGGACCGCGAACGCGAGTTCGCGGTCCATACGGGTCAAGTACGGTGCGTTGTTTTGGATGCCGACGGCGAAGGTGATGGTGGCGCCGCGGACGGTGCGCACGAGCTTCTTGCCGTCCAGCGTGGTTGCGGCGCCGATCAAATGCAAAGGCCCGACGAAGGCCGGCGCGTCGGCGGCGACGGTAACGCCGATCGCGGAGAGTTTCAGCCCGGCGGGGATGACTTGCGGCGGCACCGTGACGCCCGGGGGCAGCTTGTCGCCGGTGATGGTGACGTCGCGGTTGAAGTCGGCGGTGCGAAAAACAAGGACGTTGAAGGCGTAGGTGGTATCGACGCCGGTCGAGGGGCTGTCGGTACTCTGCAGGTTACTGGGCATGGCGATCAGGCGGAAGTCGGCAGGAGACTTCTGGATCCTGAGAAGATAGCCGCAGCGCGGGCCGAAGTTGACGCTGCTATCCTTGGAACTGATGCGGAGGACGAATTCGCCGTCGGCGGGGGCCTTGAATTTGTACGTGCCTGGATCATCGGAACGGTTGTAGAAGTAGTTCGCGGGAGTTTCGTTGACTTCGTCCTGCTCGGTGATCGAATCCCCCTTTTCGTTCAGGATCTGATAGCGCAGATCGAGCGGATTGCCGAGACGGTCGCCGAAGAGATCGATGCTCCAGACGTCGCCTTTCTTGGCGTCGAACTTGTAGAAGTCGCTCTCATTGCGTTGGCCGATGGAGCCGGAGACTTCGCACGGGGCGATGATTTTCTGAGCTTTCGCCAAATCGTTGTTATTGCCGGCGTCGACATTGACGGGGGTCTGCGCCAGGGCGATGAAGAACGGATTGGAGGAGCCGACTTTGTTTTTGAGGAAGAGCCCGAAGCCGTCGAGCGTGCCGCTGACGGGGGCGAGGTAACCGGGAAAGTCGAGCGTCTGCTCGGCGTTCGGACCGCCGGGGGCCTTGACGGCGAGCGTCATTTTTTCGAGGGTGCGTCCCTCGGCGAGGGCGGTCGGATCGAGCTTGCCGCCGGGGAGATTTCGACCATAGACGGTGACCTTGGCCTCTTTGCCCGGTTCGATGGAGGCGGGAAAGACGCCGTCGATCCAGGGACTGGTCGAGACGGTGAGGCGATAGTAATTATCGGGACCGCCCTGGGTGTAGGAGAAGCTGGCGACCCGGAGGTAGGCTTCGCCGTCTTCGGCGAAGGTGTAATCGACGAGCCCGTCGATGCCGCTGAAGTTCTTACTGGAGCCGAGGTATTTGCTTTTAGGGCCGTAGAGTTCGAGGTAGACTGGGAGCCGGCTGTCGATGGTGCTGGTCCAGCAGCTGGCGATGACGCGTTCGCCTTTTTTGACGGGGAAGGTGAAGTAATCGACGTCGGTGCCGGCGGCGATGACGCCGTTGACGGTGACGTTCATGTCGATTTTTTGGGCCTTGGGCAGGATGTCGTCGTTGGGTTCTTTTTCGAGGATTTCGGGGAGATCGCCGACGACGAAGGCTCGGGGGTTGCTAAGTCCGGTCTTGGAGACGATGCGGACGTCGTGCACGCCGAGGGGAGCGCCGGGGGGGAGAGTGATCTTGAATTTCTGCGCGAGTTGCGCGCCGGGGGCGGCCATGCCTTTGGTCGCCGGGGCTTTTTTGGGATCGAGCTTTTTGGCGCCGCTCTCGTCGATTTCGACTTTGACGCCGGGGAAACTGAAGTAGAGGGTTTCGACGGCGCCGAGGTCACTGCCGGTGGCGGTGACGTCGAAGGAGTCGCCCGCTTTGCCGCCTGCGGGAAAAATCAAGCTCAGTCTGGGCGCCGGGGCTTGTTGCGCGGAAGCGGGCACAGTAATTGCATGTGCGAGCAATGCCAGAAAGAATAGGCGGGTCGTGATTCGCATAGAGCCCCCGAAGGTGAATGAAAAGAGCGGATAGGCGGTCAGGCGGGTATCCCGTTAGAGTACCCAAATGCACGTCGCGATGCAACCGTCAGGTAAATATTTGCATCAGCCTCAATTCCGACGTATATTCTTGGAGAGGTCTCCCCATGAGCGATATCAACACATCCTCGCAAGACAATCGCCGCATTTCGCCGCGCAAAAAGCCTCGCGCGATTATTCGCGTCGAGTGCCGTAAAGGGGCGCTGGGGCTGGGCGCCAATATTTGCGTGCAGATGCTCGACATCTCCGAAACAGGCATTCGTCTCGTCGTCAAGGCCGAGCTGCGTCCCAAGGACGAGGTCGAGATCCTCATCACCGGCACAGGGCTTTCAGGCCCCGTCAAGCGACTCGCCGACGTTTGCTGGATCGTTCCCATGGAAAATAAGAACTGGTGCATCGGCGTCCGCATGCAGAAATTGCTGCCATATCGCGATCTCCAGATCATCGCTCTCAATTCGTAGCGGAAAGCCCAGGGATGGCGATCCCTGGGGAGTCCTGCAACGACGTCATCATGCTCCGCTCCGAATCAGCTAGCCATCGGATTCTGCCTCTGCAAGGGTTTCTGTAGGGTTTCCCAGGGATAGCCATCCCTGGGCTTTCGGTTTGTCCTGAAACTTGTCTGGACAACTATCGTTCGGACGCCTATCGTGGGAGGATGAACGACGCCCTCCCGCGCCGGCCGCGCGCCGGCATCCGATTCGATTCGCTCCAGCAGGAGGCCTTTCTGGGGCTTTGGCGGACGTACGATCGGCTGCGCGCCTTCGAAGACGAGCTGTTCGCCCAGCATGGATTGACGCCGCAGCAGTACAACGCCCTACGAATCTTGCGTGGCGAACATCCGGAGAAGGTGCGCACGCTCGATCTCGGCAGCCGACTCGTTTCGCGGGCGCCGGACATCACGCGGATGCTCGACAAACTCCAGGAGCGCGGCTGGATCGACCGCGACCGCCCCGCGGACAATCGCCGAATCGTGCGCGTCGGCATTACTCCCGCGGGAATCGAACTGCTCGAGGGGTTGCGCGAGCCGATTCGGCAATGTCATTCCCGCCAACTCGGGCATTTGTCCAAGAAGAAGCTCGAGGAGCTGATCGCGCTTTTGGGCGAAGCCCGGGCGCCGCACGAGGACGCGGACAACGCGTGGCATTAAACTTTCACTTAGGAGAAACTCATGACCCAGACCGACGTCGTCGTTATCGGAGGCGGCCCCGCGGGGGCTACCACGTCCACCCTCATCGCCCAGCGCGGCTACAAAGTCGATCTCTTCGAACGCGAGACCTTCCCGCGCTTCCACATCGGCGAGTCGCTCATCCCCGAAACCTACTGGATTCTCGACCGCCTGAAGATGTTGGACAAAATGAAGGCGAGTCCGTTCGTCAAGAAGTTCAGCGTCCAGTTCGTGAACGCCAAGGGGCAGGAGTCGGCCCCCTTCTATTTCCACGACAACAAGCCGCACGAATGCTCGCAGACCTGGCAGGTCGTACGCAGCGAGTTCGACCGCATGATGCTCGAGAACGCCCGCGAACAGGGCGTGCAGATCCATCAACCGGCACGCGTGCTCGAAGTTTTGTTCGAGGGCGAAAAAGCGGTCGGCGTCCGCGTGCAGGATGCTGCCGGGAAGCAGACTGAGGTCTTCGCGAAGGTCGTGGTCGACGCGTCGGGCCAAAGCACGATGCTGCAAAATCGCCTGAAGCTCAGGCTTTGGGATCCGGTGCTGAACAAGGGCGCCGTCTGGACGTACTGGCAGGGCGCCTACCGCGACACGGGCAAGGATGAAGGGGCCACGGTCGTCATTCAGACCACCAACAAGAAGGGTTGGTGGTGGTACATCCCGCAGCACGACAACGTCGTCAGCCTGGGCGTCGTCGCTCCGTTCGATTACCTCTTCAAGGGCCGCGGCTCGCACGAGACGATTTACGAAGAGGAAGTCGACGCCTGCCCGGCCATTCAGAAACGAATCGCGGGGGCCAAGCGCATCACCGGCTTCTTCGCGACGAAGGATTACTCATACCGCTCGAAACAGGTCGCCGGCGACGGCTGGGTGCTGGTCGGCGACGCCTTCGGCTTCCTCGATCCGCTCTACTCCTCGGGCGTTCTGCTCGCGCTGAAATCGGGCGGTTTGGCGGCCGACGCGATCTGCGACGGCATCGCCAAGGGGGACGTCTCCGCGGCGCAGCTCGGGCACTGGGGCGATATGTTCAACCGCGGCGTCGACCGCATGCGTCGGCTCGTCTGCGAATACTACGACGGCTTCAGCTTCGGCCAATTCGTCAAGCAATATCCGCATCTGCGCAATCGCATCACTGACCTTTTGATCGGCGACCTCTTCGACGACAAGGTCGATGAAGTCTGGGCGCCGATGGAGACGCTCTACCCGCTCGGCAAGACGGGGATCGCGTCATGGGAAGCGGGGACGCCGCCGGAGAAGGCGGACAAGGTCAACGAACTGCACCTGCCGAGCGGCACGTTGCGATGAGCGTTCGAGCGGGTTTGGCATATGTCGCCATGATTGTCGTTGCGGTTGCGTTGTTCCTGGCCATCGACGCCGCCGGATCGCAGCTGGCGACGCCGGCGGGGGAGACGACGCTTGGAAAATCGAGCGTCGTCGCCAAGTCCAGTGCACTCGTGCACGTGCTGATTACACTGGCCGCGGTCGTCGCCCTGGGGCAGTTCTTCGGAATGGTCCTGCTGGCTCTCGGGCAACCGCCAGTGATCGGCGAAGTCCTGGCCGGCATCGCCTTGGGCCCGTCGCTCCTGGGTCAGATTTGGCCTGAGGCAGCCCGGTTCGTGCTCCCCGCCGAGGTCGCGCCAACGCTCGGCGTCATCGCGCAACTCGGCGTCATTCTCTACATGTTTCTGGTCGGCCTGGAACTCAACCCAGCAGCCCTCCGGCGACAGGCCCATGTCACTGTCATGATCGCTCACGCTGGGACGTTGGCGCCGTTCGTCCTGGGTTCGACGCTCGCACTCTTTCTCTATCCGAGGCTGGCGCCTGCAGGCGTCCCCTTCACCAGCTTCACGCTATTCTTCGGCGTCGCCATGTCGATCACCGCATTCCCGGTGCTCGCCCGAATTCTCAGCGATAGGGGCCTGACCCAAACGCCTCTCGGCGTGCTCGCACTCGGCTGCGCCGCCCTGGGCGACGTCACCGCCTGGTGTGTGCTCGCCTTCGTCGTCAGCGTCGCCCAGGCGCAGGTCGCGCAGGCTCTGCTCGTAGTTGGCCTGACATTCGCGTTTTTCCTCGTCATGATTCTTTTGGTTCGGCCCATCCTCGTGCGTGTGCTTGAGAACCGTCAGACCTGGTCGCCCGGCCTGGGAGCGACGATCCTCACGCTACTGCTGCTCTCTGCGCTGACGACCGAACTCATCGGCATTCACGCCCTGTTCGGCGCGTTCTTGCTCGGAGCCATCATCCCGCACGACAGCCCGCTGGCGGAGCAGATGGCCCACAAACTCGAAGATGTGGTGACGATCGTGTTCCTCCCCGCGTTCTTCGCCTTCACCGGCATGCGGACCGCGATCGGCCTGGTCTCGGGCGTCGAAAATTGGCTCATGTGCGGCATGATCATCGGCGTCGCCACGCTCGGCAAGTTCGGCGGCACCTACATCTGCGCCCGTCGCTGCGGCCTGGACGCCGGCGACTCCGCACGGCTCGGCACGCTCATGAACACGCGCGGCTTGATGGAGATCATCGTGCTCAACGTCGGGCTCGACATGAAGGTGATCTCCCCCACGCTCTTCGCCATGATGGTGCTGATGGCCCTGGCGACGACGCTGGCGACGACGCCGATCTTGCAGTGGATCGGGACACCCTCTAACGCGCAAGCCGAACCTGCGCCATGACCTCGGGCGTTTCTCGTTTTTCTTCCGCTTGCCGCTCCTGGACCGATTCTGCGAGCTATGCTCGTTAAGCAGACGTTACGCATCTCGCGGGCGCAAACTTTATTCGGAATCGGCATGGCAAACTCCTCACGAGCCGCGCTGCCCACCATGAAAATGGCCATGGCCATGACGAGCCTGTGCGTCAGCGCACTGCTCATCGCATGCGTGTCGGGCATTCTCCCCGATTATCAAACCATGCTGCTGCAGTCGCGCGCCTCGTTCTGCGAAACCGTCGCCATCCAGGTGACGCTCGACGCGCAGCGGAAAGATTTCGAAGGCATCCGCTCTCTCTTCGAAAGCGTCGCCCAACGCCAAAACGATGTCCGCTCGCTTGCCGTCCGCGATCCGGCCGGCAATTTGCTCGTCGAAATCGGCCCGCACGAAGCCCACTGGCAAGCCAACACCGAGGGAACCGCTTCCGTCAACCACGTCTTCGTTCCGATTTCCCTGGACGGCGAACCCTGGGGCAACGTCGAAGCGACCTTCGAACCCCCCACCGGCGGGCTCATCCTGGGCTTCTTACCGCGAAATTCCCCGACCACAATCCTCATCTTCGTCGGGACCATCTGCTTCGTCGCTTTCTGGATTTACCTACGCACGATGTTTCGCCAAAGCTCCGGCGGCGAAGCGGTTCCCCAACGCGTCCGCTCGGCCATGAACACGCTCGCCGAGGGCGTCCTCATTCTCGACAAAGATCAGCGCATCGCCCTCGCCAACGACGCCTTCGGCCTCCTCGCCGGCCTCAAACCCGAGGACATCCAGGGCAAGACCGTCACCGATCTCCCCTGGTTCCCCGCCAACGAACATCAAAGCGCTCTCCCCTGGGACGCCGCCAACGACGAGACCACGGCGCAAACCGGGCTCCTGCTCGGACTCAAGACCCCCAACACGCCCCCCCAGACGTTGTCCGTCAACACCGCCCCCATCGTCGGCGACGACGGCAACTTCCGCGGCTCCATCGCCACCTTCGACAACCTCACCAACATCGAACGCAAAAACGCCCAGCTCCGCAAGGTGCTTCTCCGGCTCCGCCATTCGCGCAGCGTCGTCCGCCGGCAAAACGACGAACTCAAAGACCTCGCCACCCGCGACCCGCTCACCGGCTGTTTCAATCGCCGAACGCTCTTCGCGGAACTCGACAAACTGTGGAAGTCGAGCAAACGCTACGCCCATCCGCTCTCCGTCGTCATGGTCGACGTCGATCATTTCAAGTCGGTCAACGATCGGTACGGCCACGGCGTCGGCGACGACGTCCTCAAACAAGTCGCGGAAGTGCTGCGGACCACGGCGAGGAAAACCGACGTCGTCTGCCGTTACGGCGGCGAAGAGTTTTGCGTGCTCCTGCCGCACATCGACGTCGAGGAAGCGAAACTTGCCGCGGAACGCTTTCGCCTGGCGCTGGCGGCGACCAAGTGCGGCCCGGTCAGCGTCACCGCGAGCATCGGCGTCGCCAGCGTCAGTCTCGGAGCGGAGTCGATGCAGCTGATGATCGACCAGGCGGACAAGGCGCTCTACGCCGCCAAGCGTTCGGGCCGAAACCGCGTCTACCGCTTCGATCACGTCCCCGCCGACCTCTTGATGGAAAAGAATCAGCCGAGCAAACCCGCCGCGGCTAACGACGCCAACACGCCCTCCGAGATCCCGTTCCACGCAGTCGCCGCGCTGGTCTCGGCCCTCGCCTACCGCGATCAGGACACCGCCGAGCACAGCCGACGCGTCGCCGATCTGTGCGTCATGCTCAGCGGCGATCTCATGTCGCAAAAGGAATGCTACGTCGTCGAAGTCGCCGGGCTCTTGCACGACATCGGCAAGCTTGGCGTACCCGACGCCGTCCTCTTCAAGCCCAACCCGCTCACGGCCGAGGAACTCAACGTCATCCGCGCCCACGAAGCCATCGGCCTGGACATCCTCCGAGCCGCCTTCACGTCGCACGAACTCACCGAAATTCTTCGTACGTATCATTTCTGGTACGACGGCGGCTCGGGATCGCACTCGGACATGCATCTGGTGGGCGACAAGCTTCCGCTCGGCGCCCGCATCCTCGCCATCGCCGACGCCTACGACTCGATCACCTCCGACCGCGTCTACCGCAAGGGCGCCACCTCCGAAAAGGCGTGCGAGGAGCTGCGCCGCTGCGCCGGCACGCAGTTCGATGCGGTGCTGGTCGAGCGTTTCATCAACCGGTTGCGCAGCCGCGAGAAGACTCGACAGCAGACCTCGCTGCCGATGTCCAAACGCACGGCCCTGCAGATCGGCTTGCAGATCGAACGCCTGGCGCAGGCTGCCGACGGGCAGGACACGGTGATGATCGCCCAGATGGCCGGGCATCTCAAGGACACGGCCAAGGAGCACGGCATCACGCCGATCGCCGAGGTCGCGGCCCAGCTGGAGAAGACCGCGACGGGCGCCGTCAAGCCGAACAAGCTCAACCTCGTCAAGCTCACCATCGACTTGCTCGACATGTGCCGATCGACGCAGCGTTCGCTCTTGCCGCCGATCAACCGCAACCCGGGGCGGGTGCGGAGCGAGCGGAAAGCGTAGTTGGACATCGCCACTTTTCCAC
>JBBQPM010000037.1:0-45716 GCA_038217425.1 Gemmatales bacterium
CCGAGCCGGCGGCGCCTTCGATCTTCTTCCCGACGAAGGAGGCGGCATCCCCGGCCTTTTGAGAAGCCGTCGAAGCCATATCTTTCGCCCGGGACGCGACGTCGTGCGCCGCTTCCTTGCCGTGCTCCATAACTCCGGCACCCAGATTCTCAACCTTGTCGCGTGTGTTCGCCATGACGAAACTCCTTGAAAAAGTCCAAGCCGCCCGCCGACGGGCCGCTTGCTGGTAGAGTGGATTTCGAACTGAATAGTTACTTTGCAAACGTGATGCCAAACGCCAAAAGGCCGGAAAATCGCGGTTTTTGACATTGCTGCCACATACGCGGAATGATCGTCGCCGTCGGCGCTTCCCACGGTTGAGAAAGTTGATGCACGTGACTTCGGTGGCCCGATCCGTTTCTCCTGCGCCCTGGTAAAAATGAGGCATTGAGGCGAGCAGCGCGGCGTGTGCCGCCGTGGAAGCCTGCAAGCGCTTTGCCAGACCCCGGCAGGCTCACGCCGCGTGCTCGCCTTAATGATCCGCTTATTTTGAAGGACCAGGCGAAAGCGGCGTGCCGGCATGGGAGATGATGTCGCTGCCGAAGCGAATGGCGTAGGCGCGGGTGAGTTGGGCGCCGAACAGGAGGATTTGTGCGGAGTAGTAGACCCATAGCAGCACGACGATAATCGACCCCGCCGCGCCGAAGCCCGATGCCGGGGCGCCGTGCGTTAGGTAAAGTCCCAGGAGGAACTTTCCGACGCTGAAAAGGAGCGCGGTGCTGGCGGCGCCGATCCAGACGTCCTGCCAGGCGACGTCGGCGTCGGGCAAGATTTTGAAAATCATGGCGAAGAGCAAAGTGATGACCAGGAAGGATACGACTTGGTTGACGGCCTGCCACACGAACGCCGTGCCGACGCCCAGGTGCACGTAGGAGCTGGTGCTCGAGAGGAATGCGGAGACGACGAGCGACGTCAGGAGGAGGAAGGCGACGCCGAAAACCATGCTGAGGGAGAGGAAGCGATCTTTGATAAACCCGAGGACGCCGCGGTTTTTCTTGGGGGCGACTTTCCAGATGGTGTTGAGCGCGTCCTGGAGTTGCCCGAAGACGCCGGCGGCGCCGACCAGCAGCATGACGAGGCCGACGAGGGTGGCGCCCGAATCGGACCCGGTATTGTGGGCGTTGGCGAGGGTTTCCTCGAGCGCCTTGGCGACAGGGTGTCCCAGCGTACCTTCGAGTTCGTGGACCAGCGCGCCCTGTGCCGCCTTGGGCCCAAACCAGATACCCGCGACGCCGACGGCCAGGACCAAGATGGGCCCGATCGAAAAAACGCCGTAATACGCCAGGGCGGCGCCGAGCGTCATCGTCTTTTCCGCGAGCCAAACGCCTGCGGTCTCCTTCAGAAGCGGGTAGAGATCCCGTAGGCGAAACCTTGGCTTCATGGCTTGGTTCCCTGGCCGACCGGCAGCAATTGTTCGCGCAGCACCGAGCCGAACGCCTGGCCGGCGCCGAGGAATTGATCGAGAACCTTGCGAATCTGAATGCCGTCGACCTCCGCCTTGAGCACGCGTAAGAACGCGACGGCATGGGCCTGATCGACGACGCCGGCGATCGCGGGGAGGAGCCACTCCGCGACGCCGTACACTTTCCCGGGCGCCGTGCAAACGGGGATGACGCCGTCGATGACCTGTCCGAACTGTTCGAGCGCGGCGGCGGTCGCTTCCTTGATTTGCTTCTCCTTCGTCCGTTCGGGCTTGGCCAAATTGTACGGCGGCGCCCATTCCATGGACGGGGATAACAGATCGATATGCGTCATCACCGCGAGCAACGGCGGCTTGCGCAGCTCCGGGTTGCGCTGATAGAAATCGGCGAGATCCTTGACCATGTCGACGTCCGTCTGCCGTGCGGGATTGCGGGCGTGGATAACCAGCAGAATGACGTCCGCCTGCCGGGCCGCGTTTTCGGTTGCATGTCGGCGATCTTCGCGCACGCCTTCGTTGCCGTAGCCGACCGTGTCCAGAAGATGCAGCCGGCTGGGCAGGTTGGGCGGATGGAGTTCGTAGCGCGTGATCGAAGCCGTCGCGGGAACGACGTCGGTGTGCGCTCGCTGCTCTCCCAGGAGCGCGTTGATCAAGCTCGATTTCCCCGCCTTCGTCTGGCCGATGATCGCCAGGGAAATTTTGCGGACGACTTGCGGTTCGTCGGGAGCCGCGACGTTGGCACGCTGCAATTCCAGATAGCGCCTGGCGCCGACGCGCAATCGGCCGCTATTGAGATCGATGAGGTAAACGCCGAGCCGATGCACAAAGGCAGTGAAGAACCAGACGAGCAAATTGTCTTGCAGCATCTGCCAGGGCCGACCCATGGCGGCCTGTGAAGCGAAGTAGCGAATGGCCGTGCTCACCGGGGAGAAGATGCCCGAGACGATCCAGGTGACATTGCGAACGGTCTGATACCAGCTCGCCATGGTCTTGAAGCGGCGCATGTCGTCAATCGTGAGGAAGTGGCCGCCGGGGAGGGTGCGGTCGACCATTTCGCCCAGATCGTGCGAGGCGAGTTCGACGACGGCGAGCATTTCGGGGAGGGTGAGACTGCCGACAGGATCCTTGGCGCCGGGATGGTAGAACGCGGCCAATTCCGCCGCCATCGCCTCGGCGGTCTCCACGTACAACGACAACGATGAGATGCGGTCGACCGATAAATCCTTCACCCGCGCGGCCCGATCCGCGACGAGCTTCCAGGCGAGCTTGTCGCGTTCCGTCCAGTGCAAGACGATGTCAGGTTCGCCGGGCAGGAGGCGTTGCCGCTTTTGCCAGTACCAGCTCAGCACCATGCCGGCGACGAGAAAGCCGCTGAGAAGCCACCACATCCAGAACGCCAGGCCGGATTGCCAGAGGTAGTAGAAACCGAACCCGACGAGGATGAAGACGGGAGCGAGAAAGAGCAGCACCAGAACGGCGTAACGCCAGGGCTCCATGCCCCGTCGCCGAGGTTTTAGGATTTCTTCCATAACGTTTCCGCCAAATCGAGTTGTTCGCTGTAGAAGCGTTTGAGATCGGCCGCCTTGGGCACGTGCCCCTGATGCACGGAGCTGTAGTAGAAGCAGAACGCCTTGCCCAGGGCGAAGGTCGCGGATCCCGCGAGGGCGGCGCCGGCGATGGAGCCGACGAACGGAATGAACTTCGTAAGCTCGCGAATGCCCTGTCGTACTAATAAGCCCAGCCCGAGCGTGCTCGCGAACTCCATGAAGCGGGCGCCGGAAAGGGGTTGGCCGTAAAGTTGCGCGAGCCGGTAGATCATGCGCGTCTGAATTCCCGGGAGCACGAGCATATCGAGCCAGGGAATGGGGAACGCCCCCGCCGTCGCCGCCAGTCCGCTGAACCCGAGGATGTACGGCAGCGCCTGGCGTTCAAAGTACGTTTGCAGGGAGCGCGTCGTTTTTTCCAGTTTGATAAGCGTGTCGCGGTAAGCTGCCGGGAGGGCTTCGATGAGCGACTTACGTAGGAACTGTCCGCCGTACGCCGGTTCGTGGAACCCTTCTTCTTCAGGCGTGAGATCGATCGGCACGAGATAGTCGAAGAGCCCGGCGAAACGCAGACGTTGTCGATCAATGCTGCGCTGAAGTTCTTGCAAGATCGGCAATTCAGGAACCGGGCCGCCGTCGTGGGGATACGGCTGCGGATGCTGCTGTTGCGGATACGCTTCGTGCAGGCAGGTAAGCGTCAGGAGGACGGGCCGAGTGGGCCGACTGGCGCGAATGACTTCGAGATGCCGAACGACGTTTTCGACGGAGTGATCGAGCACTCGAACGGTGGCGATGACGACGTTGGCCTTGGCGTCGAACAGCTTAAGGTCTTCGTGCGGATCGTAGGCGGGTTCTTCGACGCCGCGCGTATCCAGGAAGTTGAGGACCGGAGCTTCGGCAGTCGGAAACGCATATTCTCGGCTGAATTTTGTGCAAGGTTTGAAGCCGGAACCGATCGCCGCATCGACGGCTCCGGTAAGATATTTGATGATGCTGGACTTGCCCGACTGCGTCTTGCCGAAGAGCCAAAGGACGGGAACGGGAGTTCGCTTGGCCAAATCCTCGATGCGCCGATCCAGCTTGGCATCAGCCTCGGGCGGAACCTGAACGTCGGAGGGAAGTGACATGATGCGACTCCTGGGAGGCGAACTACAAGTGATACTCTCAAGCAAATGGTGCGCCAAGGGAATTTTTAGCGTTCCGCGCCACGATTGCCTCCGGTTCGGCACGCCGCTTCCCGTAAATGCGCGCCAAGTGGGGGCAAGCTCACACAATCGGACAAAATGAGCCGGGTGCATTTGGCACGCCAGTTGCTGTAGCTGAAAAACTCACTTCGCCTGCCTCTCTTTCCTTCTCCAGGAGCCGCCGATTCATGAAAAAGCTTAACAGCCGCGTCTGGAAACGCTTCCTCGCCGTCGGGAAACCGTTTTGGTTCTCCACGGAGCGGTGGGTGGCGCGCGGGCTGCTCCTGCTTCTCATTGTCATGCTGGCGATTTACACCTACACCACCGTCGCGATCGGCAAGCGGACAGGCGAGCTGACCTCCGCCCTCGCCGACAAGGACGGTAACCGCTTCTGGGACGCTATCCTCCCTTTCGTGATTGTCCTGCTGATCGCGATTCCCATCAACGCTGGGTACTACCTCGTCCGCGACAAGCTGGCGATCTACTGGCGACGTTGGATGACGCGCCAATACTTGGGCCATTACTTCGGCAACCGCGCGTACTACGATCTCACCTCGAATCCCGCAATCGACAACCCCGACCAGCGCATCGCGGATGACATCAGTAACTTCACCTTCAAATCGCTTAGCTTCTTCCTGATCGCCGTCAACGGACTGATGGCGCTCGTGGGACATGGCATGGTACTGTGGGATCTTTCCAAGGTGACCGTCTTCGCCCTGGCCATTTATGCCGTCGTCGGCACGCTAGTCACGACGTTCGTGTTCGGCAAACCGCTCACGGGCCTGAATTTTACTCAGCTGAAGCGCGAGGCGGACTTCCGCTTCAGCCTGATCCGCGTCCGCGAAAACGCCGAGTCGATCGCCTTTTATCAGGGCGAACTCCGCGAAGCGGGTCTGGTCAAAGATCGCTTCGGCGAAGCGTTTCGCAACTACAACAAACTGCTGACCTGGCAGTTTTACCTGGCGGCGTTTCAGTATGCAAACTCGTACGTGATTTACGTACTCCCCTACCTCATTCTGGCGGGCCCGATCCTTGCCAATGAACTCGAAGTCGGCCGACTCGTCCAGGCGGGATTCGCCTTCACCGCCATCCTCGCCGCACTCAATCTGGTAATCGACCACTTCGATTCCCTCAGCAAGTTCACCGCCGGCATCGATCGCCTCGACTCGTTCGTCAAGACGCTCAAATCGAGCGACCCGCGCCGTCAGGATCCGAACGAGACCGTCATCGAATCGAAAGAAGGCGATGAGTTCCGCCTCGAAAACGTCACGCTCAAGACGCCCGGCGGCGAACGCGTCCTCATCGACGATGTTTCGCTCACGATCGAAAAAGGTTCGGGACTGGTGATCTCCGGCCCTTCCGGCTGCGGCAAGAGTTCCCTGCTTCGCGCCATTGCGGGCCTGTGGAACGCCGGCTCCGGAACCGTCGTCCGACCCAAGATGAGCGAGATTCTCTTCCTGCCGCAACGGCCCTACATGGTGCTCGGCACGCTGCGGACCCAGCTTCTGTATCCCAAAACGGAGTTAGTGATCCCCGACGACGAGCTGGTGAAAATGCTGAAAACCGTCAATCTGCAGCATCTCACAGAAAAGGAAGACGGACTCGATGCCGAACTCGACTGGAGCAAAGTCCTCTCGATCGGCGAACAACAGCGTCTCTCGTTCGCACGGCTGTTGCTCATCAAGCCCAAGTACGCGATCCTCGACGAAGCGACCAGCGCACTGGACCAGGCGAACGAAGAGATGCTCTACGAACAGCTCGAAGGAACGGACACCACGCTGATCAGCGTGACGCATCACCCGGCTGTCTTGCAATATCATCGGCAGGTGCTGCAACTCTTGGGCGAAGGGAAGTGGAAGCTCGAGCCCTGCGGCCCGGGGACGATGACCAAGCCGGTGCTCAACTCCGGCGAGGGAATCCTCGGCGTGGTGCCGACGGCGCCGGCATGACGGCGGTCGCTCAGGCGGGCCTGGCATCGAGAACCGCGCGGACCTTGGCGGCGAGCGTGCTGGGAGTGAACGGCTTCTGCAAAAACCAGACGCCTTCCTGCAGCACGCCGTGACGGACGACCGCGTCGTCCGTGTAGCCCGAGAGGAATAACACGCGGATTTTCGGCGTAATCGCTTGCAGCCTCTCGGCCAATTCTCGGCCTGAAATTCCCGGCATGACGACGTCGGTCACAAGCAAATCGATCGCCGCGTCGTGCGTCTGCGCGAGGCGCAGCGCCGATTTGCCGTCTTCAGCACTCAAGACCTTATAGCCGATCGATTGCAGTGCCATCTGAGCGAGCATACGGACGGCCGATTCATCTTCTGCCAGGAGAATGGTCTCGGCGCCGCCGCGAAAGCCGGGCAAGGTCTGCGCGGAGGCGAGGGGATGCGGGAGATCGGGGAGGCAGGGAAAGTAAACTTTGAAGGAAGCTCCCTGCCCCTTTTCGCTGTAGACCTGAATGTGCCCGCCGGACTGGGTGACGATGCCGTACACGGTGGCCAGCCCCAGGCCGGTTCCTTTGCCGAGTTCCTTCGTCGTGAAGAACGGCTCGAAGATTCGGCTTTTGACCTCCTCGTCCATGCCGACGCCGGTATCGCTGACGGCGATGCAGATGTACGGGCCGGTCGGAACGTGGGCGTGTTGCAAGTTGTACGATTCGTCGAGTTCGACGTTGCGGGTTTCGATGGTGAGCTTGCCGCCGCGGGGCATGGCGTCGCGCGCGTTGACGGCGAGATTGAGGACGATCTGTTCGATTTGGCTCGGATCGGCGCGGATTCGACCCAGGTGCGGATCGAGCCGGGACGCGAGATCGATGTCTTCGCCGATCAGTCGGCGCAGCAATTTTTCGAGCGATTCCAGCAGCGCGTTGACTTGCAACGGGACCGGCCTGAGAATCTGGTTGCGCGAGAAGGCCAGAAGCTGGCGCGTGAGCGAGGCGGCGCGTTCGCCGGCAAGCTGGATCTCCTTGGCAACTTCTCGTCCGGCGGCGTCAAGCGTGGGGTTCGCCTCGAGAATTTCGCCGAATCCGAGAATTACCGTCAACAGATTATTGAAGTCGTGAGCCACGCCCCCGGCGAGCCGGCCCACGCTTTCCATCTTCTGTGCCTGAAAAAGCTGCGCCTCGAGTTTCTTCTTCGGGGTGACGTCGGTGTTGATGATGAGCTTGGCGCGAGGCTTGCCCTCGGCATCCAGAACAAGCGTGCGACTGCTTTCGATAACGAGTTCTTGGCCGTTCTTGGCGACGAGCGTGACTTCGCCGACCCACTTACCGTGCTCGAGCGTCAGACGATCCGCGGCGGCGGATTCGTGGGGAGACTTCTTGCTCAGAAATTCGACGCCGCGCTTTCCCAAAACTTCGTCCTTGGTCCATCCGAAAGTCCGTTCTGCACCGCGATTCCAAAAGAGGATCTCGTCGTGCATACTGAGAACGAGGATTGCGTCGCTGGCTTGATCGAGCAGGGCGGCCTGTTCTTTGATCTTGTCCTCAGCGAGCTTGCGCTCGGAGATGTCGAATCCGGAAGCGATGAGACCGTCGAAATCGCCGTCGGGGAGAAATCGGGGCGTGATCGTTTCGAGGATCCAGCGAATCGCACCGTTCTTTTGCCGGACGCGAAACTCATGCGTCACGCTCAGGCGTTTTTGCAATACCGATTGAACCTTCGCGTGCACGGCTTCGACGTCGTCTGCCAGAATCGCCTGGCGCCAGTCGGCGCCAAGGTCGCACGGCGTGCCGGTGATTTCGAGCCAGGAGCGATTGGCGAACTTGCATTTGCCCTGGGCGTCGGTGAGCCAAATAAATGCCGGGGTCTGGTCGGCCATGAGCCTGAAGCGTTCCTCGGATTCGACGAGTTTCTTTTCGATGCGCACCTGTTTGAGGACGCGCTGGACGGCTTCGGGGAGGTAGTCGAGAAACTCGAGCGATTTGGTGACGAAATCGCGTACGCCGGTGCGCAAGGCGCGGATGACGACGGCCTCGCTGCTTTGTCCCGTGACGAGAATGACGGGGTAATTGTGCCCCGCTTCGCGAACTTTGTTGTAGAGATCCAGACCGTCCATCTCGCCCGGCAAGACGAAGTCGAGCAAGATCAGATCGACCTGGGAACTCCGCACGACGTCGAGCGCCTGTTGGGCTGTGCTCGCGGTAAGGACTTCGTACCCCGCGCGGAGCAGTTGGCGCCGTTCCAGCGTCATGAGGCCGACGTCGTCCTCGACGATCAAGACGGTTTCAGAGGAAGCACGGTTCATGTTCCGCCTCCCGAAAACGTCTTATCTTCCGGCGGAACCTTGACGATGCTGAGGAATAAGCCCAGTCGCCTGATCGCTTCGATGAATTGATCGTACTCGACTGGTTTGGTGATGTAGATGCTACAGCCGAGTTCGTAGCAGTGCTGGATCTCGCGCGGATCGTCGGTCGTGGTCAGCATAATGACCGGGATGTTCGCCAGGCGTTCATCGGTCTTCAGCCGGCGCAGGACTTCGACGCCGTCCACGCGCGGCATGTTGATATCCAGCAAGAGCAGCATGGGCCCGTTCGCCTTGCGCGCCGCGTACGCGCCTTGACGGTAGATGTAGTCGAGAGCTTCTTGGCCGTCGCGCACGTGGACGATCTCGTTATGGATTCCGTAGCGCTTCAGATTTCGGCTCACCAGGGTGGCGTGGCCGTCGTCGTCCTCGGCGAGCAGAAGAATCAGCGATTGCGCGTCCATGGTCGAACTCCTTAATCGAGCCCCGATACGTTGCGACGGGGCAGCGAAAGGAAGACCGTGCTTCCCCGTCCCGGCGTCGACTCCATCCAGATCTTTCCCCGGTGACGACTCACCACTCGCTGCACGATGGCCAGGCCCATCCCCTCGCCCGGTCCCGACTGCGGGTGAAAACGCTGAAAGGCCTGAAAAACCTTCGGTAGGTATGCCGCATCAAGCCCCAGGCCGTTGTCCTTCACTTGATAGGTTACCATATTTCCTTCCACCGCGCCGCTGATCTCGATGACGCCGGGACGCGCCGGATCGAGATAGTTGAGGGCATTGGCGATGACGTTGCCAAAGGCTCGCTCGAGCGCCGCGGCATCGCCCCAGACATCGGGCAGGTTTCCCACCTCGAAGGTTGCCTTCTTTTCGTGGGCCGTGGAGTGCAGCGACTTGACGATGCGGTCGACCACCTCTCGGACTGGAACTTCCTGTAGCGAGTACTCCACCCGTCCTGCCCGGGATAGCCGCAGCAGCGAGTCGATGATGGTGCTCAGCCGGCGAACGCCGTTGGTGATGAAACTGATCGATTCCAGCATATCGCGGTCGATCAGCGCCATCCCCTTCGCACGAACGGCATCGGGGATCTCAGGGGCGCCCAGCAATTCGCGGAGATCGCCGCACGTCGTCGTGAGCTCCCTGCTGAATCCTTGGAGATTGACGAGGGGCGAGCGCAAGTCATGCGAGACGCTGTAAACGAACGTCTCGTTCTCCTCATTTTTTTCCCGCAAATCTCGATTCGCCTCGGCGAGGGCGCTGGTGCGTTCGCGAACGCGTTCTTCCAATTCTTCATTGAGCAGTCGGATTCTCTCCTCAACCTGCCGGCTCAAGGTGATGTCGCGAAACACCGACATGCTGCCGAAAATCTCGCCGTGCGAATCGCGCAGCGGCCTGGCGCTGACGCTTAGCCGGATGCCTTGGGGGTTGTGGACGTTGCGAATGACCTGTTCGACGCCGTCGACGGATTCCCCGCTCAATCCGCGAATGAGCGGGGATTCGGCAGGGGGAAACAGCGTGACGCCGTCGGCGCAAAAGACGCCGTAGTGCTTACTCCACTGGTCGTGCGGCAAGTCGGCCATGCCCAGACCGACGATCTTTTCCGCCGCCGGGTTGAAGAGAATGAACTCCCCTCGAGCGTTCACCACCGCTACCCCTTCGCTCATACTGGCGAGGATGGTCTGGACGATTTGCAACTGCTCGCGCAACTTCATCTGCGAGAGCAGCAGTTTTTGGGACATCGTGTGGAATGTGCGATCGAGTTCGCCGATCTCGTCGCCGCCTGCGAGCGGCGAAGCGAGCGCCTCGCCGTTCGCGAAGCGACGAGCGTTTTCGCCGAGCGTCGCAAAACGACGGCTGAAGTCACGTTGGAAGATCCACAGCACGATGACCGAAGCGAGAGTCGAAAGGACGCCCCCTGCGATAAAAAGGCCAATCGTCTGTCGGCCCAGCGCGTCGACCTCACGATCGCGTTCACTCGCCAGACGTTCTTCTTCCTTGAGAAAGTCCTGCAAATCGGCGCGGACGGCGTCGATGAGTTTCTTCCCGGCGCCACTGCGAATGCGTTCGACCCCCTGGCCGTTCCCCGGCGTGCGAAAGGCCTGGCGCGTCTGCTCAATCCAAACGAAAAACTTCATCCCCTTGTCCGCGACCGACTCCGCGAGGGCTTGTTGTTTCGGATTGTCGCTGACGATTTTCGGGAGTTGCTCGAGGAGTTCCGGGAGTTCTTCGAATTGCTTGAAGTTTTGGTCGGTAAACTCCGGACCGAGATCGAGGGCCAGGCCGCGGAGACCTCCTTGGCCTTCCAGGAGGGCGACAAGGATCCCGTTGGCCTCCACGAGAACGTGCGACGAATGCGCCGTCCATCTTTGGGCTTCGGCGTTTTGGATCCGCATCCAGAACGCAAGGGGGAGAAATCCGAGTTGAAACACAAGGGGAATGCAGATCAGCAGCAGACCCTTCTTGGCGATCGTCAGGTGAACGGCCATGCGGGTGACGCTCATCAGTCTTAGGGGATGCAAACCTTAAGACTAACAGAATTTCGTAATCTGTCACCCTGCGTTTTTGGAAATTGCACTACGTGGGGTGGATTGGCCGACAGGCCCAGCGGCGAGGGAAAACGCCGTATCCCGTGACGGGATACGGCGCCGTTCGCGAATCGTTACTTGACGGGAAGCTTCTGATCCGGAGCAGGCAAGGTCTGCGGCAGCGCCGGCGAGGCGACCGCGCCGGGTGCCGCGGGCAAGCAGGCGGGCGTCGCGCTGCACGGGACTTTCTTTCTGACCGTGTAGGCGACCTTCTCCACCACGCTTTCCGTGACGCATTTCATAATCGTCTCCTCATGCGTGACGATCTCGCGTTTCACGAGCTGGATTCGGCAGAATGGGCCTTCGCAACTGGGGCAACCGCCGCAGTTCTCCTTCCCGCAGGCGTGGCCCGGTCCCGCGAAACAGGATTTGCCGCTTTGCGACAGGCAGAACGGGTCGGGCTTCGCGGAATAGACCCACTTCTTGTGCTTTTTGACTTCGGGGACCATTCTGCACACCAGGCGTTCGACGTCCTTGTAACAAGTCTCTTCGACCCACTGAAAGCCTGGCTCGCAAGGGTCGGCGAGTACTTTAGGATGCGGGTGCTTGTGCGTGACCGGCAAGATGTCCGCGGCACTCGCCGACGTGCTGGCAACCAGGAATGCAGTGATAACCATATAGCGTTTCATGATTCATCCTTTGAGTTAGAAGTTGGGGATATCGCTTAGTACTACAGCGCCAGATTCCCGCGGGGCGTTGCCGTAACTTCAACGACAGGCAGCATTTACTCCCTCTCCCTCCGGGAGAGGGGTTGGGGGTGAGAGGAAGTAGCCGTGCTGCTCTCGTGAGCCTTTTCCCCTCACCCCCGCCCCTCTCCCGGAGGGAGAGGGGAGAAGATAGCGATGTAGTATTAGAAATCGAAAGCGAAGCGCATTCCGCCTCCCCAGTAATTGCCCGAGGCCGGGCTGCCGAGGAAATCACGGTGGGACATCTCGGCGTTCCACTGGACCTTGATGTTCGGGTTGAGGAACCAATTGAGACCCGCGGTGAACGAGTTGATGTTGCCGCCGACGATGCCGGCGTTGGTGTCGGTCAGGTTCAGGTAGGACCATCGACCGCCGACCTGCCAGGCGCCTTTGCTGAAGATGTTCAGGCAGTTTTCGCCTTCCACCCAGAAGGCGTTGCGGAAGGGAACGACTCGGCCATAGCCGGGGCTCTTCTTGTTGAAATCGCGATGTTCGCCCGTGAGGAAGTACAAGACTTCGACGTAGGCGCCCTGGGTGAAGTAAGTCGATCCCGGTTTGAGTGCGGACGTTCCTTGCGTGTAGTTCACCGCGGTCACGTTGTCCACCCACGAAGCCGTGTACTCGGCGTTGAGGAGGAACGGCCCCCACTGGAAGGTGAACTCGGGGTTGATCACGTTCTGATGTTCCGCCGTCACTTGCGAAAAGGCGGCGACGTTATGGAGCACGGCGTTGCCGTTGCGTAACTCCGTTCGAGCGCGGAAGCGGACCTGGTCGTCGTCCAGATCGCGGAAGTAGCCGCTGACGCCGAACCAGGCGAGACGGCGTCCGTTGTCTTCGTAGCAGGGCAAGTATCCGAAGCGATAGTTGCCGCTCCATTCGCCGTCGCCGACGTTCCAGCCGAAGATGTTGCGCTGGGTTTTGAACCAGCCGACGTTCGAAGTCCAGCGTTCGTCTTCGCTCCAGTTGTAGACGGTGATGCCGGGGGAGAAGCCGTTATTGCCGTCTTCGATGTAGGCGTCGAACTGGTACGACCGTTCGAGAAAGTTGAGGAATCGGCTGCTGGTGTAATGTTCGAGCCCGATGGGGGGCTTTTGATTGCCGACGCGGACGTTGCCGAAGAAGGGGATCTTGGTCATTTCGACCCACAGATCGGTGGGGACCGGCGTATTCGCTTGATTGCCGAGGGCGCCTTTGAGATTTGCCGGGTCGGCGGCGGAGAAGGCGTTGAGGAAGTCGAACTCGGCGGTGAAGTTGAAGGTCTCCCACACCGATCCTTCCGCGGTCAAGCGCGCTCGGCGAAAGTTCGTGCCGTCGTCGTAGCCGTAGAAGGCGTTCGACGAATTCGCGACCCGTCCCAGTCCGCCGGGATTGGCGCTGATGACATTGGGGTCGGCATCGACGAAGACCATATCGTACTGCGCTCGGCCGCCCAAGTGGAACTTGAAGGCCTTGTCGGCGGTTTCGAACCAGACGCCGTGATTCCAGCGGGCGTTCATGCCGAGATTCTGTCCGACGACGTGTCCGTCCTCCTCAGCCTTGTGCTTGACGGCGGCGTCCGCGGCGGCCTTTTTCTTGGCCTCTTCCTTGTTGTAATCGCTAATGATCGAGCGGACCTCGGTCTTGTTGAGCGCCGGGGCGGCGACCGCTTCGCCCGCCTGTGGGCTGGCTGCCTTGGCGGCGGCCGCCTCTTCCGCTTTCTTCTGCATCTCTTCTTTCAGATACTCGGCGACGATCGCGCGGATTTCGTCCTTGGTCAGATTCGCGCCGGCCTTCGCGGGCGCCGGCGGCAACGTCGGCGGTTCCAGCGGCGCCAACACGCCCGGCGGCGGGGCCACTAGATTCGGAGCCGGTAGAAGTTCACCCGGTTGTGCCTGAACCAGACCGGCCCAGCACAACAAGACGGCGCTACCCGTCTGCCAGCATCTGCGGAATCCATTCCACATGCGAGAATCCTTTCTGAGGCAGTGACTGTCGTCTGCGGAAATCCATTCCGCCAACTCGCGAAGACCGATGATCGGAATTTCAAGGCTCCGATTCGTCCTTCGCTATCTTCTTTTCGGATTGCAGCGACGATGGGGCTTATTCAGAAGGCGCTATACTTGGTGGGGCAGTCACAACGGCGCCGCGATCTTCGGAATCTCGCGCACGCCAAGTATCCTCCGCACAATCGGACCATATTCTTGCGTTGAAGCGCACGCGTCTTCCGATTGGATAAGCCGTAGCGAAGAATCCGGTTGCACGCACCGTCCGCAAGATCATGAAGATTTCGGGAAGTCGCGTTTCTGAAGTGCAAATCGGCGTCCTTGCGCGGAATAAATCCCCTGGGCGTCATCCCAGGCACATCTCCATTCAAGAATTGCCCGCGCCATGCAGATTCTCCGCACCTTCATATCCGGTTCAAGCGGCACGGTTCGATGAAAGGAGCGAAGGGTTTACTGTTCCGTTGCACTTTCCAGATTTGGAGAACGACCATGAAGATCCGAAGCAAGGTCAGGATGACCGGCCTGATAGGCTGCTTCCTTGCCGCGATGACGTGCGTCTCGATACGCGCCCAGGAGTTTCTGCCGCCGCCGACACTACCGCCCGCAGAGCAACTTCCGCCCCCCGCCACGAAGAAGGAATCTCTCGAGGCGATGCTCAAATCCGATCCCGCGCTCGCCAAAGAACTCGAGGCGGTGATCGAAGGATATATCAAGAAGCGCGAGGGAGAAAAGAAGAAGGCAGACGAAGAGAAAAAGCGAAACGACGAGGCCAACAAGAAGGGCGAAGAGCAGGCGAAGCACGCGGAGCAATTCGCCGCAGATCATGCCTACTGGCAGGGGCATGGCGCCGAGAAGTTTAACTTCCCGATCCTGTACGATTCGCTGCACCCGTATCCCGATCCGACCAAAAAAAGTACGAAGTGGTACGACAAGATGTCGATCCGCGGCTACACGCAGATCCGCTTCGACAAGACGGTGCACAACGAGGACGAGACCGTCGCCCCCAATTTATTCGGCGACCGAGGCATCAACGGAAACGCGGAAGGCTTCACGGTTCGTCGGCTCCGTTTCATCTTCTCGGGCGATTTGAGCGACTATATGTCGTACTACATTCAACCCGACTTTGCCTCGACGATTTCGGGCGTCAGCAACGCTAACTCTTTCACTCAGATGCGCGACGTTTACGCGGACGTCTATTTCGACAAGGAGAAGGAACATCGCCTGCGTATCGGTCTGTCGAAGGTTCCGTACGGTTGGGAAAACTTGCAGTCGAGCATCAATCGCATCCCGCTGGACCGCACCGACGCGATGAACACGGCGGTGGCCCCGAACGAACGCGATCTGGGCGTCATCTATTACTGGACTCCGGTCGCGAAGCAGAAATTGCTCAAAGCCCTGGTGGACGGCGGCCTCAAAGGCTCGGGCAACTACGGCATTTTCGGCCTGGGCATCTACGACGGTCAAGGCGGCTCGGTCCCCGAGGCGAACATGACGCTACACACCGTCGCCCGCTTCACGTGGCCTGTGCAACTGGACTGGTCGAACGGCCAAGTCATCGAAGCCAGCATTCAGGGCTATCGCGGCAACTACGTCGTCAGCGGCTCGGCCATCAGCCCGCTCGGCATTGGCCCGACCCGAGTCCCCGTTGGAACTGGCACGACCGGAGCCCCCACCGGCCAACTCGAACAACGCGTCGCCGCCTCGTTCATCGTCTTCCCCCAACCCTTCGGCTTCCAAGCCGAATGGCAGATCGGCGAAGGCCCTGGCCTCGACGTTACTCAAACCCGGGTCATCACCCGCGACATCACTGGCGGTTACCTCATGGGGTTGTACAAGCACGACACCGAAGCTTGCGGCATCTTCACTCCCTACTGCCGATACCAGCAGTACACCGGCGGCTACCGCAACGTCGCCAACGCACCCTACGGCCAACAACGCCAAATCGACTTCGGCATCGAATGGCAGATCCGCAAAGAAATGGAGGTCGTCTGCGAGTACAGCCTCGTCGACACCCCGAACTTCACCGCGATCAACACCGCCAACACGAGGTCGTACCGCGAATTCGAAGGCTCGGTCTTCCGCGTTCAATTCCAGATCAACTACTAGTTTCCGCAAGCGTCCCGCCCAGGTCGACAAGACCTGGGCGGGTTTCTGTTTAGAAACCCAGACGCTCACCGTTGAACTCGTCAGTCGACCCAGCTAACATCAACAAACCGACGGATCCCTCGAGAGAAGCGGACTTGATCAACGCTCGGAGGGACGCTATAGATTACGGTATCGTAAGGGAGCAAGGGCTCAGTTCGGCGGATGCGCGGGGGTTCTCGACTACAGGAAGTTCGATATGGAAACCGGTTCGACGGTCGCGGGAGATTTGGCGGCGCCAGAGAGCGTTTCGGGAGAAGGACTTAAGGTGCTGGAGTTGATGTGCCGGGGCGCCGGTGTCTCCTTCGACCCCGTGCGTGCCGGGCGAGCGCTGCGCCAGGCGGAGCGTGAGATTTCGCCCACGGTGAGCCGGGCGGCGCGTCGGCGTCTGGCTCAGGCGGCCGAGTCTTTGGGCTTGCAAGTCGTGACGCGGCAGATGTCGATCATCGAAGCGATTCGAGCGGTGGATCAGTCCCCGCTGGCGCTGTTCGGCGTTTCGGACGAGGGCCGGGCGCGCTGGCATGTCTTGGTGGAAAGCAAGGGGCAGACGGGGCGAGCGGCCCGGCTAGGGGGGGAAGACGACGGCAAGTTTCTGACCGCGAACGCCTGGGCCGAGCGGATCGGCGTCTCCGACGCGAACACCCTGGTGGAATGGATGGTTGCTCTGCCGACCGCTTTGATGCCTTCGGAGACGCCCGCCGAGGAGGAGGAAGACGCACACGACCGCCACGACGTTTCGCCGGTGACGCGATTGTTCCATTTGTTGCGCCCTGAAACGCGCGACGTTACCATCGTGATCCTGTACGCCGTCGGCGTCGGCATTCTCAGCTTGGCAACGCCGATCGCCGCTTTGGCGGTCGTCAACACCACGGCGATGGCGACGCTGGTTCAGCAGTTACTCGTCTTGTGCATCGCGCTTTTCGTCAGTTTGGGTCTCGCCGCGTTTCTGCGCGGTCTGCAGGCGGTGGTCGTCGAATTCCTTCAGCAGCGCATTTTCGTGCGCGTGGTCGCCGATCTTTCCTACCGCTTGCCTCGTATCGACATTCACTCGTTCGATCACCTTCACGGTCCGGAATTGGTGAATCGCTTTTTCGACGTTCTCACCGTTCAGAAGGCCAGCGCGACGCTGCTCCTGGACGGGGTGGCCGTGCTGCTGCAAATGGCGATCGGTCTCATCATGCTCGCCGCCTACCACCACCTGCTTTTGGGCTTCGATCTTTTCTTGATCGCATCGCTGGCGTTCATGGTCTTCGTTTTGGGGCGCGGCGCCATCAAGAGCAGCATCCGCGAATCCAAGAGTAAGTATGAGGTTGCCAGTTGGCTGGAGGAGCTCGCGCGCAATCCGTCCGCGTTCAAGGGCGACGGCGCATCGCAATTTGCGTTCGATCGCGCCGACGCTCTGGCGCGTCGGTACCTAAATAATCGTCAGAGCCATTTCCGCATCGTCATGCGGCAGTTCGCGTTTTCCCTGGTTTTGCAGGCGCTCGCTAGTTCGCTGCTGCTAGGTCTGGGGGGCTACCTCGTCATTCAGGGGCAGCTCACTCTGGGGCAGTTGGTGGCGGCGGAGATCGTCGTTTCGCTCGCGGTGGCGTCGTTCACGAAGATGGGCAAGCACCTGGAAAACTACTACGATCTGCTGGCGGCGGTGGACAAATTGGGCCACCTTACCGATCTGCCGCTGGAGCGCAGCGACGGCTGCGAGTTCAAGCCGGGGTCGGGCGGAATCAAGATAACGGCGCGACGCCTCAGCTTCCATTATGCTGCCGGCCATCGCCCCGTTTTTACCGATCTCGATCTGGACATCGAGCCGGGCGAGCGCGTCGCGATCGTCGGCCGCAACGGAGCCGGCAAGAGCACCCTCATCGAACTGCTCGTGGGCCAGCGCACTCCGACGCAAGGCTACGTTGAGATGGACGGCCAAGATCTTCGCGACGTTCGCCTGGAATCGTTCCGCCCGCACACCGCGATCGCCAAGGGCATCGAGATCTTCGACGGCACAATTCTCGAAAACGTCCGACTCGGACGAGAAACGCTGACGGTGGCCGACGTGCGCGAATCGCTGGACAAGGTCGGGCTCCTGGGCGACATCCTCGAACTGCCGCACGGCTTGCGAACTCGACTGGGATCGGGAGGCGATCCGCTATCCCTCGGACAGGCCGAGCGGCTGATCCTGGCCCGCGCCATTGCCGGCCGTCCTCGGCTTTTGATCCTCGACGAGCTCCTGGACGACATGGATCGCGAAGTCCGGCGCGAAGTGCTCCCCGCGTTTCTGGATCAGCGCGCGACTCAAACGCTCCTCGTCATCACCCACAGCGACGAGGTCGCGAAGCTTTGCGATCGCCAGATTCACCTGGGACGACTGAAGGAAGGACCGCACCATGCAACCTAGTGCCGCACATACGCACCCCGCGCTCCCCGCGCTGGAGTTGGCGAAGACGCCTCGATTGGCGCGACGCATTTCGCGCGTTCTCGTCGTTCTCATCGCGCTGCTGCCGATCGTGCTGGCCCTGGTTCCCTGGACGCAAAACGTGCACGGCACCGGTCGAGCCATCGCCTTCAATCCGGTGCAGCGTCCGCAGTTCATCGTCTCGCCCATCGAGGGTCGAATCAAGAAATGGTCCGTCGTCGAGGGCGATCGGGTGAAGACGGGACAGCGAATCGTGGAACTCGTGGACAACGATCCGAACCTGGAACTTCGCTTGCTCGACGAGGAACGAGCCATTATGGACCGCTTGCGTGCCGCCGAGGGGCGGGTCATCGACATCGAGAGCCGGCTTCGCAATCTGGGGAACTCGCGCGACCTGGCGCTGGCCGTGCAATCGAGCTTTCTGCGGCAAGAGCAGGCGCGGGTGGCTTCGTTCGAGCAGAGCTTGATTGAAGCGCAGGCGGCTCTCGACGCGGCCGGGCCCAATTACGAACGAGTCTTGGCGCTCAACAAGAGTGCGGCGGGAGGCCTGGCCTCGGTCCGCGACGTTGAACTCGCCAAACAGGGTCTCGATACGGCCAAAGCGAAACTCAAACAGGCGGAGGCCCAGGTCGCCCTCGCCAAGGCGGGCGAGAAAGCTGCCAGCGACAATCTCAAAAAAGTCGATTCCGATACGGCGGCGATGATCAACCTCGAGACGGCGACCAGACGGTCGGCGCAGTCGGACGTCGCCGGCGTTTTCCGCGACAAAGCGCAGATCGAGACGCGCATCGCCCGGCAGCGCGCCCAGTACGTCGATTCCCACTGCAACGGCACCGTGTACCGTCTGCTCGCGAACGCCGAGGACGGCGGCATTCTCGTCAAGGCGGGGGAACGGCTCGCCATTATCGTGCCCGATATCGCCGGAACGGAGTTGACAGACGAGAGGTACCCCGGTATCGTCGCCGAGCTTTTCATTGACGGGAACGACTTGCCGTTGGTTCACAAGGGGGATCGAGTCCGTCTGCAATTCGAAGGTTGGCCGGCGGTGCAATTCGTCGGCTGGCCGTCAGTAGCCGTGGGAACGTTCGGCGGCAGGGTTTACCTGGTGGACCCGACCGCGAATGACAAGGGGTTGTTCCGCTTGCTGGTGGAGCCCGATCCGGGAGAACCGGGATGGCCTGGGCCGGAGTATCTTCGGCAGGGCGTCCGGGCGCAAGGTTGGGTCTTGCTGGAAAACGTGTCGCTGGGATGGGAGTTTTGGCGGAATCTGAACGGTTTTCCGCCGATTCGCGAATCTGTCGGCACCAAGTCGACCGGCGCCGGCCCCGTCAAGAAGGTCGGGAAATAATGAAAAATTGGCCAAGGACGGCGTTTTTGATGCTCGCGACGGCGCAGGGCTGCGCGACCGCGCCGGCGCCTTTGTTCATTCCCGAGCACGGCCTCACCGGGAATCACCTCCCCCAGGGGGGCATTCGCGTCCCTCTGACGCCGCCGAGTCTCGGCGCGCCGGAACCGGTTGCCGACGCATTGCCGGCGACGCCTCCGGAAAAAGCTCCGGAAAATCGCGGCGCTTCGCTGACCCTCGCGGACGTGCTGCAGAGCGTGGACCAGCATTTCCCTCTCGTTCTTGCCGCGGAGCAAGAGTTCGCCATTGCACGAGGCCAGCGACTTGCCGCCGAGGGCGTTTACGATCTGAACTTCCGCACGCGCCTCGCTTCTCAGGGGGGAACCTTTCCGAGCGACCGTCTCGACAGCGTCTTCGAGCAGGCCACGCCGCTGGGGGGCGTCGGTCTTCTCGCCGGCTATCGGTACGGCTTCGGGGAATTTCCGGTGTATTACGGAGAACGCAAGACGGCCGACGACGGCGAGTTTCGCGCGGGACTTCATGTGCCGCTGCTCAAAGACAGCGCCATCGATCGTCGGCGCGCGGTGCTCGAGCAGGCGAAGATCACGCAAGACCTCGCCGATCCCGTGGTCCGCCGAGTTCGCATCGACGCCCTCCGCGCCGGCGCCAAGGCGTACTGGAACTGGGTCGCCTCGGGAGAGCAGGTGCATGTCGCGCGCAATTTGCACCGCATCGCCCGCGAACGTCAAACCGGTCTCGAAGAACAGTTCAAGAAAGGCCAGATCGCCGAGTTCGTGGTCATCGACAACCGACGCCTGGTCCTGGAACGCGAGGGCGTGCTGGTCGGCTCCGAACGTCGTTGGCAGCAATCCTCGTTCGAGCTTTCGATGTACTTGCGCGATACTCGGGGAAATCCCGTCGTCGCGGAAGCGTCACTATTGCCTGTCGGCTTCACGAACGACTCTTCCGACACCTTCGCTTCGGAGACGCTGTCCGAGGACGTCGAACTCGCCTGGAAGCAGCGGCCCGAACTGTACCGATTCCAACTTCAGCGCGAGCGTCTGATGATCGACGTTCGCCTGAACGAGAACCAGATGCTCCCCGCCCTCAATCTCGGCGCCTTCGCAGCACAGGACGTTGGCAAAGGGAAGGACTCCACGGGAATTTTCGCACTGGACCGCACGGTCTACGAAGGGAGCGTGACGTTAGAAGTCCCGCTGCAGCGCCGCGAGTCTCGAGGAAAATTGCAGGCCTCGAACGCCGTCATGATGCAGATTTTGCAGCAAGAGCGCTACGCGCGCGACGCAATTCAGACCGAGGTTCAAGACGCCCGATCCAACATGGAGCGAACCTTGGAGCGAGTCCGCATCGCTCGCGAAGAGCAGACGATCGCCGAGCGCGTCTCGGAACTGGAACGCGAGCGCTTTGTCAAGGGCCAAAGCACGCTGCTGGAAGTCAACTTTCGCGAGGTGGCCGCCGCCGGCGGTCGCGCGAAGGTCATCGATCTCCGCGCCGACTTTCAACGCGCTTTCGCCGACTATCGAGCCGCCCTGGGCTGGATCGGCGCGGACCGAGTCGAGTGACTCACGCGTCAGCGCCGATCTGCGTGAAGTCCAGGAACGTTCGGCTCCCCTGGTAACAGTCCCGCGACGACTTCGACTGCGGCAACGGGGCCGCCGATTCCGGATGATACGGCTCAAAGCCCGAACCCGAAAAAACCTGAATCGCGCTTGACCCCGGATCGAGTACCGCGAGCTGCGACCACGCGTTGCGAATGATTCGGCCGATCGTGGGGTTGTCTTCGATAATCTTCATCATCGCTTCCGGCGTCGACTCGATCACGAACAGGAGTCGCAGCGGTTCATGAATTTCCACTCCCTGCCACGGCAGACCTTGCCGCAGATCGCTGGCGGCGCCGTCCATCACCCCCAGCAGCGAGGTCACGTTGTGCGGCAGCTTGGTGCCCGAACCCCAGCAGTTGGAATCGACGGACGAGAAGTAGTACTGTAGGCTGATTCCCTCACACACCGGAATGACGGCACTGAGAATGCGCGCCAGAATCGCGGAGTCCTGGGTATCCTGGCCGGCATCGTACGAATGCATGAAGCATCGGCGGTCCATGAACAGGTCGCGCACCCGCTGCCTCCGACCGACGAAACACAGGGCGTTGGTCGCGTTGCCGAACTCCGGACGAACCTGCGCCAGATCTTCCGAGCGTCCTTCGACATGACGCCTGGCCTCGACGGCGGAGATGTTCAGCGGCGCGGAATCGAAGCGCCGGCAACGTTCGTGGGCATTGCGGTCGGCGGCCTTCTCGAAGACGTCGCGGGCGGCTTCGAAGTCCTTGACGTGCGAACGTGGTAGGAAGTCGAGATCGTAGAAAGTCACCGATTCGACCGCGGTATTGTGGAAGCCGCCGATGAAGATCGTGTCGTCGGGAATGGGGAGGTTCCGCTGGGCGAGGATCGCGCGCACTCGGCGGTCGTTGAGCATCATGGCCAAGGCGCGGGCGTTGGGTCCGCCGGGCCCGGTGCAGGCGCCGCAATCGTACGCTGACTTGTGGGGATTGTTGAGGCACGACGAACGGTGTCCCAGGAAGAAGAAGATGCGAGCGAATCCGGAAGTGAGTCCGATGTCGCGCAGCACGCGTTCGCCGAGGCCTGCCATTTCTTCGAGGGTGAAGCCGAGTTCATCGGGTTCCTTGCCGGGGTTCGGCGCCGTCCGTTCCAGGGTGAGCCGAGTGATGGGCGGAGGTTCGAAGATGCTGCTCGCGGTGTTGACGATGGAAGCCGTCAGTCGCGGAAACAGAACCCGAGCGACCAGCGGAATGGAAGCGAGCACGCCCAGTCCTCCGGAAAGCAGCGCACCCAGGGCGAACGATTGGCTGCCGCGCTCGAACTGATGCGACGCCAGGCCGACCATGCGTCGGGTTTTGGCGCGTCGGCGGTTGGATTCCTGCAGCGCGTAGCTCGGTTCTTCGGTCATCCAGAACGTCGGCTTCATGACGATCGGACACAGGGGAGCGTAGTTCGCGTCGGCCAGGCCGCGGTAATAGATCGGCACCGAGTAGAAGCCCGCCGCGGCGAAGGTTTCCGCACGCGGACAAATCTCTTCGATGTGCCGGCGAAACGATTCCTCGCGGGCATCGATGCAGAAGGAGACCTGAAACTGCGGCGCCTGCACGCGCTGGGACTTTCGTTGCGTGTGCGCGGTGAGTGCGTCCAGGGCTTTGACGCGGTAATGATGTTCCAGCGCGAGCTGAAAAACCCGGCGTCGTTCGAAGCTGGAGAACGCCTCGATCTCGGCCACCAACGCCGTCCATTGTTGCCGGGTGAGCGCCTGTAAAGCCGAGGGAGACCAGCCCAGGATCTGGGCCAGTTGAAACAAGAGAAATGCGCGTTGATCGAGGCTGTGCCCTGCATGCGTTTTGATTCGCGTCTGGGCTTCCTTGCGGAGGTCTTTCAGCGGCCCTTGATAGATCAGTTCTTCCCGAGCGAGATGCGTCAGTGCGAAACGCTCGAGGATCAAGCGCACTGCCAGGTATTCGGTGAGGGCGCCGGGGGGCGCGGGGACGGGGAAGCGGTCGCTGCGCACTTCCATTTGCCGAATCATGCTCGCCCAGCCGCGGAAGGCGAGTAGGGTCGCGGGAAAGAAGTCCTCCCATTCGCCGGGGGAAATGCCGAGAGCCGCGAGCGATTCGTGGATCGATTCCATCGGGCTGACCTTGGCATCGTCGAGCCGGCCGAGTTCGCGGGCGAGTCCGCGCAGCCAACGATCGGGGGGCCCGCCGATTGATCGATACAGTTTCAGGAACGACTTGTAGAAGCCGAGTTCGCGATGGGGCAAGCGCCAGGGGGCGTAGCCCTGGTCGGCAAAGGCAGCGCAAAAGCGGATGAGATGTTCGTGGACCAGGCCGTCGCTATCGGCGCCGGTCGCGTCCAGCAGGACGTCGCGCGGGCGGACTTTGAGCCAGGGAATTTCACTGGCCGGCTTGATGCTGCGCACGCCGTCGTTGCACACGCGCCACAGCGTCTTGACGGCAAAGGCCTCGCGCGTCGTTTCCGACCAGTTCTCCACCTTTGCCCCGCGCAGGGCGTCCGCCGTCAGACGATTGCGGACGGCACGCGGCACGTCGCTGCGAAACTTGGCGAGCGCCTCGGTCTCGGCCATGAACCAATGAAACTCTTCTCCTGAGCCGATCAAGATCGGATGGCGCAGCATCGTCATCCGCAGACTGTGCCGCGAGCCGAGATCGACGATCGATTCCCAGGCGCGCACGCCCAAATCGGTTTCGAGGACGGCCTGCAAATCAATGGCGCGGATGCGATCGGCCGCCAATTCCTCACGGTAACGCGCCTCGGGTAAATAGGGCTGACCGCCGAACAGGCGAACGCCGATCTTGACGGCTTCGTCAAAGGGGAGATGTTCGAACGCATGCAGGGGATTGAGGAACGCGAAACCGGTGATTGGTCCTTCCGCGGGGAGCATCTGGGCAGCATACTCGATGACGTCCTCGAGCGCGTGTAGATGCGGAGCGGCCGTGCGCGCCACAGGCAAGCGGTGCAAAGGGGCGGCGTTTTCCCAGTCGAGCTGTTTTCTCATTTGAGGATTCCCGTCTGCGGAAGGCGTGTAACTTTAATCGTGGCGCGTGCTCTCGGAAGGCGGCGCGGGCGTCGGATCGGTCAAGCGCAGCTTCTTACGTTCCGCGATCAACGCATCCGCGGCTTTGAGACGCGAGGTCAGGCCCGGCTGCGGGTAAATGCCACCCGCCAAGATCAACACCGAAAGCGTCCAGACGGCGATCCGCTCCCGGATCCCCAATTGCAGCGAAATCGTCGACGCGTGATGGGCGCCGGTAAAGATCAGAAGGTAAGCCCGCACCACTGCGATGCCGTTGAGCGTCGTCGCCGCGACCACGCCGAGGCCGATGAACACGTTGGCCTCGACCGCGCCGTCCACCAACAATTCCGTCGAGACGAATCCCAGCGTGCCGGGGAAGCCGACGCTCGCCAAACCAGTGATCAGAAAGCTGACCGCCAAGGCGCGCGAGCTGTCGTAAAGCCCGTGAAAATCGGTCAAGGCGAGTCGGCCGAACCGCGACTCCAGCGCCCGCAACGTCAGGCCGAAGCCCCCCAACGACAGCGACACCGAAAACCACAAGCTGAGCGCCCCGGTGAGCGAGACCGAGGTGACCAGTTCCAAACCCACCAGCACCAGCGAGGTATGACTGAGAAACAGGAACGCGAAAAAACGGCGCGTCTCGCGCTGAATCGTCGCCATCGCCGCGGCGTACACCGCCGTTACCAGCGAGATGATCCCAACTCCTTGAAGCATCCAGTCCGGCGCGATCGGCAATAACAAGCGAACGCCCGCGTAAACTCCCGACAACGGCGCGACATAAAGCAGTGCGTTGCCGAATGACGCGTGCTCGAACCAGTCGGTGACCCAGCAGTGCACCGGGATTGTTCCGCACCGAAGCAAGATCGCCGCCAGCACGGGAATCGTGGCCCATGCCGTCTGCGTCGAATGAAGCTGGGTCGGATCGACGAACGCCCAGCCGAATACTAAAAGACCCGCGAAAAGTCCCATGTGCAGCACGTAAACGCGCGTCGGCTTCCGCCGGTTGACTAACTCGAAGTACGGCGGAATGCTGTTGGCGATGAGCAAGGCGATCAGGATCCAGGGTTCCTTGCAACTAAACGTCATGAGACGAATCGATTCGGCCAGCAACGACCAGGAGAACGAGAATCGACGCATTTTCGTCCGGGCGGTGGCGAGCGCCGTCAGGAAATGCAGCAGCGCCACCATGGGGACGAGGGGGGCGCTGAGTCGGTCGATGAAGAAGATCTCGCGTCCCAGGAGTTCGGTTTGCAAACTCCACTGGGATAAGGAGGCGTCCGGATCGAAATAGAACCCGAGCCACGCGAGCATGGTGCACGCCAGCACGATGCCGGTGAACACCAGGCCTGCCGCCGACGCCCGATTCGGATCGCGCAGCCGACTGACGTAGAGAGCGCCGACCAGCGACAGGACGAAGGAGCATTCGAGCCAGGGAATGTGCAGGAAAGTCATGGCAACTCTTCCAGGAAAGCGGAATGCGTTTTCACTTCTTCCGCCTCGCGCGACTGGCTCCCCGCGAGAAAATCAGTCCAACGGCTTTCCAGATCGTCGAAGAACCGGAGGACGCGGACGTAAGGGACGACGACAACCTCCATCAAGAAGGAGTCAAAGTAAGAGCGTTCCAGGCCCAATCGGTAGAGCCAGTTTTGAATCGGGCGCGGACAGATGCGGTCCCAGGCCTCCGAGGGGCCGGACGTCTGGGCGCCGATCGCATTTTCGAGCACGCGATGATCGTGCAGCAGCGTCGGCGCCCGCAGGAATTGCAGCGTCCGCAAACAGGCGTGACCCAGAATATGGATCAACGCAATGTAGCGGAGCCCGAAGCCGATCTCGGCGACGATCAGCCCGACCTGAGCCAACGAGGCGTACGACAGCGCGGACTTGATATCGGTCTGCACGCTGCGGGTAAGCAACGCCGTGACGGTCGTCAACAATCCCAACGAGACCACCGCCGCCGAAAGCCAGAACGAACATTCCAGGATGGGGCTGACGCGCAGAAGCAAAAACGCTCCCAGGTGGACGGACAGGGCGCCGTAAAAGATGGCGCTGGAGGGCGTGGGCCCCTCCATGGCGCGCGGGAGCCAACCGGAAAACGGCACGAGCGCCGATTTCCCCGCCGCCGCGAGCAGCAACAGCAATCCCACCCCCAGCGCTTGCGACGAGGTGAGCGAAGCCTGCCCCTCGGGCCAGGAACCCGTTCGGCCGAAGAGTTGGTCGAAATCGCCGCGCCCGGTGGAGTGATGCAGGATGACCGCAGCGAGAATCAGGGCCGCATCGGAGACACGGTACACGATCCAGACGCGCAAGCCGTTCCGCGAAGGCGCGGGCCGTTCTTGAAAGAACGCAACCAATAAAGCCGATGAAAGTCCGACCAGTTCCCAGCCCGCGAACAAGGTTTCGATCGTGTCCGCGAGCGATGCCAGCGCCATGCCCAGGACGAAGAGCGCGTACAGGAAAAAGAATCGGCTGTACCCTCGCTCCCGATGCATGTAGCGCGAACCGAACGCAGCGATCGTTCCCGTTAGCACATAGGTAAGTATCACGAACGGCACCGAAAGTCGATCAAGCACGAACTTGATCGTGAAATGAAAATCGCCGAGCACGACCCAGGCGCCCAGCTCGATGGAGACATGGCGCACGCCGGTCGCGAGCATGACGGCCAAGATAACCAGCGAGGATAAAAGCCCGAACAAAATCGTCGCCTGAATCGCCTTGCTGATGGTTCGCTCAGCGTATTGCCGACTGAAAAGACAAGGCGCTCCGAGAAAAGACACCAGGAGCGCCGGAGCGGCGACCACGATGATCCCCAGAATTTCTAAAAGACGAATCGGCTCAACCATGATGACCGTCTCGGAGGGCGTTAAACTTCGAAGTCGAAATCGAGGAAGCCTATTGCGGGCGAAGGACACTCGCTACCGACGAACTCGGAAGCACGCTATGTACGGACGGCCTCTGCGCTCTTGCGCACGGGCCGAAACTTCGCCGTGAGCCCGTCCCAATCAATCACGAGACTCCCCCCCGTCGCCGCATGCTGTTTTTCCCACTTCATGAGAAGATCGAGACAGGCGTGGTCGATGTGGCCCAGTTCATCGGCATGGACATGAAGTTCCGCGCTGGGCGGAATCGCCCGAAGCACCTTGGATACTTTCGGCAGGCGCAAAAACGTGGCCGCGCCTTCAAAGTGCAAGTCGATGCGATTGCCCGTCTCGCGTTCGACCCGGATCGCCAAATGGGTGAAGTGGTAGATAAGCTTCGCCAGCGCCAAGCCAAGTCCCACGGCAATTCCCGCAAGTAGATCGACGACGACGATAACGGACACTGTGGCGAGATAGACGACGACCTCGCCCATGCCGAACTTCTTGATCTCGCGGAAAGCCTTGATGTTGACGAGTTTGAACCCGGTATAAACGAGGATCGCCGCCAACCCCGCCACCGGAATGAGTCGCAGCGCGAAAGTGAAGACGGCCGCGAAGAGGAGCAGCCACAAGCCGTGGAGGACTGTGGAAAGTCGCGTGCGCGCCCCGGCCTGGACATTCGCGCCACTGCGTACGATCACCCCCGTCAGGGGTAGTACGCCCAGGAAGCCGCACACGAGATTGCCGACGCCCTGCGCCGCCATCTCACGATCGTAATTGGTGCGGGGAGCGTGTTGCTGCATGGCGTCGACCGCGGTGGCGGTCAACAAGGACTCCGCACTGGCGATAAATGCGACCGTCAATCCCGCCGTCAGAATGGCATAATCGAGCAATAGGGGAAGACTTTCCCAGGTCGGTAACGCGATCGCCGATTGGAGGCTATCGGGTACCTGAATGGTTCTCGGGGTCAGCCCGAACGGTTGCAAGATGAACGCCAGAATGGTCGCGCTGATGACAGCGACCAATGGAGCCGGCACGACCTTCAACGATTTGGGCGCGAACATCGACCAACCCAGGAGCGTGAGGATCGCCGCGACTCCGACGATTGCCGCCGCCTGTTGCGCGGGATCGGTTACGCCTTTCCAGATAGCTTCGGGAATGGCCAATAGATTGATGAGCCCGCCGTAGGATTTGCCGCTGCCGGGCGGGGCGCTATCGACCATCACGTGAAACTGAGCCGCGAAAATCAGGATGCCGATGCCGGCGAGCATGCCCTGAATAATCGCCGGCGGCACCGCGAGGAACCATTGACCCAGACGAAATAGTCCCCCCAAAATCTGCACCGCTCCCGCCACCATTATGATCAGCCCCAGCTTTTCGAAGCCGTGCGACAGAATCAGCTGCCCGACGATCACCGCCAAGCCCGCGGCAGGTCCGGTGCATTGCAGCGAACAACCTGCAAGGCTTCCCACCACCAGTCCGCCGACGATGCCGGAGATGATCCCCACTGCCGCTGCCTTCTCGGCGGGCACACCGGACGCGATGGCGATGCCCATGCACAGCGGCAATGCGACCAGGAAAGTAACGATCGACGATAGCACGTCGCGTCTGATGGAATCTGACAATCCCGCGCTTGCATTTTCGTTGGTAATCATTCAGCCTCCCAAGAATAGACCCCAGCAAACAGGCCCAGCCTCGGCGAGCGCCGACAGTTGTCGACGCGCGTGCGCAAAGAAAGAGCAGTGCACATGCTGGACCGCGGAGAGTTTCGAAAATTACAGCAGATCGTGCGAACAAGTCGCAATGCGCTGGAGAGGTAGGTCGAGGCGGAGTCGATTAAAGACGTAAACGATCGAGAATGTCGAACGCGCCGAGGGAAAAGTGAGGTACCGAAGGACTTTCGCGGAAGCGAGAGCAACCGCCGAGTTTGCCACAGTCCACCGGGGCGAGATCGCAAAAGCTTTGAGCCGACTGCTTGGATTCCGATTCGAAAACTTCCAACTCGTCGGCTACTGGAAATTCGCTTTCATCGGCGGGATACTGAGGCTCATCGGAACGATCATTCGTCCGGCATACGGGCCCTTCGGGTGCGGAGGCTCCATTGACGTGAGGTAAATCCAGGCGAAACGCCGTGAGGCAGACGAGCGCGAGGATGAGTAAGTTGTGAAACATAACGTTTCCGTGACTTCAGTAGAACCTCACCAATTCTACCACCTGCACTCTACGCGTCAACATCGCATCTAGTAAGCTTGCGGCTTCGTAACCCCGTAGCGCCTGGTGATCGCTTTGTAAGTAAAATGCCAACCGAGACCCGGATCCGCGTTTTCTTCCCGATGCATCCTGCGAATAGGCATGCTTTCCTGCATCGCCTCCTGAGAGGGAAATCCTGAGAGGGAGTTCGTCGACAATCACCAAAACCTTCCCGAAAAAGATCGGCTTGTTCTTGCGTTCGTGGCCGCAAGTTGAGGTTCGCCGCCCACAGCATTACCGATGACGAAATGTCGCTATTTCCCTTTGCCGAAGCACAGGCCTATGCATTTGCTCTCAAGATCACGCAGGAACCGGCTCGAATCTCTGACCGGAACATCGAGCGTCTGGCCAAGACTTTCGGCGGGCATCATGCGGCCGATCTGATCTGGCATTCAGCGTGGTGCAATTGAATGACGCGAGTGGCCGACGCCTTTCAGTTGCCGCTGGAAAAGACAAATGTATTCGATCGCCGAGAGTGAAGGACACGCCTTCACCGGATCGCTTCGGTGCGTTTCAGCGTGATGCGCAGCACGCTTCCTGCGCCGAACTCGCTGGTAGCACTGACGCTCCCTCCCATTTTTCGAACGAGGCGTTCCACAATCGCGAGACCCAGGCCGGCGCCGCCGCCCTGTTCGCGCGAGCGTGCCTTGTCGACACGATAAAAGCGTTCAAAGATCCGTTGCAATTCATTGGCAGGAATACCGACGCCATTATCGCGAACCTCAATGAAACAGATACTCTCTTCCTTTCCCCAGTGGATCTGGATCGCGCCATGTTCGGGCGTAAACTTGATGGCATTGCCGATCAATAGATCGAGCGCCTGACTCACGCCGCCTTCGTCTGCCCAGGCGGCCACGCTCATTGAGGGCGCCGGGGGAACCGCTTCGAGTCGCTGATGTTTGGCGTGAGCCCTTGACCGATGGCGTTCGATACAATCGTTGACCGCATGTTCAATGTCGACTTCCTTGAATTGCAATTGATCCGCATTGGATTCGATACGGGACAGGACGAGCAGATCTCCAATCAACGCGGTCAGCCGCTGCGACTGAGCGGCAATGCTTTCCAAGAATTTGTCGCGATACTCCAGATCATCGACGGCGCCCGATTGTAGCGTGTCGACGCATGCCGAGATCACGGAAAGCGGCGTTCTTAACTCGTGTGAAACGCCGGTGAGAAGCTCTTGCCGGGTATTTCTCAGGCGGGTTAAATCGGTAACGTCATGGAAAAGGAGCACGGCGCCGGAACCGGCGCCGGCAAGCGGAACGGCGTGGACAGAAAGACTGCGGTTGGCAAACGCCAGCACGTCGAGCGTTTCGACTTCGCTATCGCCGCTGGCAAGCGCCCGCCTGGCCATGTCATGCACCGCCCGAATGCGAAGGACTTCCCATAGCTTCCTACCGAGCGCCCGCGGAGTTTCGAAGCCGAACCACTCGGCTGCTCGCTCGTTCGCGAAAATGACTTTGGCCTCGGCGTCGATTGCGATGGCGCCCTCGATTATCCCGCTGAGCAAGGCCCGCAGCATCCGTCGATCATGCTCGACTTCGGCGACCTGTTCTGCGAGGCGCCCGCTCATTGCATTAAACGTGTGCGCCAGCCGGCCGAGTTCGTCCGTGCCTTCCAAGTAAACCTTTTGCCCGTAAAAACCGCGTTCCAGTGCACTCGCGCCGCGGTCGAGTTCCTGCAACGGCACCGCCATCCGGCGAGCCAGAACCCATGTCAAAAAGCAAACCGCACCCGCAATCGCGATGATGGTAAGGCCGATCAACAGGCGGAGATTGCCGACTTCGCGTTCGATCTCGGCAACCGGGCGCGATACCCGAACGAACGCGACTTCCGAGTCGGCCTGACCGACCCGACGTGCGACGTACATCATCTGTTGCGACGTCGTGGCGCTGTAACGCGTCGCCGTGCCAAAGGCCTGCGTGCGTGCATTGACCAACTCAGGGCGCTGCGCGTGATTATCCAAGGCGGCCGGATCCTGTCGACCGGTATCGGCGAGGACCGAACCGTCGGCCGCGATCAACGTGATGCGCGATCCGAAGTCTTCGTGCAGGCTCCGAAGCACGCTTTGTAGATCTTCGAGTGTTTGAGAGCGCGCCAGGTCGTCCAGGATCGCCGCCTTGGTGCGCAAGCGGTCCTCAATGGCCTGGAGCTTCATCTGTTCCATATGAGCCGCGCCGAGAAACCCGAGAATTCCCAGCGCCAAGATATTCAGGAGTCCGTAGGCGAAGAATGTCTGCCAGAAGATCGAAGTTCGGCCCGTCATGACAGACACCCCTCCCTCGCGGATTGGCTAGCGTCATCAGAATGATAGTCTACTGATCCACGCGACCATGGCGCCGAGAAGCGCAGCGCCGGGGATGGTCAAAATCCATGCCCAGACGACCTGCCCGGCCACGGTCCAGCGCACCGCAGAGGCGCGTTTGAGGGAACCGACGCCGACGATGGCGCCGGTGATGGTGTGCGTGGTACTAACGGGAATACCGCGGAAGATTGTGGTCAGGAATAACGTCAACGCAGCGCCGGTTTCGGCGCAGAATCCATCGACGGGCCGAAGGCGGATGATGCGTTGTCCCATGGTTTTGACGATGCGCCAACCGCCGGACAAAGTCCCCAGAGCCATGGCCAGATGACAGGCGAGAACGACTTCGGTGGGCACTTCCTTCGGTCTCGGAAAGGCGTCCCCTCCTTGACTGGCGGCAATCAGCAAGATGAAGATGATCGCCATCGTTTTCTGCGCGTCGTTGCCGCCGTGGCCGATACTAAATGCCGAGGCCGACAGGAACTGGCCGATCCGGAACACGCGATCGACTCTGCGGGGCGTGGCTCGACGGAAGCACCAATAGACCGCAATCATGATCCCCGAGCCGATCAGGAAACCGAGGACGGGCGCGAGCACGATGAACAGACAAATCCACCCCAGGCCGTTCCATTTGAGAGCGGAAAAGTCGCCCTGCAGAATCACCGCCGAGCCGATCAGCCCGCCGATGAGAGCATGTGACGAACTGGTCGGCAGTCCCAGCCACCAGGTTAAGAGATTCCACAGACACGCCGCAGTCAATGTTCCCGTAATCAAATAGTTGGCGAGTCTCGGATCCTGGATCAGCGACTGGTCGATAATATCGTTCTGAATCGTGGCTGCCACCTTGAGCGGAAAGATCAGGAAGGCGACGAAGTTGAAGAACGCGGCCCAGATTACCGCCCAGCGCGGACTGAGCACCCGGGTCGAGACGATGGTCGCGATCGAGTTGGCGGCATCATGCATGCCGTTCAGATAGTCGAAGGCCAGTGCCAGGGCGATGAGCAGCCATACCGTCAGCGATAGTTTGGCGTAGTCGAGCACGAAAAAATTGTCGGCCGCGTGGCTGAAGAAGTCGAACATCGACTAGGACCCCTTGATGACGATCTGCGAAATAATGTGGACGCAGTCTTTGCACGCGTCCACAGTGTCCTCGAGCCATGCGTAAAGCTCGCGCCACTTGATGAGCGTCAACAGGTCGCGCGGATCGGCATTGTCAAACAAGGCGGCATCGACTTCGCGATAGAGACGGTCTGCCTCATTTTCAAGCTGGCTGATCTTGAGGATGCGTTTCTGAATTTCCTCCGGGTTTTTCATGTAGCGCAACTGATGGATCGCTTGCTCCAAATTCTGGCAAGATTCCTTGATGATTGACGCCAACTGTATGGCTGCGCGGGTCGGCTTCCCGATGTTGAAGACCTCGAATCGGTGGGCGGTCTCCTCCAGGTTGTCCAGCACGTCATCCAGCGTCGTCGCGAGATTGTGGATGTCTTCCCGGTCGAACGGCGTGATGAATGTCTGATCCAGCGACACCAGGATTTTCTCGACCAGGGTATCGCCTTTCTCCTCCGCTTCCTTGAGTTCCAGCCCTCGGCCAGGAAGATTGTCGAACGTCGTCAGCATGTCGAGAAACTTGACGGACGCCTGCGTCAAGGTCACGGCAGTTTCATCGAACATGTCGTAAAACTTCATCTCGCGCGGAATCAGGCTAAATTGCATCGCCGCTAGTCCTCCCGGGCTGGTTTCCAAAGCGGGTAACCATTTGTTTTTTGAAGATTTTATGAAGAAAATCACGATCCGACAGGCGGCGGCGAATTCGGCATTCAAAATTATCAGACCGTAGGTTGCCCAGGTGGATCGCCGAAACTTGTCTCCATGAATCCTTTTGCGAACTTTACGTGGAAACGGTGGCCGAAAGCTGACTTTCTAGTAATGAAGAGGCTGTGTCTCCCTAGAAATTGACTCGCTGGGCTGACGAGCTGCGTCACCCCCAAACTACCAACACCCAAGGAGAGGATGATGGCTAGTTCGGATTCTCCAGCGTCTGCCCGCATCGTTCGAGACTTGAAGGCCGGCGCGATCGTATTCGTGATTGCATTGCCTTTTTGTCTGGGAATTGCGGTCGCGTCCAAAGCGCCGTTGCTGTCGGGGCTGGTGAGCGGCATCATCGCCGGCATCGTTGTCGGCCTCCTGAGCGGGTCGCACACCAGCGTTTCCGGGCCCGCAGCGGGCTTTACGTCGATCGTCGCGGCCCAAATCCTCCTCCTGGGATTCAAACCGTTCCTGTTGGCCGTCTTCGTCGCCGGCTTGATCCAGATCGGCCTGGGCCTGGCACGCGCCGGCTTTATTTCCGCATTCTTTCCCTCCAGCGTCATCAAGGGCCTCTTGGCCGCGATCGGCGTGCTCCTCGTTCTCAAGCAGATCCCCCACGTGCTCGGCCGCGATACGGACCCCGAAGGGGAAATGTCCTTCGACCAAATTGATCAACAAAACACGTTCACGGAAATTATCGAGACGCTCCTGAATCCCCACGCGGGGGCGGCAATTATCGGACTTTTGTCGATCGCCGTCCTGGTTCTGTGGGATAGGTACAAAACCCTGAATCATTCCAGGATTCCCGTTCCGTTGGTCGTCGTCGCGCTGGGCGTCGCACTGAAGATGGCGTTCGATTCGGCGGAGGATTACCTCCGCGTCGACGGCCCTCATCTGGTGGCGATCCCGGTCACCAAAAGTCTTGCGGATTTCTGGAGTCAACTGCAATCGCCAGACTTTACCCAGTGGGCCAACCCCGCCATCTACGCGGCGGCTTTGACGTTGGCAGTCGTCGCTTCCCTCGAAACGCTTTTGAACCTCGAAGCCGTCGACAAGATCGACCCCAAGCAGCGCGTCACGCCTGCCAGCCAGGAACTGTTCGCTCAGGGGGTCGGCAATGTGCTCGCAGGATTGATCGGCGGCATCCCGATCACGTCGATGGTAGCCCGCGGTTCCGTCAACGTTTACGCCGGCGCCCAGTCGAAACTCTCCGCGATCTTCCACGGCATCCTACTGCTGCTGGCGGTGACGCTGCTACCGGTCTACCTCAACATGATTCCGCTCTCCTGCCTCGGGGCGATCCTGCTCGTGACGGGCCTGAAGCTGGCGAGTCCCGCACTTTTCAAACGAATGTGGAGCGAAGGACGCTATCAGTTCATTCCGTTCATGGTCACGCTCCTCGCCATCGTCTTCACCGATCCGCTCAAGGGGATCGTGATCGGCCTGGTCGTGAGCATCAGCTTTATTCTGTATAGCAACCTGCGCCGGCCGATTCGGCGGATCCACGAGAAACATCTGGGCGGCGACGTACTGCGCATCGAACTCGCCAACCAGGTGAGCTTCCTCAACCGGGCCGCCCTCGAGATTATCCTCCGCGAAGTCCCGCGCGGCGGGCACGTGCTCCTGGACGCCTCCAACACCCATTACATCGACCCCGACGTACTCGACTTCCTCCGCGACTACAAGGACGCCATCGCGCCGGCGCACGGCGTCCAGGTGAGCTGGCGCGGTTTCCGTGACCGGTACAAACTCGAAGACGTCATTCTGTACGTCGATTATTCCACACGCGATCTGCAACAACAGCTCACCTCCGCCCAGGTCTTGCAGATCCTGCGCGAAGGCAACGAGCGATTCCGCACCGGCAAGCGACTCATGCGCGATCTCGGCAGGCAGCTCGGCGCCACGGCCAAGGGCCAACATCCCTTGGCGGTCGTCCTCAGCTGCATCGACTCGCGCTCCCCCGCGGAATTGATCTTCGACCTGGGCCTGGGCGACATCTTCAGCGCACGCGTGGCCGGCAACGTGGTCAGTCAGAAAATCCTGGGAAGCATGGAATACAGCTGCGCCGTCGCCGGTGCCAAGTTGATTCTCGTGATGGGCCATACGTCTTGCGGCGCCGTCGGCGCGGCGGTTTCGCTCTCGTGTTCGCCCAAAACCGCTGCGGAAGCGACGGGCTGCCAACATCTCGATTCGATCGTCCGCGACATCAAGGAATCCATCGATCCGCACGTCTGTCAGAATCTGGAGCAAATGTCCGCGGCGACGCGGGCCAAATTCGTCGACGACGTGGCGGCGCTCAACGTCTTACGTTCCGTGAGGCACATCCTTCAGGAAAGCCAAACGATCGAGAAGCTCGTTCGCGAAGGCAAATTGGCGGTCGTCGGGGCGTTGTATCACATCGATTCTGGCGAGATCGAGTTCCTCGAAGGCAATTCCCCCTCGCTGCTCCTCGCCGCACGCACGGCGTATTGACCCGCGGCAGCCTACGGCTTGGTCGGCAGCGGGCTGGCCAGAATTTCCGACTGCGGAGCGACGTTCAGGCAGTGCGCCGGCCGGCCGAGCGCCCGATAGAGTCGGAATTGAGCGCGATTGACGTCGCCGACGGCGCCGTAATAATCGCGGTACGCTTGATCGAGCGATTGAATGGCGGCGACGACCTCGAGCGGGCGGAAGACCAACGTCAAGATGCCGCCGACATTACGGGTTTGCTGCAAGCCCTCCAGGTTTTTCTCGACCGTCACCAGCGCATTCTCCAGGCCCTCCTGGGCATAGATCAGACGTTGCTCGGCGCGGGCGGTCTGAGCATGGGCTTTGACAACGTCCGACGCGATCTGATCCTGGATGCGGAATAATGTGAGGGCGGCCACTTGGCTCTCGGCCGAGCGTTGGCGAACGAGCGCCTTGTTGCCGAATCCGAGGTTCTGAAATTCCCAGAGAAGTTGGACGTCCATGGAGTTGCGGACGCCGGAGTTGCCGAAGTTGTCGTTGATGCCGCCGCCGAAGGCGCCGCCGGCGAGCGTGCCGGCGGGATTGGTGCCGGCGCCGCGCAGCAGCACGCTCGGCACCAGCGGGCGGATCTTTTCCTGCTTGAGCCGCGCCAGCGTCGCCTGCACGAGCGCTTGCTGCGAACCCAACTCCGGGCGGTTGGCCAAGGCGATGGGAATGAGTTCGTCGACGGTTTGTCCCTGGCCAATGATGCCGACCTTGAGGTGCGGCGGTTCCACCGGTTCGACGAGCGTCGTCGGATCGAGCCGGAGCAGCCGATTCAGCTCGGCGCCCGCGGTCTGCCAGCGTTCGTACGCCGATTCGACGGCCTGGCGTCTGCGTGCGAGCTCGGTCAGCACGCGATTCTTTTCCACTTCGGGCGACAATCCCTGAATCAGCTTTTCGACTTTTTTGAGCATTTCTTCGGTGCGCCGGACCGCGTCGACGGTCCCGGCCAGCTCGCCGCGCGCTTGCTGGACGTTGAAGTACGCCTCGGCCACCGCCAGGAGGCTGTCGTTGGCGGCCGCTTCGACGTCCAGTTCACGGGCGCGGACCACTTGCTTGGCGGCGAGCGGAGTGAAGATCGCATCGGTGACCGCGAAGGCCATTTGCGGACCGCCGCCGATCATGTACGAAGATTTACTGGCATCGAAGATCTTGCCGCCGACGTCTTGCAGTCTGCCGTCATGGCGATAATAGTCGGCGCCGATGATAATGGTCGGCAGCCACAAGACCTTGGCCCGCGCCAGCTCGGCGTGCGCCGCTTCCAGGCGCTGCGTTGCCAGGGAAATGTCGAGCGGCTTCGCGCCCGCCAACTGCAGCGCGGTCGGCAAATTGATCGGCAGCGTCCGGTCTTCGGCACGCGCCGCTGGCGCGGCCGGAAGCACCGTCTTCGGAGCCGGCAATAGCGCTGGCGCCGGTTGCGCCGGCAATCCCGAGATGATCAGCGATGACACGGCCGTAACGGCGAGGGCAATTCGGCGAAGAGGAACTTCGAACATAAATCTCTCCTGCGGAGCGACGGTTGTCTTCAAGTCCCTATCGGACACGCCTCTAAGCGGATTCATGAACAGCCGATGAAATCTCGGTTTCGCGTTATGGGAAGTCGCGCGCAGACGCACGGTATTCGTTCGAGCGAATGGAGCGATTCTGACGACTGGAAGGCGTACAATGCGTAGTCCGTTCGCGCTATCGACTGCGAACCAATAAGTGTGAAGATTTCTCGATTCGGCCCTTTTATTGATAGGCCCGTCGTGGGCGGTGGGTTATAATCGTCCTTGTCGCTAAACCTTACCTCGCTCGCCCACTCCGCCGAACATCATCATGAATCCCATCGAGTTTGCCCTCAGGCGTCCGATAACGGTGATGGTCGCCATGGTCGCCATGATCGCCAGCGGTTGGTTCGCGGTGAGCCGGATGAAGGTCGATATCTTCCCGGCCCTTAACCTCCCCGTCGTCTACGTCTGCCAGCCCTACGCCGGCATGGATCCGCAGCAGATGGAAGGGCTCATCGCCAACTTCTACGAGTATCACTTCCTCTACATCAACGGCATCCACCACGTCGAAAGCAAGAACGTGCAAGGCGTCTCGCTGATGAAGCTCTTCTTCCACCCTGGCACCGACATGGCGCAGGCCATGGCCGAGACGGTCGGCTACGTCAACCGCTCGCGCGCCTTCATGCCGCCGGGGACCGTGCCGCCGTTCATCATGCGTTTCGACACCGGCAGCGTCCCCGTCGGCTACCTCGTCCTCTCGAGCGAAACCAAGACCGTGGGCGAGATTCAGGATCAGGCACTCTTCAAGGTTCGCCCGATGTTCGCCTCCATCCCCGGCGTCTCCGCGCCCCCGCCGTTCGGCGGCAACCAACGCACCGTCGTCATCCGCGCCGATCCCGATCGCATGCGTAACTACAACCTTTCCTCCGACGACGTCGTTAAGGCGCTCACCGCCGGCAACGTCATCATCCCGTCCGGCAACATTCGCACGACCACGACGATGCCGCTCGTGCCGACCAACGCCATGGTCCTCAAACCCGAGGAACTCGGCGACGTCGCGATCAAGCCGAACATCTTCCTCAAAGACGTCGTCCGCCGCGATCCGAAGTCGCACAAGCCGCTCATCGAAGACGCGACCGACATTCCGACCGGCTACGCCCTCGTGAACGGCAAGCGATCCGTCTACATCCTGGTGACGAAACGCGCCGACGCTTCGACGCTCTCCGTCGTCAACAACGTCCGCGCCGAACTCCCCAAGATGCAAGGAATGCTCCCCGAGGATATCAAGGTGAGCTTCGAGTTGGATCAATCTCCCTACGTGACGAACTCCATTAAAAGCGTCGTCTTCGAAGGCTTCCTGGCCGCAGCGCTGGTCGGGCTCATGGTGCTGGTCTTCTTGCGCGACTGGCGCAGCGTGCTCGTCGTCGTGCTGAACATTCCGCTCGCCCTGATCGGCTCGATCATCGCGCTGGCGCTGGCCGGGCAATCGATCAATCTCATGACGCTGGGCGGTTTGGCGCTCGCCGTCGGCATTCTCGTCGATGAGGCGACGGTCGAGGTCGAGAACATTCACACGCAGATGGAACGAACTTCGTCCGTGGCCTTGGCGGTGCGGCGCGGCAACTCCGAAACCGCCGTCCCGCGTTTGTTGGCGATGCTGAGCATCCTGGCGGTCTTCATCCCGTCGTTCTTCATGCAGGGCGCGGCTCAGGGATTGTTTGTGCCGTTGTCGCTCGCCGTCGGCTTCGCGATGATCACCTCCTACATTCTCTCGAGTACGTTCGTCCCCGTCCTGTCGGTCTGGCTGCTGCGCAACACCCACACCTCGGAGGTCGCGGCCCCTCCAGGCTTGCTGGCACGCGGCTTCACGAGCTATGTCGGATTCACGACGCGCTTTCGGTGGGCGATTGTTCCCGTCTATCTCGGCGCCGCCCTGCTCGCCACGTTCTTTGTCGGCCAAATGCTCGGCACCGAGATCTTTCCGCAAGTCGATGCGGGCTTGTTCCAGTTTCGACTCCGGGCGCCGACGGGGACGCGCATCGAGCAGACCGAAGCCATCACCCAGGAAGCGCTCGACTTCATCGGCAAGGAAGTCGGGCCCGAGAACGTCAACATCTCTCTGGGCTACGTCGGACTTGTTCCGTCCAGCTATCCGATCAACAGCGTCTTTCTCTGGACCAGCGGCCCCGAAGAAGCCGTCATGCGCGTCTCCCTCAAGCGAGGCGCCGTGCGCGTCGAGGAACTCAAGAAACGCCTGCGCGATAAACTCGAGCCCCACTTGCGCGAGTGGGTCGCGAAAAAATGGCTCGCCGAAGGAGAACCCGCGGCCAAAGTCGAGACGATGGCCGCGAATCTGCGCCTTTCGTTCGAACCGGCCGACATCGTCAACGAAGTCATGAGCTTCGGGTCGCCGACGCCGATCGAAGTCGTCGTCAGCGGCTCCAAGATGAAAGACAATCGCGAGTTCGCCGAGAAGCTCTACGGCAAACTCAAGGAAGTGCCGGCCTTACGAGATTTGCAGTACGGGCAGGCGCTCGACTACCCGACGGTCGAAGTCTCGATCGACCGCAAGCTCGCGGCGCTCGCCGAAGTGACGGTGGAAGAGACCGCACGCTCGCTACTGGCGCAGACGTCGTCGAGCCGATTCGTGGTTCCGAACTACTGGCGCGATCCGGGGTCCGGCGTCGGCTACCAGGTCCAGGTCGAGATTCCGCAATCGCTCATGAAATCGAAAGAAGACGTCGAGATGGCGCCGATCAAACGGAGCGGCCAATCCCCGACGCTCGTCCGCGACATCGCCTCCGTCAAGTACGGGACCATGCCCGGCGAGATCGATCGATACCAAATGCGGCGCCTGATCAGCATGACGGCCAACATCGAAGGCGAAGACCTGGGACGCGTCGCCCAACGTCTCGCGGCGGCGATCAAAGAAGCCGGCGACCCGCCCACGGGCGTGCAGATCGACATCCGCGGCCAAGTTACGCCCATGCGCGAAATGTTCCGCGGCCTCAAGTTCGGCCTCATCGTTGCCGTGGTCGTCATCTTCCTGCTGCTGACCGGGTACTTTCAGTCCATCCGTCTGGCGCTCACCGCTCTCGCCGCCGTCCCCGCGGTGCTGTGCGGCGTGGTCGTGATGCTTTGGCTGACCGGCACGACGCTCAACATCCAGTCGTTCATGGGCGCGATCATGGCGATCGGCGTCGCCGTCGCCAACGCCATCTTGCTCGTCACCTTCGCCGAATCGTACCGCATGAAGGGTCGAACGGCGCTCGAAGCCGCCGCCCTAGCGGCGAAGACGCGCTTGCGCCCGATCGCAATGACCAGCCTCGCCATGATTGCCGGCATGGTGCCGATGGCGCTGGGACTGGGCGATGCCGGCGATCAGACCGCGCCGCTGGGCCGCGCCGTCATCGGCGGCTTGATCGCGGCGACCGTGGCGACGCTGACCCTGCTGCCGGCCGTCTTCGCCCTGGCCATGAATGGTTGCTCCCGTGCTTCGGTTTCGCTGTCGCCCACCGACTCCGATAGCCGACATTACGTCCCTGAATCCGAGACTCTCGACGTGAGGATCACCCATGCTTAGGTTCACGACTTGCTTGGCCCTTTCGCTCCTCGCCATGAGTTTCGCCGGTTGCAATCCGTCGGCGCCGGCCCAGGCCGACCCCGGCAAGAAGGCGAACGCTGCCCCCGTCCAACCTGCCGTGGCGGCGACGCCTGCCGCCAAGTCGCCGGGCCGAGTCCTGGAGTTGCCGGGCGTGGTGCAGGCCTTCGAGGAGACGCACCTCTTCGCGCGCGTGCCCGGCTACGTGCTCAAGATTCACAAAGAGATCGGCGAACCGATCGAGGGCCCGACCGACAAAGAACCGGGCGAACTCCTGGCAGAGATCGCGGTTCCGGAGTTGGAGCAAGAGCTCAAGCAGAAGAACGAATTGGTCAAGCAAGCGATCGCCGAGGTGGACCAGGCTCAAAAGGCGGCGGCTTCGGCCGAGGCGAATATCGCGATCCTGAAAGCAGGCGTCATCGAAGCCAAGGCGCTGCAGGAACGCTGGGAGTCCGAGGCGACCCGCATCAGCAATTTGACCAAGAACGGCGTCATCGACAGTCAGAGCAATGCCGAGGTTCAGTTCCAATCGAAAGCCGCGGCCGCCCGAGTGCTTTCCGCGGACTCAGCGGTGCTAAAAGCCAAGGCCGACCACGAGAAAGCGCTCGCGGACACGCGCGTGGCGTCGGCGCGCGTCGAAGTGATGAAGGCCGACGCGCGGAAGTCTGAGACAATGCTGAGCTACGGAAAGATTCGAGCGCCGTACAAGGGAAAGTTGATCGTCCGCAAGGTGAACACTGGCGACCTCGTGCAACCCGGGGCTGGCAAGGGGGACTGGCTCTTTACCGTTGCCCGGACGGACGAGGTCCGCATAGTGATCGCCGTCCCGGAAACCGACGCCGGCCTGGTCAATGAGAAGGTCAACGTCGAGTTCACCATTCCCTCGCTCCCCAAGTTTAGCGCCGCGAAAACCATTACCTGGACATCGTGGGCGCTGGAAGGCAGCTCGCGCACCTTGAGAGCGGAGATTCGCTTCGACAACAAAGAAGGCTTGCTTCGGCCCGGCATGTACGTCAACGCCCGGATCATCGTTCCCGCTCCTTGAGGGAAAACGGGACCAGCAATCGTTGCAAAATGCCCTTGACGGCTTCCGTGACTCGGGTATTGTCCTCGCATAACTCCCGAGGCCGACCATGACGCGTAACGCCTTTCGCCTGCTGGCAATCTGTTCGCCGTTGTTCTGCGGTTGCGGCACCTTCGCCGACGCCATGGCCGGCCCCGTCGATGATCATCTTTACTACCGCGGCGTACGTCTGGATATCGCCGCTCTCAAAGGCGGAACGCACATCATGGCAATCGATCTGCCCTTCTCCGCATGTGCCGATACGCTTCTGGTCCCCTCGATCGCCTATCAGCAGTTGACCCAGCCGGGGACGAAACACAAGTCGGCGCTGCACGCCGTTGGGGAAGAACTTGGCAAAGCGGTGACGAACGACGTGATTGTGCCCATCACGACCGAAATGATCAAAGCCGACGCGGAATTGCGAAAACAGCAAAGCACTGCTTCGCCCCACCCGGCAGCATCGCCCAAAATTGACAACGCCGGCGCCCCTCGCTACCATGAATCGCGTTGATCCTTACATCCTCACGGCCTAATCTGATCTTCGTATGTCTTTGGACCGCTACCCCGCTCCGACGCCGGAACAGATACTGCCGCTCCTGGGCGAGATCGTGCGCGAAAAGGTCATCGTCGAGAAGCAGACCTTCCTCATCGCGCATCCGGCTCAGTCGGATCATCTACTCGACGCCCCGGGCGTCCGTACCGCGTTCTCGCGCGATGAATACATGCCCTACTGGGCGGAGATTTGGCCCGCCGCCCGCATGCTCGCCAAGGTCGTCATCCACGAGCCTTGGCCCGTGGGCGAAACCGCTCTCGAAATGGGCTGCGGCCTCGGCCTGGCCGGAATCGTCGCCCTCTCGCGCGGCCTGCACGTCGTCTTCAGCGACTACGATCTCTGCGCCCTCAAGTTCGCCGCCGACAACGCCCAGCTCAACGGCTACGACAATTTCACGACTCGGCAAATCGACTGGCGCACGCCCCCGGCCGATCTGCGCGTCAAGATCATCCTGGCGTCGGACCTCATCTACGAAGCCCGCAACGTTGAGCCCGTCATCGGCTTCATCAAGGAAGTCTTGCTGCCCGGCGGCGTCTGTCTGCTCACCGACCAGGACCGTATCCCCTCGGCAACGTTCGGCGCCGCGCTGACGGCCGCGCGGCTCGCGTTTACGACGCAGTTCGTGCGTGCGGGTGAACCGGGGGGCAAACGCTCGAAGGGGACGCTGTACCGCATCGGGCACGGAACCTGCTAGAATAGCCTCATGAATGCTGCTCCAATTCGAATGTCGCTCCCCCTCTGGCAAGAGCGTTTTGCCTCGCCCCCCGCCCCCACCTCACGCAAGGAGATGGCCGAGCGCGGTTGGGACGCCGTCGACGTCGTCTTCGTCACCGGCGACGCCTACGTCGATCACCCTAGCTTCGCCATGGCGATCCTGCACCGCGTCCTCGAACAGGCAGGCTATCGCGTCGCGATTCTCAGCCAACCCGATTGGCACTCGGCCGATCCCTGGCGGCAGTTCGGGCGTCCGCGCCTGTTCTTCGGCATCTCGGCCGGGAACATGGACTCGATGATCAACCATTACACCGCCAACAAGAAAGTCCGCAACGACGACGCCTACTCCCCCGGCGGCAAGATCGGTCTGCGCCCCGACCGCGCCACGCTTCCTTACTGCCACCGTGCTCGCGAAGCCTTCCCGGGCGTGCCGATCATCGCCGGCGGCGTCGAAGCGTCGCTGCGCCGGCTCGCCCATTACGACTACTGGAGCGACACCGTTCGCAAGTCGATCCTCCTCGACGCGAAGGCCGACCTCGTCGTCTTCGGCATGGGCGAACAGGCGATCGTCGAAATCGCCCAGCGCCTCGCCGCGGGCCAGACCGTCAAGGATCTGCGCGACATGCGCGGCATCGCGTACCTCCTCGGCGCCAGCGAAGCCGTCCCCGTCGCCGAGCAGCCTCGGGCCGAGCGCAACACGCCCGAAGGCTTCGTGCATCTCGATTCTCCGCGCGGCGGTTTTCCCGAGCGGTTCTGCTTGTTGCCGTCGTTCGAGGAAGTGAAGGCGGACAAGGCGAAGTTCGTACGCGCCACGCGCATGATCCACATCAACACGAACCCGTTCAACGCCTGGCCGCTGGTGCAGTTTCACGACCGCCAGGCCGTCGTCGCCACGCCGCCGGCGCTGCCGATCGCCGAGAGCGAGATGGACCGCATCTACGATTTGCCCTACACACGCCGGCCGCACGCGAGCTACGCCGAGGCCATCCCCGCCTACGAGATGATCAAGGATTCGGTGACCATCATGCGCGGCTGTTTCGGCGGCTGCACCTTCTGCTCGATCACCACGCATCAGGGCCGAACGATCCAGTCACGCTCGCAGGATTCGATTCTCAAGGAGATCCGCAAGCTCGCCGCCGACCCCGACTTCAAAGGGACGATCAGCGACATCGGCGGCCCCACTGCGAACATGTACCAGATGCGCTGCACCCGCCCCGAAGTCGAGGCCAAGTGCAAACGCCTGTCGTGCGTCCATCCCACCATCTGCAAACTCCTCGGCACCGATCACGGCCCGCTCGTGCAGCTCATGCGCCGCGCCCGCACCGAGCCCGGCATCCGCAAGATCCTGGTCGCTTCCGGCATCCGCATGGACCTCGCCCAGCTCGATCCCGAGTACATGAAAGACCTGGCCACACACCACGTCGGCGGCCATCTCAAGGTCGCGCCGGAACATACCGACACGCGCGTGCTCGAACTGATGAAGAAGCCGGCGAACGTCAACTTCGAGGGCTTCGCCGAGGTCTTCAACCAGGCGTCGAAGGACGCGGGCAAACCGAAGCAGACGATCGTGCCGTACTACATCGCCAGCCATCCCGGCTCGGACTTGGCCGCGATGATCGACCTGGCGATCTTCCTCAAGCGAAACGGCTATCGTCCCGATCAAGTGCAGGACTTCATCCCGGCGCCGTTCGACATCGCGACGTGCATGTACTACACCGGCATCGACCCGATGACCGGCAAGGAAGTCTACTCCGCCCATGCCCTCAAGGATCGCCGGATGCAGCGGGCGCTGCTGCAGTTCTTCAAGCCGGAGAATTACTTCGAGGTGCGCAAGGCGCTGGAGGAAGCGGGCCGACGCGACCTGATCGGCGGCGGCTGCGATTGTTTGATCCCGAGCCAACCGCCCAAGGTAGCGATCGAAGAACGGAGAAGCCGGGCCAACGACGCGGCCCGAGGCGACCATTATCATGCGGTCGCGAACCCTGCAAAGGGGGAGCCGGCGGGTGAGCGTGGTTTGCCCAATCAGGGCTACCGGCCGGGGCGCACGTCCGCGAGGCGCTGGGGCAAGAAATCCAAGGGATAGTCGTAGGGGACCGATCCACATCGCCGACTATTTTTTTCACCAACGGAGGGAAGTAACATGAGGATGATGATCACCGTTTCGGTGCTGGGACTTTGGGCAATGGTCGGCCGTGCCGGAGAGCCACCAATGTGGCCGCAGTTCCGCGGCCCTAACGGGTCGGGAGTGGCGGACGGGCAGCACCCGCCCGTTGAGTTCGGTCCGACGAAAAATCTCAAGTGGAAAGTGAAAGCGCCGAGCGGTCTCTCCTCGCCAATCATTGCCGGAGACAAACTCGTCATCGCCGCGTTTGAGGACGGCAAGCTCTACACGGTGGCGTA
>JBBQPM010000038.1:0-44847 GCA_038217425.1 Gemmatales bacterium
CATGAAGAATCTGGGCGACAAGATTCGCGAACACAGCCCCGAAAAAGGGATGATGGGCGCCGCCAGTTCTGCCGTCGCCGACACTCTCGAATCGGGCGGCCAGTACCTCCAGGAACACGGCCTGGGAGACATGGGCGCCGAGATGACCAATGTCATTCGTCGTAATCCGATTCCTTCCGTTTTGATCGGCGTCGGCGTCGGTTATCTGATCGCCCGAGCCTTTTCCAGGAGTTAACGTCATGATCACCGAGCAACAAACGCCCGCGCAGACCAATGGTTCGCTCGGCCTGACGCCGCTGATCACGGGCATCATCAATGACGGTCAGCAACTGATTCGGCAACAGCTCACGCTCTTTCAGACAGAACTGAAAGGCGATCTGAGCCGAACCAAGGACGCCGCCGTTCCGCTGGGAATTGGCCTCTTCGTCTCGCATATCGCGGGCGTCCTGGTCTTTCTGATGCTCGTGCATCTACTCGATTGGCTCTATGGGCCGAGACTTCCGCTGTTCGCTTCCTACGGGATTGTAGGCGGCATCCTGGCCCTCGTCGGCGGGGGACTTGTACTGTTCGGTAAAGCAAAATTCGACGCCTTCAGCCCGCTTCCTGATAAGTCGGTCGAAGGCCTTAAGGAGAATGTTCAATGGCAAACGAAGACGTAGTCCCCACAGACGCAGTTCCCAGCGAGGAAGACGTCATTCGCGGCCAAATGGAAGTTACGCGAACGGCACTCACCGAGAAGCTGGAAACCTTGGAAAACAAGGTCACCGAGACTGTCACCGGCGCGACGACGGCAGTCACCGATACGGTCGAGGCCGTCAAAGAGTCGGTGCAGAATACGGTTGACACCGTCAATCAAACCGTTCAGGACACCATCGCCTCCGTCAAGGATTCTGTCAACGAGGGGGTGGAAGGGGTGAGGAGCGCCTTCGATGTCTCCGGGCATGTCCAGCGACATCCCTGGGCCATGTTGGCCGGATCCATCGCAGTCGGATTCTGTTTGGCCCAACTGCTTGCTCCCCGTCCTCGACGTAAAGCCGCACGTCAGCCCGAGCCTCCGGCGCCGGCGCCAGTACCTCCCAATTTGCTTTCGGGCAATGGCAGGCCTGCGGAGGCTCAAAAGCCCCAGGCTCCTGGTTTGTTGGCGAGTTTCGGACCTGAAATCGACAAGCTCAAGGGGATGGCGATCAGCGCGGTCATGGGAACTGTGCACGAAATGATCGTCAACGCGGCGCCGGACTCTCTCAGGTCGCAAGTGACCGAGATCGTGGATGGCTTCACAGAAAAGCTTGGCGGTACGCCGATGCATCATTCGGATTCGAGCGAACGGCCCCCGGCCTACGCATCGCCGCCGAAACCGGCCTACGGCGGCGATCCGTCGCGAAAAGCCCACGCCCTTTAGTTCAGCCTCCAGGCGAGACATCGGTCTCGCCTGGAGCTTTTTCGTCAATACACTTCTCTCAACGTCAAACTGCTCAAGGAGATGCCAGTGACTCGATCGGGGCAAACCTCTCTACGCCGCTTCTACTACTTCACTGCTTCGATCGTGCTCATCGTCGCTGCTCTTTACTTCACTCGAGTGGTATTACTCCCCTTCGTGACGGCTCTCCTTCTGAGCTTCATCCTCAGCCCTGCCGTGTTGTTCATGCAGCGATGGCGCGTCCCCAAGGTCGTGTCCGTCATTACGGTGGTGACGATCTTCCTGGTCGTCGTTTCGATGGTTTTGCTTACTTTTTTCATCCAATTCAACGAACTTGCCAAGGGTCTACCCAAACATCGCGCCCAGATCTTGACCAAGATCGAGCGGCTTCAGCACTGGAATAACGGCGGAGAGCCGGGCGGGTTCGGCCAATTGGTGAAGGATATTCTTCGGACGCTGGAGAAATCCGAACAGTCCGAGGAGCCCGACAGTGCGCCGGTAGTCGTTCCCGTGAAGATGAAGCATTCGTTCGCCCCCATGATCCAGCACGCCTTGGGCTCGACCTTCGAATTGCTCGTCAACGTCGTTCTCGTTCTATTGCTCACCACGTTTGCGCTCCTCAAACGCACCGATCTGCGGCTGCGGCTCGTTTCGCTCATTGGGCTCAACCAAGAAAAACAGACGTCCGATGCCATCGACGACGCCAGTCAGCGGATCAGTCGTTTCTTGGCAATGCAGCTCATTATCAACTCCGGGTTCGGCATCGCCCTGGCCGTGGGGCTTTATTTTTACGGGGTTGAGTACGCGGCGGTCTGGGGCTTCTTGGCCGCCATCTTGCGTTACGTTCCGTACATTGGTCCCTGGCTGGCCGCCATCATGCCTTTGACGCTCGTCGCGGCCATCAACGATAGCTGGACTCCATTCTTCGTGGTCTTCGCTTATTATCTGCTTCTGGAAATGATCGTCGCCAATGTCTGCGAGCCGTTATTGTTTGGCCGAAGCATCGGCGTTTCGGAAATGGCACTTTTAGTATTCGCAGTGTTCTGGACCTGGCTATGGGGCCCGATGGGGCTGGTGCTTTCTACGCCGCTCACCGCCGTCCTTGTTACCTTCGGCCGGCATTTCTCGCAGCTCAATTTCATGACGCTCTTGTTAGCCGACGAAGTTCCCGCTCCTGTCGAACCACTGCCGTCCCTCGAAGCGAAAGTGATGATTGTGCAGCCCGATTCTCCCGTCGTCCAAGAACTCGATGCCAAGGTGCTTGCGAAGAAGGCGTAAAAGGGAAACGCCCGGGGCGTGCACAGGGGAATTGCTTTCCCTTGGCACGCCCCGGGCTTTGCCTTTACCGCCTACGCTTCGGCCGGCTCCTCGGCTTCCACGTTGATCTTCTCCGATAACTCCGTCAGCTTCTCGTTGCAGGCGCCTTCTTCATCAAGGGTTTCTTGCAAAGTTGCAGCAATGTCGTCGTGGCCCAGCAGGGCGGCGAACGTCCGTACGGTGCCGTAGCCGGCGATCTCGTAGTGTTCCACGCGCTGCGCCGCCGCGATCAAGCCCGCGTCGAGCACGTCCGGCGACGCGTCTTCTTCCTCCATCAACTCCTTCCCCTCCTCCACGAGTCCTTCCATGGCCTTGCATTTCTTGCCCTTGGGATTCATTTCGAGCGTCTCGAAGATCTGTTCGAGCCGCTTCACCTGACCCTTCGTTTCTTCCAGATGATCGGTAAACGCCTTCTTTAGATCAGGGCTCTTGGCCGCCTTGGCCATTCTGGGGAGCGCCTTGAGGAGTTGATTCTCGGCGCTATACAAGTCGCGCAATTCATTCACGAACAAGGCATGCAAGCTGTTGAGCTTCATAACGATCTCCCATGGGGTGAGTGATAAGTGATTCAAGCCCATAAGTAGCAACGAACGTGCCATTGGGGCAAAACTCGCGGAATCAATCTGCTCGATAATGATGCAGCAGCGCAAAAATAAACACGGCGGAAGTCGGAGGTGATCCGAACATTCCGCCGCGTCAACCCGTATCAACCAAATTAATGACGAACGGCTTCGAGGATTTCGTGGGCCGGCGTCGTCGAATCACCGCGGCGCAAATCTAGCACTGGGCCGCCGTCCACCGCGGGGCCGCCTTCGTCTTCAAAGCGACTCGTCACGAACTGCTCTTCAGCGTCGATGAACGACGGCAAGTTCCGGAAGTCGCCACGCACGATCTTCAGGGCGTAACGTTCGTAGTCGATCTCGGTGGCCGTACGGAAGCCGAGGCGGCGCAGAATCGGCAGCGGTGGGCACCACCCCTGCACGGCGTGCTGCAGCAGGAACCCTGCAATTAGCGCCGGCAAAATGAGCCAGAGGGGATGTACGAACGCCCCCAAGGCGATGCCGAGAAGTATGAGGGAGGAAGCGTTGGTTTCGAGCAGACGCTCGGTATCCCATTCGCGATCGAGCACGCGGAGCCGCTCTTCGATTTGAGCGGGGCTGGCCTGGGCGAAGCGCTCAATGCTTTTCTCGATCTGGCTGCGAATCTCCTCATTGATTTCCGGCGAAGTATTTTCGGGCACGCGATTAACCGTGGAAGAAATCATGACGACACTCCTGAAAGTTAAGGAACGTAAAACGTCCAAGCGACGTTCGGTCCGCTTCCTTTTATTGAGTGCAATTCAGATGCCGGACGGGCATTCATCGCGGGGATGTGCCAAAAATGATCTCGCAGAGGGGATTCTGCAGAAACCTCGCGAAGCATTCTCGCCGAGCGTTGTGGTAAATCTTGAATTAGCGATCGAAAGCGAAAAGCCTGGCGTCAGGATTCTTTCGGCCCAGGTAAAGATCGGCAATCAGCTCCGCAGCAATGAGGCCGAAAGTGATGCCGTTGCCGCCGTAGCCGAGCGCGAAATACGCCAGCGGCCATTCGGGCGAGACGCCGACATAGGGGAGACCGTCGTCGGTGGAGCCGAACGTCCCGGCCCATGAATACGCGATTTCGAGTGCACGGCCCGGAAACACTTGCTCGAGGCGTCGCAGGAGTTGCTTGCTTTTCGATTTGAGCAAACTTTCCTGTTGATGGGCGGTTGCGAAAGGAACGTCCTTGCCGCCGATCAGGATGCGTCCGTCGTCGGTGGCGCGGAGGTAGCAGTAGGGCCGGGCGGTCTCCCAGATGAGGCAGCGGCCGGGCCAGTCGGGGAACGGGTCCACGGGTTCGGTGATGAGCGCGAAGGTGCTGCTGAGGGTGCCGATCTTTTGTTTCAAGTAGCGCTGCGATTCGTAACCGGTTGCGAAGACCAACCGCCGGGCCGTGACGGTGCAACCGCGGTCGGTGGAGAGCGTCAGCCGATCTCGGCCAACGGCGATGTCGGTCACTTCGGTTCGATCGAAGGCACGCAGGCCATGCTTGACGGCATGCTGCAGCAGACGGTGTGTCAGGCGATAGGCGTCGATCTGCCCATCGCCGTGCGCCAGGATTCCCGTTGCGGCCGGGAATGGGTAACGCTCCGCAAGGGCGGACCCTTCCAGAAATTCGACCTCGAAGCCATGGCGTCGGCGGAGGTCGTACTCTTTTCGCAGTTTGGCAACGTCCGCTTTGACGCTCGCCAGATAGAGACTTTCCTTGCGTTCGAACCCGCAGTTGTCGCCGAGGATTTTCGTGAGCGTTTCGAACTTGGCGACGGCTTCAAGTCCAATTTGATAGCTGCGCACGGCCCCCGCTTCGCCGACTCGGGACGCGAGTTCGACAAGTTCGGTGTCGGCGGCGTATTGCAAGAGGGCGGTGCTGGCCGCGGTACTGCCGGAAGCGACGTCGCGTTTGTCGAGCAGCACGGAACGGACGCCTTCGCGCACTAGATGATACGCTGTGAGAGCGCCGGTAATTCCGCCGCCCAGGATGGCGACGTCGCATGTTTCGTTTCGGCTCAAACAGGGGTAGTCGGCCAGCAACCCGTTCTTGAGCAGCCAGTAAGGATGTCCGCTGCGAACGTCCATGAGATTCATTGTTAGACAGTTGACGATCGGAGTTCAACGCACCTCGGAAAACGGCACAAGCTTTGCCCACAACTAAACATCCCTTCACGCACAATTCCAAAAAGGAGACACGACATGGATCAGCAAGTAACTTCGCAACTCCGCACCGGCGGCTTCGAATCGGTCGCTCAAGTGGACCGGGTTATCCGCGATCTGCGCTCGGCTGGGTTCGTTGACGATCAACTCATGGTCATCTGCCCGCCGCAGTTCCAGGATCAACTCGCACCCACGACGCCCAACGTCACTTCGCCGCCGACGGACGCACCGACGGCCCTGGCGACCGGAGGCGCGGTCGGCGCCACGCTGGGCGGTTTGGCGCTGGTGGCGACCATCGCGACCGGCGGGGCGGCAGGGGTGCTCGGGACGGCCGCGGCGGTGCTGGTAGGCGGAGGCGCCTTGGCCGGCGGGATCAGCGGGCTGATCGTTGCCAAAGGATACGACGAGGAGGCGGACGATTATTACAAGAAAGCCGTCGAACGCGGTTGGATCGTGGTCGGGGTCGCCGTCACTCCGGAAGACGGACCGCGTCAGATTGCTCAGGCGGATCGCATCCTGCATGAGGCCGGCGCCAAGGCGCTGGAGCCGGTGTAAAAACGAAAAATGCCGGCGAGGAAATTTCCTCGCCGGCATTTCGCTGTTGGACGACCTTAGTCCGACGCTTGGGTTTGCATGAAGTCGACGGTCGTTTGGCTATTGGGCATGACTTTCACTTGGCGCGAGCGCGTCACGGTTTGCCCATTGGAATCGATCCAGCGCGCCTGGAAGAGTTGCGAGGAGCCGTCCGCATTGAGCGGGGCCGTGGCGAATCGGCGCACGCCGGGCGTGACGAAAGAGCCGTTCCACCAGAGTTCCGCGTTGGCGGGGGCATTGACGGTGATAGACGCAGTGTTTTCCGTAGTCGTCGTTGAGACGGGCGGGTAGAACGATTGATAGGACGACGACGTCTCAGGATAGACAATGCTCGGCTGGGCGTAGACTTGCGGACTGGAATAAATCAGCGGACTGGAATAGACGCCGCTACGGTAGCCGCTGTTGTAGCCGAAGCCACTGTTATACCCTCGGCCGTAACCGAAGTTATTGCCGTACCCGCCATACCCGCCGCCGAAGCCGCTTCGGTAACCGCCGCCATAGCCGCCGCCGAAGCCGCCATAGCCGCCTCGGTAGCCGCCGCCGCCAGTCCCGAACGAGATGCCGAATCCACTCCCGCCGGAACGGCCGCGAAATTGAGCCTGCGCCTCGGAGCTGAACGCCGCCAAACCCGAGACGGCCAAACCGGCGAGCACCGTTTTTAAGATGAGCTTTCTCATTACTGACTCTCCTTCAAAAAACTAGAAAACAACTTGACAGCTATTTAAGTAAACCGAGCAAACGATATGCCAGTCGCGCGGCAATCGCTATCAGCGGATATTTGCCGGGAATCTCGGCGAAACCTGGCGGTTTGTCGGCACTCGACTTCGCCTCGTTGAGAAAGGGGCCCGCAAATTGCTCGATGGCGGACGACGTGTTGGGTCTGATAGAATAAAAGAAGATCATTTACCAGGGAGAAGTTATTATGAACGCCGCCGCTCAGATTAGTGCGGGCCGAGGAGTTTTCCTGCTCGGCGTCTTTCTCGCCATTGCGCCTGCACTCAGCTATTTTGCGCAGCTCGAACTCGGCTGGATCTTCATGCCCTGGCACATTCCGATTCTGACGACTCTGGGCGTCGGACTGATGCTGATGGGACTGCTGCGCCGTTTCGGGATCGTGCGGGCGCTTGTTTTCGGGCTGTTCGTCGTCGTCTGCGGCGGCATGTGGTTTACGATGCTGGTGGCGAGCAAGACGCCGGAATACGCCGGTCCGGCGAAAGCGGGGAATGCATTTCCCGCGTTCAGCGCCCAACGTGCGGATGGGCAACCGCTGACGCAGCTCGATCTCGCCAGGGGAGACGCGCACGTCATCGTCTTCTATCGCGGCCACTGGTGAACGGTGTGCATGGCGGAGCTGGGGCAGCTCCATCGCAGCCATGCGGAGTTCGAAAAGCGCAAGGTCCGCATCGTCGCCGTCTCGAATGACGACCTGGAGAGTGCGAAGGCGACGCAAGAGCGGTTTCCGCAGTTGGTGATTGTTTCCGATCCGGAGCAGACGCTGGCCAAGAGCGCGGACGTGATTCAAAAAGGGGCCGGGAAGTCAGGAGAGGACACCAACGCTCCCACGACGTTCCTCGTGGATGGCAGCGGCAGGGTGCGCTGGCTGTTTCGGCCGGACAATTTCCTGGTGCGTCCCTCCCCGGCGCAGGTTCTCGCCGCCATCGACGAGCATTTGCCCAAGTGACTTCACACGATGCGCACCACGACCTCGTGCGTCTTGCCGTCCGCGGCACACGGGATGTCGAGCGGATCGCACGGCGATCCATCCAGGGTGGCGCTCGCCGAATTTGCACGCTCGATGCGAATGTCGAACGTCGTCCCTTCGCGGCGGTAGGTGAGTTCGTAGCCGGGCCAATCGCTCGGCAATCTCGGCTCCAGGCGGATGCGGTCGCCGCGGAGTTCGAAGCCGAGGATGGTTTCAAGGGCGACGCGGTAGAACCAGCCGGCGGACCCGGTGTACCACGACCAGCCGCCGCGACCCACGTGCGGCGGCTGACTGTAGACGTCGGCGGCGACCACGTAGGGTTCGAGCCGATACTTCGCAACTTTCTCCGGTGTGTCGGCGTGCTGGATCGGGTTGAGCATGTTCAAGATTTCGACGGCGCGGTCGCGCTGGCCCAGCAGCGCGAAGGCCTGCACCACCCATAACGCGGCATGGGTATACTGCCCGCCGTTCTCGCGGATGCCGGGGACGTAGCCCTTGATGTAGCCAGGCTCGAGGGCGCCGCGATCGAACGGCGGCACGAACAGGAGCACCATCTGCGCCTCGTCCTTCACGAGCTGCTTGTCGACTGCCGCCATGGCCAGTCGGGCGCGGTCGTCCCGCCCCCCTCGCGAAATCACGCTCCACGATTGTGCCAGCGAATCGATTCGGCACTCGTCATTCACCACCGACCCGAGCGGTTGGCCGTCGTCGAAGTACGCCCGGCGATACCAACTGTCGTCCCAGGCGTTAAGCTCGAGGTCGTGCTGCAGTTGTTCCATGCGTTCGCGGAAACGCTCGGCCGATTCGTTGTCGCCGCGCCCGGCGCAGATGCCGGCGAAGTCGCGCAGGATGGCGAGCAGAAACCAGCCGGTCCAGACGCTCTCCCCCTTACCATGCCAGCCGACGCGGTTCATGCCGTCGTTCCAGTCGCCCGTGCCCATGAGGGGAAGGCCGTGGGCCCCGAAGCGAAGGCCATTCTCGATCGCCCTCAGGCAATGCTCGTAGATAGACGCGGACTCGTCGGTGGTATCGGGGACGCGGTAATCTTCTTCCTGGTCGTCGCGCAGGCGCGGGGCTTCGAGGAAGGGAACGCGTTCGTCGAGCAAGTCGCGGTCGCCGGTGCTGAGGACGTACTGATGGACCGCGAAGGGGAGCCAAAGATAATCGTCGGAGAAGCGGGTGCGGACGCCGGCGCCGCGAGGAGGATGCCACCAGTGCTGCACGTCGCCTTCGCGGAACTGCCTGCCCGCGGCGCGCAGGATTTGGGCGCGAATCTCCTCGGGGCGGGCGCACGTCAGTGCCAGTGAATCCTGAAGCTGATCGCGGAACCCGTACGCGCCGCCGGATTGATAGAGCGCCGATCGGCCCCACATTCGGCAACTGAGCACCTGGTACAAAAGCCAGCGGTTCATGAGCAAATCGAGCGCACGGTTGGGCGTACGCACCGTCACCGTACCGAGCAGTTCGTCCCAGAAGCTGCGGATGTCGCGCCAGAATTGCTCGATCGCCCGGGCGTCCCGGCAGCGCAGCGCGACCGCCTGCGCTTCCTCCGCAGTCGCGGCTTCGCCGATCACGAAGACGATTTCTTTCTCAGCGCCAGGTGCGAGCGTCACCGACGTCTGTAGCGCAACGCAGGGATCGAGGCAGGCGCCGAACGCGCCCGAGAGTCCGCGCCGCTCCAGACCCGCGGGTCGCTGCAGTGAACCGGCTCGGCCAATGAACTCCATGCGATCCATTGTGAACGTGCGGGGCCGAAGGTTGACTTCGGCAAAGGCGACGCGGCCGGCGAAGTCGGTGTCGAAGGCGCTGCGCGCCAGCAACGCGCCGGTTTCGCCCATCTCGGTGACCACGTGCAGAATTGACTGGTCGCGCGTCCGTCCCAGCACCCACTCGGCGTAAAAGACGGCATCGAGACTGCGCGTCTCGTCGCTCTGATTTCGAATCTTCAGCCGATAAATCTTGACCGGTTCATGGCGGGCGACAAAGAGCGTCAACTCCTGGTGCAGCCCGTTGCGCACGTGTTCGAAGACGGAGTAGCCTTGGCCGTGCCGGACGATGAAGTTGCTGGGCGCGCCGCACGGCGCCGGCGTCGCGGACCAGACGTCCTGGGTCGCCGGCTCATGGAGATAAAGGACCTCGCCGGGGACGTCGCTGACGGGATCGTTCTGCCAGGGGGTGAGTCGATGCGCCTGGCTGTTGGCCGCCCAGGTGTAGCCGCCGCCGGTCTCGGAGACGAAAAACCCGCAAGTAGGGTTCGCGATGACGTTGACCCAGGGCTGAGGCGGCAGCGTGTAGTTTCCCTGATTCCAGACGAGCCGCAACAGGTACTCGCGGCCGTCGTCGGCGAAGCCGCCGAGTTCGTTGTCGAACTCGAGTTGGGCTGTGAATGGGACGGGCGCCGGATCGGTTGCTGGGCGCTGAGCGAGCGTGGCCGAGGGGCGTTCGACCGGCGGCAGCGCTCGTTCGAGGCGGTCGAGCTGGGCGCCCAGGAGGCCGCGCCGGCCAATCAGGACGACGCTGGCGACGGCTTGCAGATGGATTTGATCTTCGCGTGGGACGTGGGTCGCCTTGGGGAGAAAGACGCCGCCCGGCTTGTCGAGCAGGTCGCGATCCTCGCTGGAGCGGACCAGGCCGGCGAGCAATTTCTGCAGTTCTTCGAAATAGCCGCCGTCCTCTTCGTTGAGAATGACGAGATCGCAGGCGAGCCCCTTGAGCCGCCAAAACGCGTGAGCCGCGATTGCCTGGCGAACCAGCGGCAGTTCGTCGGCGCTGCCGATGCGGACCAGCGCGATGGGGATGTCGCCGGAGATGCCGAAGCGCCAGAGGGCGTTTTGGCTGAGGCGATTGCCGACGACGAGGCTTGATTTTGCGCGCAGCGCCGGGCCGGAGAAGATCACATGGGCGGCAAGGCGCTGATAGAGATGCGTCTCGGCCGCGGTGACATGGGTATGTCGCAGCTCGATCTGGGCGTGGGCCCAGGCGAGTTCGAAAGCGCGATTGACGCCCTGAAAATCGTGGTACTGGTCGGCGAGGGCGAGGGCTTCTTCGCGCGTATCCGTGACGGCGGTCGTGAAGGCGAACGACATCGTCGCGCCGGGCTTGATGCGGAAATGTCGGCGCAAACTAAAGATCGGATCGAGCACCGGACCGGTGGTTCCCGAGAGCCTGGCCGGGTCTTGATCGAGGGCGGCGGGATTCGCGGGAGTTCGGCCTCGGCCCAGGAACTTGGCGCGGTCGGTCTCATACTGCGCGTCGCCGTAGCGCCGGCCGTCGGCGGCGAGCACGTGGACGGCGAACACCGGCTTCGCCTCCGCCGCACGCGGACGTCGCCGACAGATCAGCGCCTCCTCGGCGGCCACGTATTCCGTCTCCAGGAAAAGCTTGGAAAACGCGGGATGGGCGAGGTCGGCGTTCTGGGGCGCCAGCACGATCTCCGCGTAGCTCGTCACCTCCAGATGCCGCGAGCGATGGTTGTGATTGACAAACGTCACGCGCCGAACCTCCGCGTGATTCTCTGGCGACACCGTGATCTCCATCCGCGTCTCGATGCCGCCGTCCATCCGGCGAAACTCGACCTTGTCGTTGGCGTAAGTGACTTCGTACTCGTCGGCTTCCTTACGCACAGGCTGATAGCCCGCCGACCAGCGCAGGCCGCTGCGCAGATCGCGGACGTAAAGGAATTGCCCCCAGGTTTCGCAGGTGCGGTCCTGGCGCCAACGCGTCACCGCCATGCCGCGTGCGGAGCTTTGACCCGAGCCGGAATTGGTGATCATAAGCGAATACCGCGCGCTGGCCAGGAGATGCGTGCGCGGATGCGCGGTGTGCGGCGTGGTGATGCGCCGGCTGAGGTGGGCCGAGGTTTCGCGGAACGACGGCAGTACCGCTTGCGGTTGCGGTTCGGTGAGGGCGATGTCGCGCGGCACGCGCTCTTGCAAGAGCAGCTCCGTCGCCCGGACCATCGGCTCGGCGCGGAACCGCTTCTGCATCAGGTTTCCGAACAGGCAGTTGTTCGCGGCCAGGAGGATCATGCCTTGATGGTGGGCCATGTAGCATTTGATGATCGTCGAGGTTTTGCCCTTGGGCAAGCGCTCGGCCGTGAAGTCGATGGCTTCGTAAAAGCCGTGGGCTCCCTCGCCGCCATGGGTGCGCAGCGTCTTGAAATTGGCGAGCGCCTGCCGGGGATGCGTCATGAGGGCGAGGCCGGTGGCGTAGGGGGCGACGACGAGATCCTTGGCGAGGCCGCGTTTGAGCCCGATGCTGGGGGCGCCGAAGGCCTGGTACTGATAGTTCTTGTGGACGTCGAAGGCGTTGTAGGCGGATTCGGAGATGCCCCACGGCACGCCGCACTCGGCGCCGTACTCGATCTGGGCGAGGACGGCGCAGCGCTGGCTTTCCTCGAGCAACGTTTCGGAGACGACGGGCAGGAGCAGGCGGGGCATGAGGAACTCGAACATGGTTCCGCCCCAGGAGAGCAGGACGAGTCCGCCGCCGGCGCGGGCGAGCGGCCTGCCGAGTTGGAACCAGTGCTTCTTGGGGACGTCGCCGCGGGCGACGGCGAGAAAGCTGGTGAGCGCCGCTTCGGAAGCAAGGAGGTCGTAATGGGAGTTGTCGAGCCGGCCTTGCGAGACGTTGTAGCCGACGGCGAAAAGGTCGCGTTCCTCGTTGTAGAGGACGCGGAAGTCGACGGAGCGTCCCATCGTCTCGATCTGCGCGACGATCTTTTGCAGCCGCGCGGCCAGCAAGGTGAAGCGTGCGGAGCCGTTGTGGGCAGGGACGCGGTCGGCCAGCGCCGTCTCTTCTTCGAGTCGAAACTGGGCCTGATCGTCGAGCGCGAGCATCCAACGTTTCTGCGTGGCATCGGCGGTTGGCGCCTCGCGCAACGGAGCGGTGGCCGCGGCGATGTCGGCGAGGCGCTGCAACCATTGCGACGCTTCGGGCTCCCCCTCGAGGAGATTGCGCAGCCGCGTGAAGCGTTCGGCAAGTGCGGGCTGGGGCGGCTCGGCGGCAAGATCGAGCGTGTCGCGCAACCCTTGCAAGAGGACGGCGCGGGAGATCGGATTTTGCAGCTTCTCGAGCAGGCTTTGCTTGAGGGCGACCAGGCACGCTGCCAAGTTGCCGCTGTCGACGGTCGAGAGATACTTGGGCAGAAGCGGGCTCAGGGTTTCGGTGTCGTACCAGTTGTAGAGATGGCCGTGCGCCTTTTCCATACTGGCGAGGGTGGCGAGCGTCTGCTGAATCCGGCGCAGCAGCGCGTCGGTCGTCAGGTAGCCCAGATCGTGGGCGGCGACGCAGGAAAGAAGGTATAAGCCGATATTCGTAGGAGAAGTGCGATGTGCGATTTCGCCCTTGGGGTCCTCCTGGAAATTGTCGGGGGGGAGCCAATTGTCCTGGGCGCTGACGAAGGTTTCGAAGAAGCCCCAGGTTTGCCGGGAGAGGCGCCGAAGGGCGTGTGCCTCGTCGGCGTCGAACTGAGAGGTGAGCGGCGCGCGGCGCGGCTGGCTGATGATCCAGGCGACGATCGGCGCCAGGAGCCAGCCGAACAGAATGGGCGCCGCGAACCAGAGTCCCTCGGGATTCGCCCAGGCGAGCAAGCCCGTGACGACGAGCGCGGCGATTGGCGACTGCCACAGGCCGCGGGCGAAAAACTTGGGCGCCGTGCCGAGCTTGCCTTCGGTCGCTGCCGCGGTTTCCCATTCAAGGAGATGGCGCCGGGACACGAACATACGGTGCAGCGTGCGCACGATGGCGTCGAGGACGCTGAGCGCCTGGACCACGAGAAACATCAGGGCCAGCACGCCCTGCACCGCGGTCGGCCACAACTCGCGCGTTTCGGGCATCGTGCTCTTGCCCTGTCCCCACTGACGAACGAGCCGCGCGGGCGTCCCCAGTAACTGCGCCACTAGCGGCCAGCCGATCACGAGGAGCACCAGGGACGTCGTCCACCCGGCCGCGTGCGTCAGCCAACCGACGAGTAAGAACGCCAGCAGCGCCGGCGGCGTCAGACTGCGGCGCATGTTGTCGAGGATCTTCCAGCGCGCGACCGGACCCAGCGGGTTCTTCTGCATTTTCCCGGCGGCATCGGGGATCTCGGAGCGGAGCCAAGGCATGATCTGCCAATCGCCGCGCACCCAGCGATGTTCCCTGCGAACGTACGCCAAGTAGTGCGAGGGAAAGTCGTCGATTACCTCGACGTCGGTGACCAGTCCGCAGCGTACGAAGTTTCCCTCAATGAGATCGTGGCTGAGGATCTGGTTGTCAGGGAAGCGGTTGCCGGTCGCCGCTTCGAAGGCGTCGATTTCGTAGATGCCCTTGCCGGTGAAGCTGCCGCTGCCGAAGAGATCCATGTAGGTATCGGAAACGGCGGTGGTGTAGGGATCGAGCCCGGTCGATCGGCCGAAGATGCGAGCGAAGAGCGACTTGCCGGCTCCGCGCAGCGAGAGGCTGACGCGGGGCTGCAGGATGCCGAAACCGCGGACGACGCGGTCTTCCTGGACGTCGAACTGCGGGCGATTGAGGGGATGCGCGAGCGTGGCGATCAGCCGCTTGGCGGTCTCGCGCGGCAACTGCGTGTCGGTGTCGAGCGTGATGACGTAGCGGATTTCGGGGAGCATCTCAAGGCCGGGGCTCATGCAGCGAATGCTGAGACCGTCGCGTTTACGCAAGAGCCGATTGAACTCTTCAAGCTTGCCGCGCTTGCGTTCCCAGGCCATCCAACAGCCCTGGGCTTCGTTCCACTGGCGCGGCCGATGGAAGAGGAAGAAGCGTTCGGATTCGCCGGGGAAATACTTGGCGTTAAGCCGACGAATCCCCTCGATGGCGGCGTTCAGGGCGAGTTCGTCATCGGGCGCCGTCTCTGCCGGGGCGTCGGTGAAATCGGTCAGCAGTCCGAAGAATAGTTGCTCGTCGGGATTCGAAAGATAATGAATTTCAAGGCGTTCGACCAAACCCTCGGCTCCCTGAGGCGATGTCAAAAGCGTCGGAATCACGACAAAAGTCGCATGTTCCAGCGGAATGCCCGCCTTGAAGTCTAGCCTGGGCAGCGTGCGCGGCGCCAGGAAGATTGGCACGAGCGCGTTGATCCAGCTGAGCGCCAGTTCGCTCGCGGGCAGAAACGCCAGCGCCGCGAGCAAGACCGCGAGCCAGCCGAGATTCCCGGCGCCCCAGGCGACGAGCGCGAGCAACCCGAGCGTGAAGCAGGCGAGCGCGCCGAAATAAAAGAGACGCGGATGACGACGCACCCCCCGGCTTATGCGCTCATTCCACGGCGCCGTGTAGCCGATCACGCGCTCGAAGTCGGGTCGCCCGTCGTCGACCAGGAAGTAGCCGATGTGCCGTTGATGCTTCGCGGGGGCGGCGGCCGGCGTGCTGCGCGCAAGTTGCAACAGACGTTGGGCGACTTCGAGTTCCTCGATCCCCGTTCGCCGTGCCATTTGCTCGACGAGCTGACGATAGCGGTCGCGGGTGGCGAAATCCTGTTTCGCGTACATCCCCGCCGGGTCTTCGCACAGCACCTTTTCCAGATGGCTGGTCTGCTCGAAGAACTTCGCCCAGTCGAGCGAGGCGAGGAGCCTGAGGCTGATGACGCAGTTGCCGATCGAGACCTGGTTGGCTGCGTGCCGCTGTTTTTCCCGGCTCTGGATGTCGACCGAATTTTGTTGCGATCGCTCGAGGAATCGTTCGAAATTGATCAGCGCGTCGGGATGGGTCGCCTCGTGATCGCGCAAGCCTTCGATGAGGTGAAAAGCGTAGCAGTCGCGCCAGTCTTCGTGGACTTTGTTCAGCCCAAACGTTTCCGGGGCCGGCCCGCTGGAATCGGGCTCGCACTGGGCGGCGATCAAGTTCCCCGCCTGTTCGCGATGGAGGCGAAAACGCAGGATGTTCTCCGCAAGCCGGCGCAGATTGTCGACCAGACAGAGCCGCAACATGATCGGCACTGCCCAGAGTTCGCCGACCGTGAGCGGATGCGACGCCTGATACGCCTGAATGAAGCGCGTAAGATGCTGCTCGTCGAGGCAGCTATCGCAATGGGCGATCATTTCCAGCGCCAGCACATAAACGCGCGGAAAGTTCTTCCATGGTCCGTCCGCGAGCTTGGGGAGTAGATGGTAGTATCCGGTCGGCAAGTCAGTTTTGATTTCGGTGAGCGAGTCGGAGATAATATGGAAGTTGTCGAGCAGCCAGTCGGCCTCGGCGCCGAGCGGTTCCTGTTTGCGAAACGCGTCGTTGATCACCCGATACGAGGCGCGCAGCGATTCGACATTGCGCCGGAACTGCTTTAGAAGGGGATGCCCCGCACGGGTGGCGGTGGCGCCGAGGAGTCCGCCTAACGTTCGTCCGTGCGCTTCAAGATGTTCGAGGCCGAACTGCGTCGCCCTTAGTGGCCGAACGTTTTCGGGATCGGCGAAATGCTTGTGACTTTGAAGTAGATCCGACTCCGACTCCGGCGCTGAAACATTCATTCGCAATCCTTTTTGATCTGGTCTGGGCGAGTCCTACGCCAGGTTAGAAACGCAAATCGGGCGCCGACCACGGCCTGCGACCGGTCATTCGGCCTGTAATCACGTTTCAGAAACGACTTGCGGGAGCGCACGCCTCACGACTCGGGCCGCGAAAAATGTTTGACGGCGGCATACCATTGCTACGGGGTGGGAACAACAATGCCCACCTCAAATGAGAATCCGTTTGTCTCAGACGCTCGAAAATGCCGATTTTTCGCCAAATTCCCGCCTGCGCCCTTCTTCTCATTGTTTTTGGCACGGAATCTGCATTTATTAAACCTGTCGTAAACTTCATATTTACTTGGTGCATCTATGCAAAATTCCACTCGAACGACTCTGACCGGGTTTTCTCGAAGCTTCGATCGCGGCGCCGTGAGGACAGAGCAACAAGCAACGCGAGAAAACGTCGTCGGCTTGGTAGTGACTGACGAGGAAACGCTGGTCCAGGACGTTCGAGCTCAGATCCGTCCCGCTCAAATGGTGCAGAACCGTTTGTGCCGCATGGCCCAGGGGGCCGTGGTCAGCCAGATGGCTCTGAATCGCATGGTGGTAGAGCGGGCGCTCTAGGCAATTTGGCCCCTACTCGAGATGCGAGCCGCGACGGGACTTCTGTCGCGGCTCGCGTCATTTTGTCGTAGGTAATTTTCTTGCGTTGCACGTGCGGGGAGGATGGTTACAATACTGAAAGCCCGCAATCTCTCCCGCCGAGATGAAACAATGCCGCGTTTCAGCCTCCTCGTCATGCTCCTCTGGTTGCCGTCGGTGCATGCGGAGGAGGACGTCGACTACGTCAAACAGATCAAGCCGCTGCTCAAAGAACGTTGTTATTCATGCCATGGCTCGCTCAAGCAAAAAGCAGGCTTGCGGCTGGATACTGTCCGTCTCATGAAAGATGGGGGCGACAACGGGCCCGCGCTCGTGGCCGGAGCGCCTTTGCAGAGTCCGATAATTCAGCGCGTCGTCGCCTTTGGCAAAGACCGAATGCCGCCGCTCGAGGAGGGGGAGGCCTTCACGCCGGCACAGGTCGATCTGCTGCGGCGCTGGATCGCCCAGGGCGCCAAGGGCCCCGCGACCGAGAAGGCGGAAGAGGATCCGCGCAAGCACTGGGCCTTCCGCAGGCCCGTTCGTCCGGAACTCCCCGACGTCCAGAATTCCGAATGGTCGCAGCATCCGATCGATCGCTTCCTGGCCAGCGCCCATGAGAAACGTCAACTCACGCCGGCCCCGGTCGTCGAGAAAAGCTTGCTTCTGCGCCGCGTGTATCTCGACCTCATCGGGTTGCCGCCGACGCCGGCGGAGTTACAAGTGTTCCTCAGCGATGCCTCGCCAGACGCGTTTGCGAAGGTCGTCGATGCGTTGCTCGCTCGGCCCCAGTATGGCGAACGCTGGGCGCGGCACTGGATGGACGTTTGGCGTTACGCCGACTGGCACGGCCGGCGCGAAGTTCCCGACGTCTGGAACTCGGCGCCGCAAATCTGGCGCTGGCGCGACTGGATCGTCAAAAGTCTCAACCGCGATCTGGGCTACGACGCCATGATGAAGGCGATGATCGCCGCGGATGAGATCCATCCAGGCGACGACGAAACCGCGGTGGCGACGGGGTATCTCGTCCGCAACTGGTACGCCCTCAATCCCAATCAATGGATGCGCGACAACGTCGAGCACGTCGGCAAAGCCTTCCTCGGCCTGACGTTCAACTGCGCCCATTGCCACGACCACAAGTACGACCCGATCACGCAGGAAGATTACTTCCGCCTGCGCGCGTTTTTTGAGCCGATCGGATTGCGGCAAGACCGCGTGCGCGGCGAAGCCGATCCTGGCCCGTTTCAGAAATACGAATTGGCGGTGCTGCGCAAGATCGTGAAGCCGGGCCGGGTCGCGGTCTACGACGAGAAGCCCCAGGCCGAGACGTTCATGTACCACGGCGGCGACGAGCGCTCGCGGATGAAGGACAAGGCGCCGGTGCAGGCCGGGGTGCCGACGTTTTTGGCGCGGGAGAAACTGGAGTGGTCGCCGATCGAATTGCCGGTCGAGGCAACCTATCCGGGCTTACAAGACTGGGCGCAAAAGGACGAGACCGCGCATCGGCAACAGGCCGTCGACGCCGCCAAGTCGGCCCTGGCGAAAGCGAAGTCGGCCGACGCGCGCGGCCTCGAAGCGGCGCTGGCGGAGATTCACGTCGATGTCGCCGAGGCCCGACTCGCGTCGTTCCAAACCCGGCTCCGCGCCGAGCGCGTCAAATACCAACAAGATCCCGGCGACTGGGCGGCGCTTGCCAAACTCGCCAGCCAGGCCCAACGCCACGAAGGAGCGGTGCTCGCCAGGGAAAAATGGCTGAAGGCCGAGATGTTGGCGACAATCGCCCAGGGCAAGCTCCTAGTCGTCTCGACCGACAAGGAGAAAGAGTCGGCCGAGAAGGCGCTCAAGAATTTGCAGCATGCCGCCCTCGCCGCCAAGAAAAGCTTCGACGCCTCTCGTACCGCGTTTTCTCTCGAGGACACGAAGTACCTGCCGCTGAGTCCGCAGTATTCGGCGACGAGTACTGGGCGCCGCAAGGCGCTGGGGGAATGGCTAGGGAGCCGGGACAATCCGCTCACGGCGCGGGTCGCGGTGAATCACATTTGGCTGCGGCACTTCGATCGGCCGTTGGTGGAGACGGTCTTCGACTTCGGCCGGAACGGCAAGGCGCCGACGCATCCGGAGTTGCTCGATTGGCTCGCGGTCGAGTTCATAGAATCGGGCTGGAGTATGAAGCATCTGCATCGCCTGATCGTCACGAGCCGGGCCTACCGCATGCAAGCCGCGGGGATGTCGGCCAGCGCCCCCGACAACCGCCTGCTCTGGCGTTTTCCCGCCAAACGGATGGAGGCCGAGGTCGTGCGCGATACGCTCCTGTACCTCACCGGCGATCTGGATCTACGACTCGGCGGCGAACCGCTCGACAACAAGGACGAGGCGACGTCGAAACGGCGAAGCTTGTACTTCAGTGTTTATCCCGAGGCGGGAGGGCACGCGAAGTTCCTGGAAATTTTCGACGCCCCCAGCCCCGCCGATTGCTACCAGCGGCAAACGAGCATCGTGCCGCAGCAGGCGCTGGCGCTGACCAACAACCAACTCGCGATCAACCAGAGCCGACTGCTCGCACGCAAGTGGACGGCGCTTGAGGACGACGCGTTCATTGCCGCGGGATTCTCAGCCGTGCTGTGCCGCGAACCGACGGAAGCCGAACGGAATGCCTGTGTGACGTTCCTCGGCGAGCAGACGAAATTGCTGCGCGCGAGTAAAGAAAAGACGTCCGCCGCCCCCGGAGTAACGGCGCCGGCGGCGGACCCGGGACAGCGAGCACGCGAAAGCTTAATCCGCGTGCTCTTCAACCATCACGACTTCGTGACCATCCGGTGATCCGTGATGCTGCGAAGCCCCGCGGGCGAGGTACGGTTATTCTTCGAGCGGGCGATAATTAGGTGTTGACCGTGCGAGGAGCCTTGAGTGCCAATGGGTCGGATGAGGGGAAAGTAAAAGCGATCCACAACGCGTCACCTCTGCATTAGCCCACCTTCTCGACGCGATCGTTCGATGCCGAGCGGTAGATTGCGTAGATCGTTTTCAACACGGACAGGCATTCGGGCCCCGTGATCGGCGGCTCCTGCTGACCGGCGCTCGCCCGCACGCAGGCACGCACGAAGGGCGTGTAACTGCGCGCCCCTTGCGGATACGTGAACTCGCGCGGCTTCGGATCCTTGTCCCGCGTCGTGTACCACTGCAGAGGCGCTCCTTCCGTCGCGTGCATCTTCAGCCAGCCGTGCTCGCCCCAGAGTTGCAGCGACGAATGATAACCGCGGTCAAGAAAGTAAGCCGAGGTGATGGTACCGAAACAGCGTTCGGAGAACTTGAGCGAAGCGACCGCGGTATCCTCGACGTCGATGGGCTGACTGCCGACAACGCCGGTGAAAGCCGCGACGGCCTGCACCTCGAGCCCGGTGATGTACTGCGCGAGATCGAGCCAGTGGATGCCGAGCCAGGCGAGATGCCCGCCGCCGGCGCGGGCCTTGATGCATTGCCACGATCGGCGATACGCTTCGTTCTTGAGTCGCGTCTGGTCCGCCACGAGGTGGAGTTCGATGCCGTAAAGTCGGCCCAGGTCGCCCTTGCGGACGATGCGCCGCGCCTCTTGCACGGGAGCGTGCAGGCGATTGGCGAGCGCGAGCATGAGATGGCGATTCTTTTCCTGCGCCTTCTTGACGAGCGGCGCGAAGTCCTCCGCGCGGATGCACGCCGGCTTCTCGGCGAGGACATGACAATCGGCGTTGAGCGCCAAATCGATCGCCGGCGGCGTGAGCCGGGCTTCGAGCGTCACCAACGCCAGCGCGGGCCGAAACTTCGCATACAGGTCCGCGGGCTCCTTGTACACCGCTTGCAGCTTCTTGCCCAGCGCCTTCCGCGTCCGCTCTTCCTGGGCGCCCGAAGGATCCAGGAGCGCCACGCTCTCGGCTTCCTCAATGGCCGACAGCGCGGCCAAGTATTGATCCAGATGCGAGCCCTCGGCATTCGTGACCAGGGCGACGGGAATTGTCTTCGGCATGGCAAACGTCCTTTCAGCAAGCTCAGGGCGATTCTACCCGATTCAGCTCCCGCCGCAAGCGTTTGCCCAATTTCAATCGTCGTCATCGCTTTCCGGGATCGGGATCTTCTCGCTCACCTTCGTGCGCCGAACGTCGCGATGCCACCACGCGGACAGCAGTGCGAGTCCCAGGAAGGCCACGACCGCGACGAAGCCCCAGAGGTTGGGATCTTCCTCGTTCGCACTCCACAGCTTCGCCCACAGAGTTCCGTAGGTATCGCCCGCCCAGATCTTGGCGGCTTGCCATTTCTCTTGCATCGAGATCTTGTCGAGCGCCGCAATCTCGGGGATATTTTCGGTCGTCACCTTCGAAATGAGTCCGGACCCGGCCGCGTACATCAGGCCCAGGAGCCAGGGCCCCACGAAGACCATGAGCAGAAAAAACTTCGTCCAGGCGTGGCACGTCACCTTGCTCGAGAGCGGGATTTCCTGGACCTTGCGGCCCCGGATGAGGACTTCCAGGCGTTGCTCGCGCAGCCAGCCGACGCCGAGCGGGGTGACGTAGAAAGTGACTTGAGCGTCGGCCTGGGCGTCGAGCGTCTGTTCGCCGGGGAGCACCTGGCCCCCGGCCATCAAGAGACGCAAGGTGACTTGGCGAATGCCCCCCGTGCGAAAACCTTCCTGCTCGGCCCACTTGACCGTGACGGGATAAATACGCTGCAACTTCATTTGACGAGGATATTTGATGGCCAGCGGCGGCAGTGAGGGCATCGGGCGGACTCCGGAAGAAAGATCACCGGAGTGCATTGTGGCCAATCGGCGGGAATGTCACAAGACGAGCCGAGCGATTTCCGAGGTTTGCCCAGGCGTCACAATCCGCACATTCTGAAGTCAGGGCGGCGATAAGAAAAATCGAGCCACAGAGATCACTGAGAAATGCAAGATCAAAAGAGACCATCGCCAATGTCTATCTTTTTCTCTGTGCCCTCTGTGGCTCACCTTTCGATTTGATTCTCGCCCGGCGCCTTACTTCGAATCGTTCTTGGCGTGCATCGCCTGGAGCTGCACGATGCGGATCTGCGCCGACTCCGCCATTCGGCTTCCCGGGAACGCCAACACCACCCGCTTCAGGTAGAACTCCGCACGCTGCGGCTGCCCCTTCTTCAGCAGCGTGTCCGCGAGATCCAGATACGTTCGACCCAGGCGGTCACTGAGCGTGTCGGCGGCGTTCTGCAGCCAATCGGGGTTATTGCGGATCTCCTGGGCGAGTTGCAATCCCTCGGTCCCTTCGGGGAGATCGAGGTAGAGATCGGTAAGCTTGGCGCAGCGATCCATGCACAAGATGTGCTCTTCCTTCTTGTAAAAATCGCGGGCCTGGACGAGCAATTCCTGGGCGGCCTGCGTACGCTTGAACTGCTTTTCGCTCTCGCTCGGCGCCGACGCGATCCGGGCGAGCATCTCCCGGCCTTCCTTCGACGCCTGAGTGCCGGCGTAGGTCAAGATCGTGTCGGTCAGCAGCTTGACCGCTTCGTTCTTCTTGCCGGCCCCGATCATCTCGTGGGCGTGCAGAAGCTGCGTCGTCGCCTTGGCGTCGATCTCCTGCAGCAGCTTCCGCGCCTCGATCTGCACGGGGAGCGATTTGCCGTCCTCGGTGATTTTTCGCAACGAAGAAATCGCGAGGTGATACTCCCCCGTGCCTGCCCACTTGCGCGACAGGATCAGATCCTGCTCCATCCAGCTCGGCGCCGTCTGGCTGGCGGCGATCGGCATCAACACCTCGAGGAACCGCGTCGCCTCTTGATAGCCGGTCAGCGAGACGATGATCTTGCCGTCGGCGCCGGCGACCACAATGGTCGGGAATAGGGCGATGCCCAGGTGATTCGAGAGCGTCACTTCCTTGCCGCCGTCGATCTTGAGCGGAATGAACCGTGAGTTCATCAGGTGGACGACCTTCGGATCGCGGAACGTCGACGCGTCCATCTTGTCGCACCAGACGCAGGGAATCGAGTAAAAGTCGATGAGGAGCGGGAGCTTCTTCTCTTCCTGTTCGCGGCGGGCGTCGTTGTAATCTCGGCGCCAGGAGACTTCGAGCGCGGCCGCAGCTTTCACCGGGACGGTGGTTTCTTGACAGCGCACGGAGCCCACGGCCAGGCCCAAAAGGGACGTAACCAGGAGCGACATCTTCAAGGTGCATCGGCTAAACATGGGAGACCTCGCTAGTCCTGCGCCTCGATTGAACCTGAATCCGACGCACCGCCTAGTTGGCGCGGGGATGAGCCTTTTGATACGTCTCTTGCAACCGCCCGGTCGTCACATGGGTGTAGATCTGCGTCGTCGTCAAACTCCGATGCCCTAAAAGTTCCTGCACGCTGCGAATGTCGGCGCCGTGATCGAGCAGGTGCGTCGCGAAACTGTGCCGAAGCGTGTGCGGACTCGTCGCCGGATCCAGACCCGAGCCGCGGATGTACTTGGCGAGCAGCCTGCCGACGCTGCGCGCCGTGAGACGCGTGCCGAGCTTGTTAAGAAAGATCGCCGTCGGCGCCTTCTTCCCGGCGACCGCGCGCTGGGCCATGAGCTGGTCGCGCGCCGGCATCCAGTCCTTCAAGGCCTCGAGCGCCTTGGGGCCGAGAAACGCCAGGCGTTCCTTCTTCCCCTTGCCGCGAATGATCGCGCTGCCGTCGCCGACATCGACGTCCGCGACATTCAGGCCGACAAGTTCGCTGACGCGTAAGCCGCCTGCGTACAGGCATTCGAGTAAGGCCTTGTCTCGAATCCCCAGCGGCGTTTCCCCCGTCGGCGCTGCCAGCAGCGTGTCGATCGCCGGTTCCGGCATGAAGTGAGGCAACTTACTATCTTGCCGCGGGCCGCGCAGTCCCTCGACCGGACTGTTCTTCACCACCCCCTGCCGGCACAGGAAGCGAAACCACGAACGCACCGCCGCGATCCGCCGGGCGATGGTCGACTTGGCGTAACCCTGATCGTGCAGCCAGACCGAAAACGCCCGCAGCTGCCGACTCGTGACTCGCGTCGGCGTGATGCCGGCGTCCTGCGCACGCAGGAACTCGATCGCTTGGGTCAAGTCCTCGCGATACGACTTCACCGTCATCTCGGAGGAGTGCTTCTCCAGACCCAGGTAGCGCAGAAATTCGCTGAGCGCTTCGTTCATTCATCCCCCGGGTGTTGTTCGTACCAGGAGAGCGGACGTTCGCCGTCATCGGTCGTCGGCTGCAGGGTGAACGTTTCTTCGTCGGCGTCCTCGCGCGCTTTCTGCGTGAGGACGACGGCGTCGAACCAGGTCAGGTTGCACTGAGGATCCGCGGCACGTTCGCGCAGCTCGTCGATGAGACGATCCCGGCTTTGATCGTCGTAGACGAACACGAAACGTTCCGGTCCTTTGATCAACGCCAAGACGTTGAAGTCGTGCGACATGGCGGCGCCTCGATCCTAAATAGCGTCGGATCTCGATTCTTCGTCGTTCATCGACGAGGCGAAGGCGGAACCTGCATCTGTTCGCGGAGAATACGCGATTTAGGCGAGGAGTGAAGTGGGATTGGCGGAGCGAACGGAAAAGTCGACGTGGTTTAACAACTTTGTTGCGAAAGCCCAGGGATGGCTATCCCTGGGGAACCCTGTGAACGAAGCATCCATTCCCGCGGCACGAATGCGGAACAATAACGCTGCCGTTGCAAGTTTCCCAGGGATAGCCATCCCTGGGCTTTCGATAGGCGTTACAGCCGCTTCTCGAGCTTCACGTACGGCACTTCTTCCTTGCCGACGTAGATCTGTTCCGGACGGAAAATGCGGTTGTTGACGAGCTGTTCGAGCCAATGCGCCAGCCAGCCCGCGACCCGCGCCACCGCGAAGATCGGCGTGAACAGATCGCGCGGAATGTTCAGCGCCTGGTACACAATCCCGGAGTAATAATCGACGTTCGGGTAGATCCCCTTGGGCCCGAGCACCTGAGCCATCTCCTTTTCCATTTCGACGGCGAGGTCGTACATCACGGGCCGACCGGTCTCCGCGAAGACGTTGTCGGCCAACTCCTGCAGCACTGTGGCGCGCGGATCCTTGACCTTGTAGACGCGATGGCCGAACCCCATGAACTTCTTTTTCTTCGCCTGGGCTTCGACGATCCACGCTTTGAGATTGGCCTGCGAGCCGATCTCGTCGAGCATATCGAGAACTTCTTCGTTCGCCCCGCCGTGCAAAGGGCCGGTCAGCGTGCCGATGGCGGAGCTGATGACCGTGTAGGGATTCGCGAGCGTCGAACCGGTAACCCGGCCCGAGAACGTCGAGGCGTTCATCGTGTGCTCGGCGTGCAGGATCAAACAGGCGTCGAGAACCTTGCGAATCGCGGGGGTCGGCTCCTTCTCAAACAGCATGTAGTAGAAGTTGGCCGCGTGATCGAGGTCGTCGCGCGGATGGATCGGCTCGTCGCCGTTGCGAATCCGGTGGAATGCAGCCACCACCGTCGGCATCTTGGCGATGAGACGAACGACCGATTCCCAGTTCGTCTGTTGATTTGAAACGTCCCGGCAGGGGTAGAACATGCCCATCGCCGCGACGGCCGCCTGCAGGGCGTACATCGGATGGCCGGTCTCGGGGAGACACTTGATGAGATCGTTGAGTTTATACTTGATGCGGCGATGATGGCGGAGTTGATCGTCGAACTCGACGAGCTGTTTCTGCGAGGGGAGATCGCCGCGGAGGAGGAGCCAACACGTTTCTTCGAAACAGCTCTCCTTGGCGAGCACCTCCACCGGGATGCCGCGATAGACCAGGCGAGCCCGTTTGCCATCGATAAAGCTGACGGCCGATTCCGCGACGGGGACGTCGGCGAGGCCCGGGCGAAGTTCGATTTGGCTCATGATGCTCCTGCGGACGGAAGTAGGCGGGCCGAGGCGGTGTTTGCACAGAAAGATTATGCGGAGACCGCCGCATTGGCGAGAGGGGCCGCGTTAAAAATCAAGCCCTACCTGCCAAACTTCGCATCCACGCGCAGTCCGCTCGGCAGAAGTCGAACGTCCAGTCGGCGAACGTCGTCCTCGGGCAAACACAGCATTTCGCCGTCCACATGGATTGGCAGCGGGGCGGCGCTGACGAGCGTGAACGACCGGCATCTGCCCGCGTCAATCAGCGGATGTTTCGGCGGTCCCCAGAGCGCCAATCTTGGCAGCACTTGCAGCACCTGCCAGCGCGACATCGCCCCCACGCGGACGTAATCGAACCACCCGTCGTCAAGCACTGCGTCCGGAGCCAGCGGAAAGCCTCCTTCGCGCTGGCCCAACAGGACGCTCAGCATCAACGTATCCGCAGTCCGCGAAGGCAGATCGTCAAATGCGATGGTCATTGCGGGACAGGCGAAGCGCCGCCACAACGCCTGCAGGGTGGCCAGGCCATACAGGGCGAGCCCCTGCAATCGGCGGATGCGGCGCGACTCGAGCGTCACGTAGCCGTTGAAGCCCAGGCCGACGTTACAGACGAAGTAACGCTGTCTGCCGTCGGAGAGGGTCGCGAGTCCGACGTCGATGGCCTGGAGATCCGGACGTGAATGCAGACTCCGAGCCAGGTCGTTGGCGGAGCCCAACGGCAGGACGCCGAAGCATACGTTGGGGCGCTCGGCACGGAGGATGCCGTTGGCGACTTCGTGGACGGTGCCGTCGCCGCCCGCCGCCGCCACGAGTGCAAAGCCTTGAACGGCGGCTTCCCGGGCCAATTCGGTAGCGTGGCCCGGGCCCTCGCTCATGCGGAACTCGGCGTTTGCGCCCAGCGATCGGCGCACAGCTTCGAGTCGGCGCGCGCCTCGCCCCTTGCCCGCGGCGGGGTTGACGATGACGCAGACGGCGCCGGTCGCATGGGTCACGAGGGTCGTCCCAGAATCGGAAGTTCGGCCTGTCCGTTAGAGAAGTAACATATTGCCGGGAGTTGGAAAATGCTTTCGGAAACGATCTGGTCGGCGCGATAAACAACAGCCGATACCGAGGCTGGGCAGTTCAGGTCATCTCCCGAAGAGAGTGCGACATGAAAAAGGCGATGTTACGGATGGGACTGAGTTTAATGGTCACGTTGGGGCTGGCGCCGGTGCGCGTCTTCTGCCAGGCGCCGTTGGTACCTTCCATGCCGCCGGACATGACGCCGCCGACGCCGCTGGAGATCCTCTTCGCGCGACCGCAACCGCAACCGCCGCAGGGGCATCGGGCGCTGAAGTCGGCGCTCTTGGATCGGGGCTACTGCTGCGATTCAGATTTCACTTGGTTCGGCTGCGGCAACTGGAAGACGCAGGCGGTCTTCGTCTTCGGTTCGTGCCGCACGTTTTTCGGCGAACCGTGCTTCGATTTGCCGAAGAGATGAACTTGCTGAATCCCTTGACGCATCTTGCGGACCAGAACCAAGATCCACGCGCATTCAGAGCCGCTGCATCGCTACCAGGTGTGTGTGCTTAAAAAGGGGCGGGCCCAGCAGCGTGCCGCAAGATTTGCGTGAATTCTGGGTTGTGAAAGATTTTACCCTGTCGGGCCGAAGCGAGAAGAAGGGCAAGGACCCCGGTTTCCGTAAGTCCTTGCCCTGTATAGTGCCGGAGACAGGACTTGAACCTGCACTCCCAATTAAGAGAACCAGGTCCTCAACCTGAATAACGGCATATGGTTATTGTGGCTCCAACGTCGATGATGCGTTGCAAACCCTGGATTTTACGCGGGCTGAAGCGTTTCAGCCCTTCGTTTGCATTGTACGCAGATTGGGTCTGAGTGGGCAATCCTGTCCCCAATTTGTCCCCAAAATGATTTCGCCGTAGCAGACCAATTGGGCTCACCGGGTTCCGGTGGCAACACACATTCCACGCATCCGCCACCTCCTTCCTGGAGGCCGAGTTGGCGACATGCGGATAGTTCTCCGTGATTTTCTTACCGTGGTCACCGCCAGACGAATAATCTGAGAGCGTCGGCCGACGAAACGCCGACTTGCTTTTCTTTCGGAGATTGCCTTGGCCCTGAAATCTCAAGTGCTGGACAACCTGTTGCCTCTGCTGGAGCCGCGGTTGACGGCGCTGCATGAAAATATTGCCGTGCTGGAGGTCAACAACATCGCGCAGATGGCCGAACTGGCGGCGAATCCCAAGGTTCGACGTTACCTGCTGGCACGCTTGTCCGATACGGTTGCCCTGATTGACCCTGGACACGAAGAAGCCTTGACGAAGGCACTGCTCTCGGAAGGACATACTCCGAAGATGGTCAAGGGAATCCAACCATGAACAAGAAACCGGGCCGCCTTGAGAACCTCCTGTCGCGAAACGAAAAAGCCACGCTCAACCTCGGCCTCGTCACGGCGGACGAGTTGAAACGAATGGCTCGATTTTGGTTCGGCACGACCGCCGCCAACAAGATGCGCAAGGCGGAACTCCTGACCGGGATCGCCGCCGTTTTCAAAGATAAGACACGCGTGGAGGAAGGGGTGCGTTCCCTGTCGGATCAAGAACGGCAGATCCTGGCGGTCTTCAAGCGATACGGTGGCGCTCTGTCTGGCCCGCTCTTGATGTGTGAGGCCTTGCAACGCGGCTTGCACGACAAGACGGTCGAACGGAGAGGTTATTACGAAGCGACCAAAGCAACCAATCCGGTGGAACAACTGGGCGCCAAACTTTTTCTGCTGACTCGCGATGGCGGTGTTTATGGCGGCCGCAGCAACTACGGGTATGGCTATCATCACTCCTTGCCGGATCTCGTTCTTCAGCCGATGGTGAGAGATCTGATCAAGTCAGCCGACGCCTTGCCGTGGAAATCCTCAGGCCTGAAGTCGGAGCCGACAACAACGCAGCGTCGCGCGCCTGCACAAGTCGCTTTGGATCTCTGCGATCTTGCCCAGGCGTTGGCCCGCGGCGGAACGTGGATGACGAACCGAGGTGGTTCGCTTGCCAAGAGCATTCAAAACCGACTGAAGAAAACAATGCCGGCTGGGGATGATGACCCCATGCGGCCCCCTGCGGTGGAGTCTCTCTACTATGAGATTCTCCGCGGACTCGGCGCAATCGACGCGGATACGGACGGCGGCGTCATCAACCTCGCTGTCGTCCAGAGCAATCTGCGGCAACCCGCCGTGATGCAATGCTGGCACTGGGCGCGGGCCTGGATAACCGCTCGCCTCTGGCAAGACGGCATCGGCGTCGTGCCGGAGCGAACCAACCGTCAGGATTCAGCGCGGATCGAACCGAAAACGATGCAAACTGCACGCGAAGTGCTTGCCTGGGCGTTGTGCCGTGTGGCGCAGGGGAAAAACGAGTGGCTGGACCTGGAAACCTTCCTTTGCGATCTGTGGTCGGCGACGGGCGAAGACATCATCCAATTTTACTGGGACGATTATGCCTGGAGACCCGATTTCGCTTCCGCCAAATCGAAGCATGAAATCAGCGGCGACAAAGCACGCCGGCGGGCGTATTGGCTGGATCGCGAAGGGACCTGGGCGGCCAATGCGATCCTTGGAACCCTGTATTGCCTCGGCTTGGTGGAGCGAGGCCGCTACGGCTCCCGCAACCAGGAACAACTTTGCTTCCGCCTCACGGACGTAGGGATTGCCGTGTTCGGGGCGCCGGAGTTGCAACCGGCGGAATCGCCTCACGATCCTCATTTTCTCACGGTCCAACCGAATCATGAAGTGATCGCATACCTCGCCGCCGCCGACGCCAGCGAGGTATGGCCGCTGGCGCAGATGGCCCGCCGCGCCTCGTCCACGTCGGGATTCGTACAAACTTTCGCGCTGACGCGCGATTCCATTTATCAAGCCCTGGAATCCGGCCTCCAACTGAGCGAAATTCAGCGGTTCCTGACCGAACACAGCAAGACCGGATTACCCGCCAACGTCGCCCACTCGCTGAATGAATGGGGCACCCGACGCGAATCCCTGGTTCTTCGGACCGATGTGTCTCTGGGAATCTCATCGGCCAAAGCGGACGGACCGTTTCAGAGCCTCCCCAAGGCCCGTTTGATTGGCGAGAACCTGGTCCTCTTGCCCGGGTCCGCAGGGCGTGGCCAAAAAACTCAACGCGTCGTGAATCACAACGGCGCGCCGGCACGAACCTGGCGCGTGGACGAAGAAGGCAAGGTAATCCTGATCGGGGAGATGGATTCCGTCACGCTGGCGCGGCTCGGCCAATTCGCCGATCCTGGCGATCCAGACTGGCAGATTTCCTCGGCCTCGGTTCGCCGGGCACGTGATCGCGGGATTCCGGCCGAACAGATCCTCGATTGGCTCGCCGAGCACCTGACCGACGAATTGCCCCCGATCCTGGAGACCGCCATTCGCAACTGGTCCAGCCCATCGCGCGTGTTCCTCGGTAACGTGCTGGTGCTGCGGATCGCTCAACCTCAAGCATGTGCGGCCGTCCTGGCCAGTCAGCGCCTTCGGCCTTTTCTGCTCGAACATGTGCCGCCGAACTGGTTTATCGTTCGGGAGGAAAGGCGAAGCGAACTGGAGCATCTACTCGCCGAACTTGGTTACTCGATCGATCATTTGTATCATCCCGCACAATCGCGAGAAACAAGCGACAAAAGTCCCGCGGAGTCGGACTCGGGACGTCGCGCCAGGAAATTAAATCGGTGAAACTGCAAGGACGTTGCTGGTGAAAGCCGAACCCATGAGCAAAGTGGGAGCTTCGATTTGGCCCGATTCGTTCTGAATCGGGCCGACTGCGCCGTGCATGAGTGAGGTGCAGCGTTTGTCCAACGCAGCATCTATGCCGCCCTCCGTTTGCCCTCCGTGATGAAAGGGGATTGGTCGCCGCGGCACATGCAAGCTTTTGGCGAGTTTGCTTTTGGGCGGCCAACGAGACTCGGACCAGTTGATTGCCACCTATCCGTTGCACCTGGATGAAGCGGTTGGAGATGCGTTGCAGAAGTGCTGAGGTTGCGTTGGAGTCTCTTTTGGTTGTGTGATTTACGGCAAATCTGCATTGGTATTATACGGCGGTCGCATCGAGAGTGAAGGGCCAATGCTGCCCTCTTTTTGCCCTCTCCCGTTTTGGTTGGGTCATCACCACAATCGTGAGAAACGTTGAAGCTGCAAGCGGCCAACACTGCTTCTTTGCAGAAGAATTTTTGCCGTGGCCGGGAACATGTCGAAACCCTTGTCACACAAGTGCGGCGTTAATTTTTGATAGCTGCGTGTTTGTAAAGGCAAACCTTGAGGCCTTTACGTTGAGCCGTGAAGAACATCGTCACGCCTTGATTGGAGACCGGGGCGGCGACGACATCGAAAGAACTACCCTTCATCATGAAGGGCATGCCCTGGGTGCTGAGTTCTTTCCAGGTATCCGTGGTGGCATTCAAGGAGTAGAATTGATCGTCCTTGTGCAGTATCAAGAAATCGCCGGACACCGGGTCTGAAGTGACCACGGCGGTGTTGATGCCGACTTCAAAAGGCGCCGGCTTGAGTCTCGTGATTTTTCCCTCGGCGTCGAGCTTGAAGAGGTCTTTGCTATTGTTGCCTCCGCCGAAGAGAACGAGCTTTTGGGCGGCGCTGTATTGCGCGACGTTGTGATACGGTCCCATCGGCTGTTTGTCCTTGAGCATCGTCCACTCGTTTTTGTCCTCGCTGTAGAAGTGGACCGTGCCTCCCAGGACGCGTACCAGGCCTTTCATCTCTGGAAAATGGGTGATCGCTGTGCCGTGACCCGTGGCTGCGGCCTTGATTTCTGGCAGAGTCGTCCACTCGTCCTTGGCAATTTCGTAACGATGGACCAAGCGCGTTGCACTCTGGTGCAGATAGAAAACGCCCTTGATCGGGTCGATGGCGTTGTTGTAATAGGCGTGACCGATCGGGCCCTTGCCCGTTTTTGCATCTCCCTTCCACCAAGGAGGCGTTGCCCGGAGTTTCCAGGCATTCGTTGCTGCGGAATAACTGATGAACTTCAAAGCCGAATAGTGCCCTTGACCAACGAAGAGCACTTGTTGCGAGGCCGGATCCCACGTGGCAGCACCGGTATATTCCAGGATGTGATGGTTCTGGGCCTTGAGCAAGTCGGCCGAGTATCCCTCCGTTTTGAGTTCTGCCCAAGAACCAGGCTTCATGCTGGCTGCCAGCTTGCCCAATTCGGTGAGGTTTTTCGACCCGGCCGATGGGGAGCCGCCGGTTTGAGAGTTTGCGGCGACGCAAACAAACCAACACGTCAAGACTGCGCTGGTGAACAAGCAAGCTCGCATGATGTGTTCCTTAAATGATGATGGCAATCTTCATCTCGCTGCACGTTCTCACTTGAACTGTTCGATCAGCCAAGTTGCGGCGGACGATCGCCTGTCTGCGAAACTGATCGCCTTGGGCGCGGCAGAGTAGCTCTGAATGGCCGGCTCGTATGCCTTCCGCAAATCCGCCGCGGGCAGAACCCGGTTCATGTGATCGACCATGAACTCGAAACGCAACGGTCGCGGCGCCAGGCTTCCAGCCAAATCGCAGAGATCGCCGGCGGTCAGCGATCCGGGCACGATATCTCCGTGTGGAACCAGCACGGCAAAATGCGCGAGTACCGAGTGATAACTGGCCAGGCCGCCCGAAACGTAGACGGCACGGACATCGTCTTCGTAGAGCGCTCCCAGCAGGGCCAGCAAACCACCTAGCGGTTCCGATGGCGTGGGCGCGCCGTCGACGGCATGGGGCACCTTGTAATTGGTATCCGGCGAATTCGGCGGCGTGAATGAGTCGCCCCAGAGTGCGATCCGTTTGGCATCGACGTCCGGGCGAGCGCGCAGGTAGGTAAGCACGGAACGAAGATCGCGAAGGCGCCCGCCGAGCAAAGTCTCCCCGAAAAGCTGCAGGTGGACCGAGTGGTTGGTATCGCTGCTGTCTTTGCCGCGGGAAATACCGGAGCGTGTCTCCCCCGTGCCGCGAAGGTCGGGCAGGACAACGAGGGTACCGGCCTGGATAAGTTTCTGGACCTCTTCCGATCGCTCCTTCAAGAACCCCACCTTGCCGGCCTGCGCCACCCCAACGACGACGGGCGCTCGCTTGGCTTGCTTGATCGGCTTAAGGAGGACGACAGGCACCACGAATCCTGGTTCGACTTCGAGGACGATCCGCTCGACCGTTGCACCTGCCACGGGCTGGTCGTCCATCGATTTCGCCTTGATGCCAGGAGCTTTGGCCGGGGCTATGGGGCCCAACAGTTTGCTCCAGTCGTCGCGCAAGATTTGGCGTTGTCGCTCCGGCGTCTTGTCCGCGAGTTGGGCGCGGGCCTTCCCGATGCGTGCCGTTCCCATCGTGCTCATCACCTCGTTCAGGTTCTTCGGCTGAACGTCCTTACGATCCTTCTCGGTCCAGCACATGAGTTCGTTGCCCGGGCGAGGCATCCGGTATTCCGGAGCTTGGATACCGAACCATTTGTCGAAAAGCGGATGGATCATCTGCCGATGGAACGCGCCAATGTTGTTGCAGTGCGTTCCTTCGGGCGGACGCAGTTTCAGCCCCCCTTTGCCGTGTGCGACGCCAAGATGATCGGCCTCGCCGTAGAAATCGCCCCAGACTTTCTGGTAGCGCTTCCAGACGGGATCGCGTTCCTTGTCCCAGGCGAACTCATGGCCATGGATGAGGTAGCGCGGCGCCGTGCTGGCGACGATGATCCAGTGAGGGAAATCGCCGCTCGCGCCGAGGCGCAGTCCGCGCGTCGAGTCCCAGTAGGTGAAGAGCAGGTAGTTGAAACTGGTTTCCGCGTCGTCAGGCAGGGGATACTTCGTTTCGGGCTGCGGGCCGCCGAAGTTGAAGGGGACACAGCAAGCGATGCGTGGATCGAGCGCCGTCGTCACGCCTGCGGGATCGCCGCCGCCTGCCACGGCGCCCATGATGATGATCCGCTTGGCGTCGATGCCGTCGCGGGCCAGCAAGAGATCGACGCCGCGCATCTGGTCCCAGGCCATCCAGCCCATCAAGCTGTCGCCCAAAAGTTGCAGCTGGATGCCCGTGTCGTAGCGAAAGAAATAATCCTGGCGCCAGGGCTTGTACGGCTTCGCAAAATCGGCGTTGCCATGAAACGGATGCGAGCGGCGTTCGCCATAACCGACCTGATCGATGACGAGCACCATGCAGCCGGCGCGGGCCCAGAGCATGCCCATGTCCTGCAACTCCGAATCTCTCTTGCCACCGTGATGCGCGTGTGCGATCAGGATACCTGGCATCGATTTGCTTGGCTTGGCGGGAACATACAGATTGCCGGTGACCCAGTTACCCGGAAGGCTTTCGTAGACGACGTTCTCGATGTTGAAGCCGTCCCCCTTGATGACGCCGGTGAGGCGCACGTTGGGTTTGCCTGGCTGCGGAAAAACGCCCATCGACGTACGCAGCCGAGCAATGCGCTCGTCGCGATAGGTTTCCCATTGCTCGCGCGTCTTGATCTTGTACCACTCCTCGCGATGGCGGACGTTGAATTCGCCAGTGCGGCGTTTGATGTCGCGATCGATCATGCCACGCGCTTCGGCACGCTCCTCCTTGCTGAGGACATCGGACGCGGCCTTGCTGAAGTCCGCGGCATCGTCGGCACTGGCCTGTTGAACAGCGGCAGTCAGCAGGAGCGCGAGGCCCAGCACCCAGGTTTGTTGCTGAAAAGAAGTGGATCGAGTGTTCCTCATGGCTTTCTCCTGTTAGCGCCGGCTCAAAACAATAAGGGGCTCACAAAATACGCTCAGTGTGTGAAGGTAAGTCATCCATGACGATGGCGGGTCTGTGTCCATGCAGACGATAGATTACCCAAGCAGCGCCCGCACAGGCCGAGAGCCTTCCGGCGTGGCCCAAATGGGGCGGGCGCCGACGTAGTGACGAACACGCGGATTGATGCCCAGCGCGGTGTAGATCGTGGCGAAGAGATCGCCTTCGGTGACGGGGTTGTCCACGACTTCGCGGCCGTCCCGGTCGGTGGAACCATAGGTCTGCCCACCGCGGACGCCACCGCCCGCCAGGACGATGGTCCAGGCGCGGACGAAGTGGTCTCGGCCGGCACGGTTGTTGATGTAAGGCGTTCGGCCGACTTCGCCCATCCAGACGACCAGCGTGTTTTGCAACAGGTTGCGTTCTTGCAGGTCTTGCAAAAGGCCGCTCCAGGCGGGGTCGAGCACATCCATGTTGGCCTTGTGGCAGGTGAAGTTATCGGCATGGCTGTCGTAGTTTTCCTGGCCGACCTCGACGAACGGCACGCCCGCCTCGACAAGTCGGCGGGCCATGAAACAGCCGCGGCCGAAATCCGTGTTGCCGTAGCGCTGCTGCGCGGCAGGCCATTCGTTCTGGATGTTGAAAATCTGGCGAGCGCGCATGAGCCGAAGCGCACGCTGTTCCGCAAGACGATGCGATTCGTACGGTTCGGCGCGATGGTCCCTTGCGCGCTCTTGTTCCATGAAATCCAAGAGATTGCTGCGGCGTTCCTGGGTCTGCGGAGTCACGGATGGCGCCGCAAAGCCCGGGAGTTGGCCGTTCGTGTTGACACCGAACGGCTCATAACGCGGGCCAAGGTAACCAGAGCCGGCGTTGCCCATCGAACCCATGCGGATGAAGCTCGGCAAGTCGGCCTCCGGAGCGCCGAGATACTTGGCGATCATGGCCCCGATCTCGGGGTGGGGCATCCGTTCGTTTTGCTTGTAGCACGTGTGCATGTGATAGATGCCGTCGGGATGATCCGGCGATTGCGTGCGCATGCTGCGAATGATCGCCAGCTTGTCCGTCATCCGGGCCAGGAGCGGCAGATATTCGCAAACCTGAATGCCGTTGACGTTCGTCTGAATCGGCCGAAACGGTCCGCCGGTGGGGCGGCCAGGCTTCATGTCGAAGGTGTCGATCTGGCTCGCCCCGCCGTTCATCCACAACAGGATGCAACGCTTGTTCTGACGGGCCGCTTCCTGAGCAATGGTCTGCGAACTGAACAGCCCACCCCAGTTCGCGACGGCCATTCCGCCGGCAGTCGCAAGCGACGCCTTGAGGAAAGCCCGGCGGCCGAGATGCTCTTGCGTCGTATTGGCTGGAAACATCTTCCCCTCCTTTATGTTGACTGTGCTTGTGTTCTTGTTTCTCGTCTAACGCTCGCGTCGGGTAAGTGGCTATTGATTGAATCGAAATTCCGAACAACTGACTAACACCCAAATCGCGTCCTCCACCAATTGCGGCGTCATCTTCGCATCGCCCGCTGGAGTGCGCCGTCACGGCCGGTGAGGCAGGATCGAACTTGCTCGATGGAAGCCGAATTCAAACTTGGCGGCGGGATGTCGCAAGCGGCAGGCGGCAAGTACTTTTGTCAACAGTGAAAGGATACCCGGAGGCTGCGTGTTGTCAAAGAGCCGGATACAATGACAACAATATTGTAAAACGGTAAATCTTGCACTGATCAAATGCGTTCGTGGAGCGTCGCCTGCACACGGCGGTCTTGTTTCTTCACAAATTTCCGGATTCATACACATTTACAATCCTTGTGTAATTGTGCCGCCTTGCCTTTTTTCGCGGACTCGGATCGCCTAGAATTTTGAGAACCCCGCCGGTTGCGATTCAACCAGTAAACCGTCTCCCGCTCATTGCCCGAACGGAGAAAACATGAAAATGGCGATTTGGTTCAAACCAAACCACGCTGCCGTGGTGGTAGCAATGGTCCTGCTTGTCGGAGGCGGTGGGGGCGTGGTCGCAGGGTGGCCAGCCAACGATCAGCCCAAGGCCAAGCGGTCAAAGTCCGCGGTGCTGAAGATTCACTTGATCGGCGTCGGCGAGTACGAAGCCGCCAAGTCGCTTGCCGAATTCAAGAAACACCTGGAACAAAATTATCGCGTCGAGTGCTCGGCCTCGCTGAGCGGCAACAGCAAGACGCTCGACAATCTCGACGCACTCAAGTCGGCCGACCTGCTTGTCATTTTCGCCCGCCGCCTGAACTTGCCCGAGGAGCAGATGGCGATCCTGCGCCAGCACTGGGAGAAGGGCAAACCGATCCTGGCGATGCGGACCTCAAGCCATGCCTTCCAGCCAGCCGACAACGAAATCTTCGACAAGAAGGTGCTGGGCGGCGATTACAAGGGCTCCGGCAGCTACACGACACCTTTCAAGGCCATCGCGGCCAAAGATCAGGCCGAACATCCTGTCCTCAAGAAAGTCAGGCCCATCACGTCGCGCGGCTATTACGGCAACGGCAAGTTGGCCGAGGATGCGGTCATCCTGCAGATCGTCGAGTCGGAGCGGAAGACGCCGCAGCCGGTGACGTGGATCCACACCTACAAGGGCGGCCGGACTATCTACACTTCAATGGGTACCCCCGAGGATTTCCGAGATGAGGATTTCCGTCGGCTCCTCGTGAACGCAATTTTCTGGACGACCCGCAGGGATCCGGAAACCATCAAGAAGTAGGCCGCCTCTGCACTACACCGGGATGTCACCCACCATTGCTCATGAAGGAAGTAGTCGTATGATCCGTCATTTCAGCCTCGCGTTCTTCGGCCTGACGATCCTGCTCACCGCCGCGGCACAGGCCAACGGTCAGGCTCCCTTGTCCCAGGAACCGAACACCTGGGTCAAACGCAGTCCGCTGAAGGACGGGCCGCCCTCGCCTCGGCTCGGCCATGAGAACTCACAGGATTACGATCCCGTGGCGCGCCGAGTGATCCGCTGGGGTGGGCATTCCCAGGGTGGCATCAAGGGATCGGGCGAGCAGATCTCCGAACTTTGGACGCTCGACCCGGCCACGATGAAATGGGAACTCAAAGAGCCGAACCGTTCGCCACCGCCTGCTTGTTGCGTCATGCAGAACGTTTTCGATGTCGCCCAGAACCGGTTTCTCCGCTTCAAATCCGGCGGCGGCAATCACGGTTGGCATTGGTATCGGCAGGTCTACTTGAACAACTCCTCGGTCTGGAATTACGACCTGGCCCAAAACACCTGGCGCGACATGCGACCGCTGCCCGAGCCTCTGGTAGGTTTCATGCGCTGTGCCAGTTGGGACAGCGACCATCAGGTGGCCGTCGTCTTTGGCGGCGAGGGCATAACCGAGGGTACGGTTGTTTTCGATCCCTACGCCAACACCTGGACGCGAATGCACCCGAAGAACGAGCCTCGGCTCGGCGCGCAGGAATCGCGCAGCGGCGGCACCCTGGCCTACGACGCCGCCCGCAAGCTCCATATCCTTTTCGGGTCGCAGTTCTCTGACGATCCGCACACCTGGGCCTACGATCTGAAAAAGAACGCATGGATCGACCTGAAGCCCGCCAAGATGCCGCCAACCGATCGCAACGACGCTGTGCTTTCCTACGACAGCGCCAACCAGGTGATCGTGGCCGTGATCCGTGTCAACGATTCAGCGGAAGGTAAACAGGTGGCGATGGGGCACCTGGAAACCTGGGTCTATGACGCCGGCAAGAACACCTGGACGCACATGAAGCCGGCCCGCGAACCGGATGGCTGGGCCGGCCGCTCTCGAACCATCAACTACCTGCCCGACCAGAACCTGTTCCTCATGGATGTCTCGATCAACCCCGCCCAGCGCGTGCCCAATGTGGAGCGCGAGCAGCAAGTCTGGACGTATCGCTACGCCAATGACAAGCCCGAGCGAGCATTGCCTGCGCCGACCGGAGTTCGCGTGACCACGACTGCCGATGGCGCCTTGCTGGAATGGCAACCGAGCAAGTCTACCGATGGGACTGGCTACGCGATTTACCGGGGTGAGGGGAATGACCCGTGGCACGTCAACTTCAAGCAGATCGGTCAGGTCGAGAGGAAGACGACCAGCTACCGCGACCCCAAGCTGAAGGCGGGTACGGTGTATCACTACTGCGTTCGCGCCCTCTTCAAGGATGGGACAGAAAGCGGCGCTAGCCTGAAGGTTCGCGCCCAGCCGCGCATCGTCGAGGACGCGGTCGTCTCGGTGATCTCTGCAAAGGAAGTGCGCCTCACCTGGACACCGCCGTGCGGTCACACCGACATCGCCGGCTTTCACGTCGAGCGGGCCGTCGTCGAAGTGCTCAGCGAGGATGAGGTCTTCCGCTTGAAAAAGGACACACCGCCTTTGGCCGAGCCAAGCGTCGGAGCGTTCAAGTTGATCGGCAAGTTCGCCCGACTGACCAAGGAGCCGCTCAAGGAAGTCCGCTTCACGGATGCGACGGTGGATCTGGCCAAGGCACAATCCGTGGAAGGCGATTGGCTCTATCGAAACCGTTTCACCGCCACCCAACTCGACACCAAAGGCAAGCCGTACCGTTACGCCGTCTACGCTTATCGCTTACGCGCCGTCAATGCGTTGGGAGTCGAGAGCGGGCCATCGCCGTATTTCTTGACGGTTCCCTCCGCCCCGCAGCACCTCTTTTCGCGTGAAGAGGGCGAGAAGTGTCACCTGAAATGGGCGGCCAATCCGGAACTAGGCATCAAGGGCTACCGCGTCTACTGGATGAAGGGACCGCGCCCGGAGGGCCCAGGGCAAGCGGCCCACCGCCTCACCGCCGACCCGATCGCCGTCACGCGCTACACCGACGCCCAGGCTGGCAAGGAAGTACGCCGCTTTTGGGTAGTCGCCGTCGATGCCCTCGGACAGGAGGGGATTCCGTCGTCACCCACCTGGCATTATCGAACCCAACGGAGCTTCTACGTGCCGTTCGTCGGCGAGTGGCATCAGTAAAGCCCCCCCGCTGGTTTCATTCTCCACCGAGTCGTAGTCCGCTGAAGTTCCAAAGGTCGAAAGGAAAATGGAGCGATAGTATGGCGTCGGAGTCACTGATCGCCAGAACGGAGTACAGATTTACACAATCACAATGCTTGTGTCATTAGCCGAGGCGCCTTGTTTCATAGCCGGCAGCGTGGAGAATATGATTGTCCTTCCTTGCGGTTCATCCCACAAACCGTCGCCTGGCATTTGCACCATCCTGACAGGCCGATAGCCCGGCTGTTCGGGTGAGACGGTAACCCAGGATCTTGTGAACCATTAATGTGAGTTACTACGCGGCCTGCCTTGCAGGAAAATACTCCTATGACACGATCGGCTTTGCTCCTGGGATTCTCTTGCTTGCTTTGGACACCCAGCAATGCGCGAGCGGCCGACGAGCCCACGCTGCCGGCGGAAGCTAAATTCAGCCGGCATGTCATGCCGCTGTTCAGCAAACTCGGCTGCAATGCGGGCTCGTGTCATGGCTCAGTCAAGGGACAGAATGGCTTTCGCTTGACTCTTTTCGGCATGGATCCGGGCCTCGATCACGGGCGGCTCGTGCGTGAGTTTGGCGGTCGTCGTCTGAACTTCAACGATCCCGATGCCAGCCTTTTGTTGCTCAAGGCCACGGGCCAAATTCCCCATCAGGGCGGCATGCGCCTCAGCGCCGGTAGCGCCGAGTATCGGCTCCTGCGTGGTTGGATTGCTGCCGGGGCACCGCTCGATCGGCCCGAATTATCGGCGGCGCCGCGTTTGGCCATAGTCCCTGCCAGCCGCGTGCTCAAAACGGGCGAGAGCTTTCAGTTTCAGGTGCAAGCGGTCTTCGCCGACAAATCCAGCGAGGACGTGACGGCGTTCTGCACGTTCGAGACGCGCGATGGCACGGTCGCCAACGTGGACGCGCTTGGCAGTGTGAAGGCGGTCGGCCTGGGCGACACGATTCTCCTGGCCCGCTATCGGGGCGATCCGGTCATGGGTCAGGTTCTGGTCCCCGGTGCGCCGAAGGGCGATTTCCCGCAAATCAAGGGGAACAATTTCATCGATCACCACGTGCTCGCCAGGTTGCGTCAGCTCAATATCCATCCTTCGGATCTGTGCGATGACGTGACGTTTCTCCGCCGCGTCAGCCTCGATGTGACCGGTGCCTTGCCGACGCCCGACGATGTCCGCTTGTTCCTTGCCGACCAGAAGCCCGACAAGCGCGTGCGAAAGATCGACGAACTGCTCAATCGTCCCGGCTACTCCGCTTTGTGGGCAACGAAATTCAGCGACATCCTGCGGCCCGCGAGTTTCGATGCCAAGAACGGCCTCAATGAAAACGCCAGCGCACGCCGTGCTTACGAATGGTTGCGAGCGCGGCTTCAGGAGAATCTTCCCTACGATCAGTTGGCCGAACGAATCCTCATGGCTAACAGCATGGATGGACGCTCCGCGGGCGATTGGGCTCAGGAAGTTCAGAGCTATCTGGCTGAAGAGGCGAACAAGAACGCGGACCTCAAGTCGTACGGCAAACGGCGCACGCTCGATCTTTACTGGCAACGACCAAGCGCCGCCGGAGTCAAGGGAACCTTGCAAATCGCCCATGCCTTCCTGGGGTTGCGGATGGAATGTGCCCAGTGTCATCGCCATCCCAATGACACTTGGCAACAAGATGATCTCTTGAGCTTCGCCAACTTCTTCATGCCGATCGGCGGCGCCGGTGGGAATCCTCCGTCTCCCGAAATTGCCAAACAGGTGGACGTATTGACGATCCAGGTCAAGCAGATTCGCGAACAAACCAAGAAGCTGGCCGAGAAAGCCAAAGACAAATCTCTCGCCAAGGACGAAGCCGCGAAGTTTAAGGAAGAAATCAAGACCGCGACCGACAAAGCCAAGTTCCTGGAAGACACGGCCAAGAGGCTCAAGGGAACCGAAGTTCGTGTGCTGAGCAAGTCTGCGTTCGCCAGTGTCACCAGCACGCTGGGCAGCCAAAAATCCGACGCGTTTCGACTTCTGGGAGAAAGGGAGTCGATGTCGATGCCTGCGAGTAAGGATCCTCGCGGTGTTGTGATGATCTGGCTGCGCCGGCCGGATAATCCGTATTTTGCCAAGGCAATGGTCAACCGCGTCTGGGCTCATTATTTCGGCCGGGGCATCATCGACCCGCCGGATCATCTCTCCACGTTCAATCCGGCCACGCATCCCGAGTTGCTGGCGGAGTTGTCGCTGGATTTCATCAAACATGGCTATGATCTGAAATATCTGCATCGGCTCATCCTCAACAGCCGAACCTATCAGCAGAGCGCTAAGTCGAACGCGACGAGCAAGCTAGACACGGGGAACTATGCCGCGTTCTATCTGCGTCGGATGCCTGCCGAGGTGCTGGTCGATGCGGTCAATCAGGCGACGCTCGGCAAGGAAATCTATCCACCGGAGTTGTTCGTGCCGTCGGACTCGCTGGCACTGGAGGTGGCGGGTAGCACCGGGGCCGAGCAGAAGAGGGCGACTCTGCATTACGCCTTCCATATTTTCGGCCGACCGTTGCGTAGCGCGGACGCGCAATGCGATTGCGAGCGCGATGCCACGGTCACCGTCGTGCAGGCGCTCTTTTTGGCGAATCACCCCACGATCCAGGCAAAGATCGCTGCCGACGACGGCCGTGTCACCCGGATTGGCAAGGAGAATCCGGACAACAAGAAAGCGATTGAGGAACTCTACCTCTGGACGCTCAGCCGGTTCCCCACGGAGGACGAGTCGCAGTCGTGTGCTGAATACTTGAAAGCCAGTCCATCGCGTCAGCGTGGCCTGGAAGATGTGATGTGGAGTTTGCTGAACATGCGGGAATTCCAGTTGAATCATTAGGCCGCTTGTGGCTTAGCGTTCGCGTGGCGCCTGGCGAACGCTAAGCCGCAAGCGGAAAAAACAGAAAGGCTGCATCATGCAAAAGGTTTGTGAAAACTATCGTCAGTTCACGCGCCGCGATTTCCTGCGCGTCGGCGGCGCCGGTCTGTTTGGTATGGAGTTTGCCGATTTCTTCCGTGCCCGCGTTGAAGCCTCCGCCCCAGCGAGTCGGGGCGAGGCGCCGCGCGCGCAGCATGATCCTCATCTGGCTCGCTGGCGGGCCGCCGCACCAGGACATGTTCGACATGAAGCCCGACACGCCGCCCCCCTTCGGCAGCGAACTGCGCCCCACGCGCACCAACGTCCCCGGCATCGACATTTGCGAACTGATGCCGCGGCTGGCGCAGATGGCCGACAAGTTCTCCATCCTTCGCTCCGTCGGCATCGGCAACGAACGCTGGGAACATTCCGGCGGCCTGTACTGGCTTTCCGGCAACCCGCGCAATCAGACCACCGTTAAGTTTCCGATGTACGGCAGCGTCCTCGCCAAGGAACGCCCCGCGCAGCCTGGCATCCCCAGCTTTGTCGGCTTCGGACACTACTACGACGCGGGCGATTCGGCCGGCGATCTGCGCAATAACTACCTTGGCCCGGCATACGATCCGATGATTTTCCAACCGGGCAATCCGGGCGATGAAGTCGGCGCCATGCTGGCGCCGCTGACCCATCTCGATCTGTCCGGCCTGCAGCGCCGCGAAAATCTGTTGCAACGGCTCGATACGCAAATTCGTCGGCTCGACGCAGCCGAGCATCTTATCGCCGGCATGGATCGCTTCCAGCAAAGCGCCTTCGACATGCTGCGCTCGCCGCGCTTGCGCCAGGCCGCCGACCCGCGCCAAGACCCCGCGCGCCTCCACGATCGCTATGGCCGCAATACCCACGGCGCCAACGCACTGGCGGCCTGCCGGTTGGTCGAGGCGGGCGTCCCATTCGTATTCGTTCCTTGGCCCGGCTGGGACTATCATGGCAGCGTCACCAATGCCTGCAGGAACAGCCTGCCAATCCTCGACGCAATGGTGTCGAGCCTTTTGCAAGACCTGCATGATCGAGGCTTGCTGGAAACAACGATCGTCACGGTCCTGGGTGAAATGGGACGCAACAGAATCTACCAGGATTCCGCCTATTCCGGCCCGCCGGGGCGCGATCACTGGGGGACCACCCAGTTCGTCCTGGTCGCCGGCGGCGGCTTCCGGCAAGGCATGGTCTTGGGCGCCACCGACCGCACCTCGTTGCGCGTTGTCGACAAATACTATTCGCCCATCAGCTACGGCCGGACGTTGTATCACCTTCTCGGCATCGACGCGGACAAGGATCTTTTCACCGCCAACGGCCGGCCGGTGAAAATCTCCGAAGACGCCCCCCTGATTCGCGAGATCCTGGCGTGAGCGAAAGCTTCGGGCCTGCCTGAGGGTCTTGGCCCATTTCGGTCCAAGAAAATCCTTGCCGGGTGCTTCTGGTGTGTGACAAATGATCGAAAATAGGCCAACTGGCGCGACGTTACCCAACCGGCGCACCGATTTTTGTAAACGGGTGCCCGGGATTACCCATCGGCGCGGCGTTATCCAACCGGCGCCGGTTGGGCTAAAAGCAAGTTCGGCGCGATCAAGTGGGACAAATAACGGAGCCACATTGGCTTGTCCCTTGTTTACCAAAGTAAAGGAGCAAGACATGATCTGGACGAGTCTTTCTAAACGAGCAGCCCTCGCGGTGGCGGTGTTCGCCGTGAGTGTGCTCCCCAGTCTGCACAGACAGGCTGCGGGACAGGAGAAGGAGGGCGGCAAGCTGCCCGTCGCTGAGTTCGAGAAGCTGCATCAGCTGATCAAGCCGCAGACCGGCGAATCGCGCTGGATGGAGATTGCCTGGTATCCCAACATCTGGGAAGCACGGCAAAAGGCGGCCGCGGAAGGCAAGCCGCTCTTCATCTGGGCAGGCAGCGGCGGCGCGCCTGCGGCAGGTTGCTGAACGGCGGGTCGCTTGGGCCGTGAGCCCAATTTGTGGACCGACGCCAGCATCAAGCTCATCAAGGAGAACTTCATCGCCGCGGCGGTGCCGACCGAAGTGCAGAACGCGAAAGGCCCGGAAGGGGAGTTTCTGCGCGATGCCGGCATCAAAAAACAGTGGGTGACGAGTAGCGGTTACATGAGCTGCGTGTCGGCAAGCGGCAAGTTGCTGGGCGGTGCGCCTTCTGCCAAGGTGCTGGAAACATTCCAGAAGCTGCCGGAGGCCGAACGCAAGCCGGGCGCCGTGGTGGTGCGCGACCTGGAACCAGCCGAGAAGGTGATTCCCTCTCCGCCGGAGGGAGGCCTGATTCTCAAGGTGCATGGACGTTTCATGAGCCGCGACGACGAGGGCCAGTTGCGCCATGCCAAGAAGGAGGATTTTCGCGGCATCTTTACGTTCATGCTGTCACCGAACACCGAATACATGTGGCTCACGCGGGAGGAATGGCAATCATTGGTGCCGGCCAAACCCGTCAAGGGGGAAAAGCTGCCGGTCGCCTCGGCCATTAGCGAACGCATGGCTCGCT
>JBBQPM010000039.1:0-43882 GCA_038217425.1 Gemmatales bacterium
AACAACCGCAGGTAAGCCGTGAAGGCCGTACCGAGCACCAACATCTGATCAGGCGTCATGCCGCACCTCCTTGTTGTCAAGGAGGTTATATAAATACTCAGTCAGCTGACATCAGCTGATTTAGCGCTGTAGAATTAGAAGGCGACTCGATTGCAGTCACCGGCGTAATTCCCTGCAAGCGCACGTCCTTTCTTGAACGCTCGCCAGCGTTCCAAGTCCGCTTATTCGGCCCGCGTCAGTTCCACCGGCTCCATGGCGTCCCATTCTTGCAACAGCGCGGCGATTCCTTCGGGGCGTCGTCGGCCAATCCTCCTCGCGCATTCCCGCGACTTCGTCGGCGACGCGCTCGACACGAACCTCCGTTCCCTCAGGCCAATCTGGCGGAACGGCTACCATCCCGTTGTGAATAAAGCCTTTCACGGAATTCATGATGTCTCCGATGCCAAAATTGGAATGGAGCCTACACCATTCAGCGGATCCGCAACACCCTACAAGAATCCTCGTAAGTCGCTTCGAGCTCCAGAGCCACCGCTCGCCGTGCGTCGAGCCAGATCGGCAGCGTCGGCAATGCCTGGCCAAGTGCCAGCGGATAGAACCACCCCTCAAGCATCGGCCGCTTCCCCGGACGCGTGCGCCGCCGTACTGTCGCGGCGTAGAGAATCGGCGGGGTTTCGCCCAGGTTTGGGTCTGCCTCGCCCAGCAATTCCAACAGGTTGGCGTAAAGGTTGTCTTGTCGCACCGTCACCAGGTCGACGATCGAGACGCAGACGTCGCGTTGCAGCAAGGCGGCTAGCTTGGCAACGAAAGCGCGTCGGCTCTCGGGGCGATCCTTGTTGCGCGGACTGACGATCTCCACCGCCGCGACCAGGGTTCGGCCCCGCTGCTGGTCATAGATGCGGACTTCATACTCGTCCTGTTCCGGCAGGTCTGTTTCGAGAGTGAGGGTTGGCGCCGGCGCCGTCCACAGCGCCGTAGCCACGCCGCCGTCGCTCCCGTGGTTTGCAAACGAAAATTCGCTCTCTTCGTGCGTAGCCACATCGACTTCAAACGCTCCGATGTGAACGTTCGGCGCAGCAGCATAACCTTCCGGCAACTTGCCGAAAAGAGACTGAACCATTACCGCGGGCCACATGCCGAAGAGTTCGTCCCAGGAATGCCTCGAATCGACCGGCGGCCTAAAATGATGCCGTAGCGGCATGACGTTCTCCTCTCCCGCGATTATATCGTTGTTACTTGCTTGACGCTCGTAAGATTGCCTCGGCGGGGACGGCGGATCCCTTCAATCGACCGCTCGTGCGAGGCGACCCGAAGCCGTGAGTGCCCGGCCCCTGCTTCCCTGCGGAGAATTTGACGTGCGACATGGCTGCGTGCTGATTCTGATGCTGAACGTTCCGCTGAGGGCGCAGGAGCCGAAGTTCGGCACCCATCCGCGCCTGGCGACCACTTCGGCCGAATGGGACGCGCTCCAGGCCAAGCCCGACTTCGAAAAGAAACGAGAAGCCGCGCGCATGCTCGGCGATTCGCTTCTCGTCAAGCCGATCGCCGTCCCCCACGGCGCCGGGGACTGGAGCTTTTACTACGCCTGCCCCGCCGACGCCTCGCATTTGCACGCCCTGAGCGACGGCGAACATCAATGTCCGCGCTGTAAGATGATTTACAAAGACGAGCGCACGGTCGCATCGTACCGCACCCTTCAGCACGATCGCGTCAACCACGCGGCCTTAAACCTGGCCTGGGCCTACCGCTACACGGGGGATGAGAAGTATGCGGCCGAGGTTCGGCGCATCTTGCTCAAATACGCCGACGATTACGCGGGGTATCCCGTACGGCGCGATCGGTGGGGCCGCACCGGTTTCTTCGCGTTTCTGGGCGGCAGACGCTATTCGCAAAGCCTCGACGAAGCGGTCGGCATCATCAAGCTCGCCAAGGCGTACGATCTGATCCACGCGTCGACTTCGTGGACCGAGGCCGAGCGCTGGCATGTCGAGAGCGATTTCTTCCGCGAAACCGCCAAAACGCTGCTTGCCTACAACCAGGGCATCAACAACCATCAGACGTGGTACAACGCAGGCATCCTCACGATCGCGTCGGTCCTGGGGGACAAAGATCTGGTCCTCAAGGTGCTCGACATGAAAGGGGGCTTTCGCGACCAACTGAAGCGCTCGTTCGGAGACGACGGCATCTGGTACGAGGGGACGATGGCGTATCAGAATTACGCCTTACAAGCGATGATCGAGATCGTCGATGCCGGCCGCCGACTGGGGTTGCCGCTGCACGAAGAGCCTCGCTTTCGCACGTTGCTCGAATCGCCTTTGACGTGCGCCTATCCCAATGGTCAATTCCCCGCCCTCAACGACAGCGACCCTTCGGGGCTGGCGAACTTCAATCACGCGTGGGCCTGGGCCTGGCAGACGTATCGCGATCCGAAGTTCGCACGGGTGCTCGCCGGCGCGAACCTCATTCGCCTCAAGGAATTGCTCGGCCCCGACGCGGTGCTGGAGCCGTACCTCCCCGGCAAGTCAACCGTGCTGGGCGACATCGGGCTCGGCATCCTGCGGCGCGGCGCCGGTCTCAAGGCGAGCTGCGTCATGGTCGATTTCGGCCCGCACGGCGGCGGGCACGGACACTACGACAAGCTCAGCATCGTTCTGTTTGCGAACGGGCGTGAATGGCTGCTAGATCCGGGGCGACTCAGCTACAGCCACAAGGAGTACGCCACCTGGGTCAAACAGACCGCCGCCCACAACACCGTGGCCGTTGGCGGACGCAGCCAGTCAGCGACGACCGGCAAGCTCGTCTGGTTCAGCGAACAGCCCGAGTTCGTCGGTTGCGGCGTTGCCAGCGACTCGGCGTATCGAGGCGCGAAGCTCCGTCGACAGCTACTCCTTTTCGATACCATGTTGATCGATCGCTTCGAAGTCGAGTCGGCCGAACCGACGCAGATCGACCTCTTCGCCCATGCCGTCAGCAAGCAGGTCGTCCCCGCCGAACCGCGTGGGCCTGGCGCAAAGGGCGAACCGGGGAGCCGCGACGGCTATCAACACTTGCTGAACGCCCGGAGCTGGCAAACGGAGGGGCCTTCCGGTTGGCGCTTCGAGGCCGACAAGTCGCAGGTACTGTACGTCCACTTTGCCGGTCTGGCGAACGAGGAGATCATTGCTTGCGAAGGGATCGGCTATCAGGTGGCGCAGAAAATTCCCTGCTTGATTCGCCGCGTTCAGGGGAAGACTGCCGCGTTCGTGACCGTCTACGATTTATCGGCGAGCGCCGACGCCGTGCAGCGCGTCGAAGTCGAGGGGCGGGTGGTGACGGTGCACGGCAAGGCGGGCCGAACGGTGGTTCGCCTGGAGGACGCCGGTGCCAAGGTCGCGTTCGGCGAGTGACCGGTCATGTTCATCACCATTCGGCCGTCACGACCGCGTTTGCGTCACGATTTTCGTCGTCGTGCCTTTCTTCGGGTCGGTGCAGTCCCAGGCGACGGTGAGGTTATGCACCGTTCCGGTATCGTCCCAGAAAGACGGCTTGACGGCGGTGGAGGGAAGGTCCTCAGCCCGTGTCAGCGGATTCTGCTTGATGAAGTCTTTGGGCAGAGTCGCCAGCTCGTAGAACTTCACGAGGGCGACGACCTTGAACAGGCCCTTGAGGTTCGGCCGTCTCGGCTGGTCGAAGGAGTCGTCGTACGTCCTGCCGTCGGCGGTAGCGTCGTATCGGTTCGACGCCTTTACCGCGCCTTTCTTGACTGGCCATGCCTCCCAGAAAAGCAACTTCGGAGCGTTGAGCTTGGCGTCGGCCACTTTCCCGTCCGGCAATCGGACGTCATAAGAGCGCTGCACCTTCTGGATGATCCAGCCGACGTCCCCGGCTGACTGCGGCAGTTCGAACTCGACCAGCCACTCCATGCCGCCGCAGCCGAGATCCTTCGGGCCGCCATAGAGCGTGTTGATCTTGGGGTTCTGGCTCGCGGTCGGGACCGTACCGGGGGCGGGGACGTAAAGGAAGCCGGGATAGGCGGAGTTCGAAAAACTCCAGTTTTTGCGGTCGTGCGTTACATTGCAGCCGACGCGCCAGTGCAGGTACCAGTTGATCTCCTCCGGGGTAACGTTCAGACCGCAATTGTTGGCGATCAGTTCCTTGGCAGTCACGCCGTGATTCTTCGCCACGCTTTCAAAGTTCTCTTTATCCTGAACCTTGATCTTCGTTCCCGGGCGCGGGCCTGCTGGGAGCGGATGCGAGGGTCTTCTCTCGTGGCCGGGTAGTAACTCGGACATTGGCGCCATCCCGTAGCCGACATGGTGATTGCATACGGTCGCCGCCGTAGCACCCATGCATTCTACGCCGGCGCCTGACTTCATGCAACAAGTAGGTTCGGCCACGCTCTCAACGAAGGCGTTCCCGACACGCCCCCGGCGCAGACGTCAAGCGAGTTTTTCCACATTGCCGAATCCTTGTCCGTTTTTCAACGCATTCCCGCATGAGATAGTTGAGCCGGTCGATTGAACGGCTTCTTAGAACTCAGCAAACCTAACTCAAACGCCGCGAAAGCGGCAGGGAAAATAAACGTGAAACGATCAATATTCAACCGCGTCATCGTTGCGACGATCCTGGGCGTATCGCTGGCGCCGCAGTTTTCCGAAGCGGCGGAACACGACTTTCGGGTCGGCTCCTTCGAAGGAAATTGGTGCGGCTTGGCCGCTCGGTTCGATATCACAACGAAAGTTGGAAACACGTGGGACTTTAAAGGGAAGGTTTTAGTCAGGGCCACTGGGCAATATGACAATGTCGTAATCCGGCAGAACGCGGACAACAGCTTGCGAATCGTCCGCCACCTGTCCGGCGCCCACGCGGGAACGACGCAGTGGGTGGATACGCATCCGCCGGAAACGAAGTTTCACAACGGCAAGCGCATCGTGAATTTCCCGGTGAGACGCGCCGGCGGGTACGGAGCGAAGGTCGCAGGGTTTCTGCAGATGCCCGTGAAGTAAGCAAAAAAGGTCGGGCACGTTTATTTCAGGCCTAGTGCGGCCAAAATTAACGTGCCCGTCTTTGCCCGTTTCTTTTTGTCTTCGACTCGTCCATCGAGCAATCGGTTCCACCCATGATCGCGTATGAAGCCTTCGCATGCTGTCCGGAATCGGCCCAATCAATCGAGAACGCGCTTGACGACCGCGGTCAAAGTCGCCGACAGACTAGACTCGCAAACGTTACGGCTGGCGTTCAAGTACTCTGCATCTTTGGGTGATTCGACGCAGGCGAGAGCGCACAGACTCAGCAGCGCGAATGTGTAACAGGTCCAGATCACGTCGAGCGCGGAAAGTCTGGAAAGGTCCACAACTTGGTAATATCCGGAAATGTTGAGAACGATCCCCAGTAGCATTGCCAACGCGACGCCCAAAAATATTCGAAGGATGGGCCACTGAATTACAACACCCTCGCGAGATTGCCCTTTCGAGGTGACCTTGAAGGGGCTGCCGAACGGGGCGACAATCGATTTTGCGAGTGCTGCCGTCAGATGGAAGGCCGAGAGAGCCTTATGAATTGCGGAAATGGGCGGCATCACTTTCCATTCAGATAGCCAATAGATGATGAGATAGCTGGCTATCAAACGAGGCAGTAATAGCAAGATGAACTGCTCTTCCTGACAAGGAATTAGCGATATTCCCGTGAACCAAAAAAGCGTCGGCGCCAGTAAAAGCAAGACGAAGAACGGCGTCGTCAGCCAGTACAAGATCGGCTCCAGATAAAAGAGTCGGTCCAAAAAGGTTAGGTTACGGCCTCGAATGGGCCCGGTCTTGATAAAGAGATGCTGAATCGTGCCGGAACACCAGCGCACGCGTTGCTTGATGTATTCGGGCACGCTTTCGGGAGCCAATCCGAGTGCCAGGGTCTCGTTGAGATACAGCGTCCGATAGCCGCGCGCCTTGAGGACGTAAGTAATTTCCAGATCTTCGCAGATCGACTCTTGAGGAAAGCCGCCGAGTTCCTGAAGACGAATTCGCGGCACGATCCAGTTGCTGCCGACGCAAAACGCGTTACCGTAGCTCTCCCGTGCAGGCTGCGCAACACGCATAAAAAAGTGCTGCTCCTCTGTCCAGGCGCGTTGGCCCAAGAGGTTGTGCTGGATGGGATCGGGATTGCGAAAATGCTGCGGGGTTTGCACGAGTCCAACCCCTGGCTCGTAAAGTAAAAGCCCGAGCGTTCGAAATATGAAGCGGGGATCAAGGACAAAGTCGGCGTCGATCACGAGCAGGAACTCTCCGTTCGTTCTCGGGAGGGCGTAGTTGAGGTTGCCCGCTTTGCCATGTTCGTTGGTGGGTCGCGCAAGGTACCCGACGCCGAAATCTCGGCACATTTCTTGAAGCCAACCTCGACGATTATCGTCGAGAATCCAAATGCGTACTAATTCTTGAGGATAATCGAGTCGCCGGGCGCCCCGGAGCGTCTCTTCAAGAATTTCGCGCCCCTCGCTGTACGTGGGAATTAGCACGTCCACAGTCGGAAGGCGCCGTTCGTTTCGCAGCCGAGCCTCAAAAATATCTGCCTTTTGCGAATGGTCGCTAATGCGGATTAGTACGCAAAGGCTCCATACTTCGTAGATAATTGCTGCAGACTCGAACAGCAAAAAGACCCATGGCAGTAATGCCAATGCCGTCCAGTCGAATCGAGGAAGCGTCTCGGTGACTCGCCAATAGACGTATAAAAGCGTCACAGCCAGCACGGCAAAGATGCCGATCATTCTTGCCCAAATCTTGCGGACTGGCGCCTCCGTAATGAAGAGCGCCAGCCCCACGACCAAGAGGAGGTTGACCGCAACGGCTTCCGTCAAATTCATGACGAGCCTCCTAGATTCGCAAAGAGCCACATCATGCCGCTCTGAATCGCGGTCGGTTCCTCATCTGTAAGCAACACGCGCACGTGCCTGCCGATTAGCCCCGCGTCGACGTCGCTGTCAAACTTAACGATTACCCGCACTTGTTTGAGGTCATGAGTCGCCAACTTCAACGCGACCGACGCTTCTTTATCCACAGGCCCGGGCGTGCGCACGCCCTGGACCCGGCCTGCAAATGTCTGGCCTCCCGTGAGTAGTATGGTTGCCCGACTGCCAGGCCCCACCGAGGCTAAGTAGCGCTGCGGCAGTAACACTTCCACGAAAATCGTGCTGGAGTCGGCTATCTCAAACAGGGTCTCGTTCTCTTTCACCGGCTGGCCTTGATTGCCATGCGTGGTCCAGACTACTCCGGAAACCGGCGACGTGACGACGGCTACCGTGAGCTGTCTAATTCGCTCCTGTTCTCGATACAGTTCCTGCTCCACTACCTCGAGCAAGGTCTCAGTTTCAGTGAGATTCGCTTTGAGCAGCGGGATTTTAAGTGCCAATTCCTCGGAGCGTTGCAATAACTGAGGCATCTCTTGCTTGAGATAGACGCCTCGAGCCGCCGCCTGGAGTTCCAAATCGATGCGCACCAGCGCCGCCTGACCCATCTCAATGCGCTTGCGCGCCACGATCTCCAGTTCTTGCGCGTCATCCTTTTCGGCATTGCTCGCCGATTTTCCTTGCTGTTGCACTCTCGCTAGCTGGCGTTGCCGATTCTGATGCTGACTGACCGTCGCCTGATTCTGAGCAACGACTTCCTTTTTGGAAGCTTCCAGCAACGCAGTATGGCTTTCCTGATATTCTTTGACCAGCGCCTGGCATGTCTCGGCCGCCTTGGTGATTTCGTCGAGTTCAGTCTGTAACACTTGAGTGCGTGCTAACAATTCGGCGCGGCGCGTGGTGAGAGTCGTCAGATGCTTGGTATCGACGCGGGAGTTCGAAAGGCGCAGCATGTGCTGTCCCTGTTCAGTTTTGCTGCCCAAGTCATGATGCAGGTCGGCCGCGATTCCGTCAAATGGCGCTCGCACCTGGACCAAACGGGCATTCACCACAGCTTGCCCGGAAATCGGCGTCACCAGGGGCAGCACTAACCACCACATTGCCGCCAGCACGGCCGACAGCGCCAAAGTTCGACGAAACCAACGACCCAAAAAAGATCTCTTGGGGCGCGCCGCAGATGACACGGGTACCTCTTCCGACTTTTGCGGCTTTGGGCTTTGGATTGTCTCTGCCGGCGCCCTCGGGACATCGGTCTCTAATTGGTACGCCGGTAGAAGCGAAACGGTCTCCGTTTTTCTTGGGTGCGGCACTGATGTCTGGCCGGAAGCGTCCACGGACGAAAGTTGAGCTTGCCAGAACTCTGCCGGCTCCCAGGGCTTGTCGTTTCTTGCCTTTTTCATGGAATTCTCCGCAAACGAATCGAGAGCACTGGAGCGCGTTCGCTCGAACGCGCGACTCCGTGGGATTAATCCAAGTGAAGCAAACTCCAGGCCGAATTTGCCGAGCCGAATCTTGTTGGAGACATATTTTCGAATTGTATATCATCACATATCGTTCCCTATCAAAAACGCGAAGAGCATTTTTAATTGTCGGCGGCGGCTATGTTTGCACGGATTGACGCAAATCCGATTCGCGATGCGACGGCGGTCGAACGTTGTACTGCGCGCAAATTATCCCAAGTTGCAATGTCGACTTGGTTGTCGCCGACGACGCGGACCACAACACCTTCAACCAAGGATCCTGGTCATTGCCGAAGAAGACGACCTGCGTAACGGGAACTTTGGTTCCCAATCGCGGCAATGATTTTCCTGACGGGAAGTAGGGCTCGCATATCGTCGCACGGTTGCGAAAAATTTGGGACACTGGCACGTTCTGGCACCCCCAAAGCGTGCTCGCTGGTGGACTCCTGTATCGGTTGAAGCCGAACGATGGGATCGCAAAAATCGGAAAGGAAAAGGATCAGGATAGTTTTTCTTCTTTCTCTGCGATCTTCGTCGGTCGTCCGCGGTGGCGAAGCGACGATTCCAAGCCTAACGTTGTCGCCGTCTGCTTTTACCCGGGAAGCATCGCCGAAGGGAACGCCTGCACCACCAAACGACGTAGGGCCGACAATTCCGCTTCGGAGTGAGCCTCATTGACACGGCCCACCGAATCTGCGGCAGCGGACCTTTGCTCAACCCCACTGCCCGATTGAGCACATGGTACACGTATCCCAGCGGCGGCGTCACGACTCCGAATTCCGCACCCTTGATCCGCCGTAGCTGTTCGTGGAAGACTGCTCTATTCTCTCTTCGGATTACAGCTTGGTCATGTGCAGGTTTGAGCCGTCGATTTCCAGAAACGCCCAGCGTCCGAACGAGCCGAGGTTATTCACGGCGGGTGCCCAAAGCGTCTTCGCCATCAGGGTGCCTTTGGGGGTGAGGTTTGCGGGCGGACGATGCGGATCAGGACGCCGGCGAGATTGGGGTGTTTGGAAACGGCGGCGTGAATGCGGTCGGCGAGAGCGGTGCGGTCGGCATCGTCGGTAATGGTGACGATGCCGGCGTGGTCAGGTACGGCGGTATGGAGGCGGTGGAAGTCGTTACGGTTTTTCGTCAGGACGACACAACCGAGTTCAGTGGCGCGGGCGAGTACAATCGAGTCATCGGCCCCGGCGCCGCCGTCCTGTTGAACGGTGAGGATGTCGTACCCGCGCGCCCGCAGGGCGGTAACGGCCGGGCCGGGAAAGTCTTCGTCCGCGTAAAAGGTCGGCACATTTCACCCGGCCTCGTTGTTCTCTCGGAGGTCGCGTGCGATCTCTTCCGGGTTGGCCGCCGCGTACCGCCAAGCGGCGTCGAGTTCAGCGCGGGTGAGCGGCGGATCGAAGTCGGCCAAAAGTCTTTCGTCGTCAATGCCGAGGTTCCGGGATTCAACCAGCCCCCAGACAGTGACCCGCCGGCGGCCGACGCACGCACGCCCGCCACAGACACCCGGAGTTTTGCGGATCAGCGGCTCCATGCCGGTGCGTGGAGCGACTTCGACTCGGGTGCCGTCGGCAAGCGGCGGGCCGCCCGGGTCGAGAACGATCAAGCCATTTTGTACGGTGCCATGGAGACTCATCGCAGAACTCCTGATTCGGGTGTCCGCAGCCGGGCGCCCCCTTCCTGCTACGCCCGTCAGTATATCAGACGGCTCCGCCCTTGAGCAGCTTACGGATTTCCTGCGTGGCCTTATGCACGTTTGAGCCGTGCCGGCGCAAGAACAAAGGGTCCTGGCACCTTGCCAAAAAGGTTCGCGTCCCCTTTTCCTTTCCCAAGGAATTCGCCGTAAGTCATGCCCGCCAGACGCGCTGCCTTAGTTGGTCGACAACTCGCCGGCGCTGCAAAGCGCGAACGCGGCGGCGAGGCGCAATTCGTGCTCGACATCTTAGTTGTGATTTTTCATCTTGACCAACAGGTCGTCCGGAATCTCCAGCTTCACGCTCGCCATTGCCCGCCTCCTCTGGTTCAGTCTATCGGAAACGTCGATTCCCGCGGGCAAAAAACAAAAAGGGGGAACACAAAAAGGCGAGGAGGGGACGCAGCGTTCGCATTCCCTTTCCTTTTCCAAAAAGGTTCGCGTCCCCTTTTCCTTTCCGAAGTCCGAACCCTTGAACCGTCGCAGTTCAGACGTGTCGAAGTCCCTGCGCAGGCGGAAACGCTCGCCCATGCGCGGCAGGTTCTCATCGGTCAGTTTGCTGGCGAAGTGCGTCGCCGGGTAAACGTAGGCGCGGCGCGAACGCACCACCATGAAGCGCAACGCGTGATGGATGACGCTCTATTCTCTTCCCTAAAAAATCCGCGTCCCCTTTTCTCTTCTGACCGGATTTCTACACCGACGGATAAAACATCCGCATCGCTTCTTTAAGAATATCTGCTGTATCGTTTCGCGTTGCCCAAAAGAGCAAATCACGCCATGCCTCGTCCGCCCGTCGCCGTCGTGGCTCAAGTGGAGTAGCTCGAACGCTGCGAGGAAGGGTAGAGAACTCTCTGAGCCGATCTATGTAATTTGAGAGAGCGAACCGGAACTCGTCAAATCTTTGTAAGAGATCCAGTAATTCAGATAGAGCGTTAACGAATCCGAGTATTGCGTCTTCCTCTGCAACGAGGATCGGATCGTGTATTTCGGGTGACTGGCTACACGTTAATTTCCCAACTGGTGCCCCCGGAGTTGTCTTTGGTAACGGTGATTTTACTGATGCTTCACTTGATGTAACAGGGATCGTAGAGCCACTGTTTCCTGCCTTTCCGGGGCGACGTGGAAACTCCTTTAGCCTGCTCTGCCATTGATATAAACTTGCTCGGCGAGCTATATCAGTATCTGAAGCCTTTCGCCACTCATCCTTTGGCATTTGAACCCCCTGAAAAAAAAGGACTGTAAAGGTGTCAGGACCGGTCAGAACCTTTATTCTTGCGGAGCTGCTAAACCCCAATCGGCCTTGGCGAAATTGGCGGCTCGATGATCAGGGCGCAACATACCCCGGCGGCGGGGTCACGACTTCGAAGTCTGAGCCCTTGATCCGCCGTAGCTCTTCGTGGAAGACCGGCAGGCGGTGATCCGCGGAGGCGGAGAGGCCCCAGTCCATGCCATTGTCCGCCATCAGCATGCCGTAACGTTTCAGGGCCTCCAGGATCACGCGGACTTCCTTCGAGAACTTCGACGTGTCGAAGTCCTTACGCAGGCGAAAACGTTCGCCCATCCGCGGCAGGTTCTCGTCGGTCAACCGGCTGGCGAAGTGCGTCGCCGGGTAGACGTAAGCGCGGCGCGACTGCCTGACCGTGAATCGCAGCGCGTGATCGATGACGCCGCGCTTGATCTCGTCGTAGCGGACGATGGCGGGTAGGATCGGCAGGCCGGCGGCGTCCGAGGAGGTCCAACCGTCGGGCCGAAGCTTGTTGGAAGCGAGGTCGAAGATGGACGCTTGATCGGCGTGCCAACCCTTGTCCGTCTTGGTCAGCCGATAAAACTCGTAGAGCTTGCGGCTCGCCGGATCGAAGACGATGCCGTGGCGATCCGCGTCGAGAGTGGGTTTGCCGCGCTGCACCTCCTCCAGGGTAAGATTCTTCAGCTTGGGATCCTGCTGGAAGGATTTGGGCCAGCCTTCGATCGGCGTGTTGTCCGGAACGGGATAGGGACCGGGGTCCGATTCGCCCGGATACTCGATGATCTTCACGTTCACGTGCTTCTGGCCCGGCGGCACGATGATGAACGCCATGTCCTGGTTGTAGCGCAGGGGTTTGTCGGCGCCGATCGAAGCGACGATGTTTTTGGAGTTTGGATGCACGGGCCAATCTTCGACGAGCGTGTTCCACGGATTGTTGGCCGGGAAGATCTCCGCGGCGGACATGATGGCATCCGCCTCGGGCGTGTTGTAGGGGACCGGCTTGGCGAACGTCGGCATCTTGGTCGACTTGATCCGCGCCAGACGTGCCGGGTCGGTCTTGATGGCGGACGGGGCGGCGCTGCCGGCCTGGCCCTCGAGGAAGATGTCGCCGACGAGGAGGGTGACCCGCGTTCCGCTCGAAACATACCAGCGGCGCACCTCGGCAAGCTTGGCCGGCGAGCCGTTGGTGTTCTTGAGATCTTTGAGGGCGATGCGGACTTCGTTCTTGCCCGGCTTGAGGACGAACGGCGCCACGACGCGGGTGGCGAAGGCCTTGGTGCCGGAGTGAAAGAGGTTGAAGTCGACTTTAAGTTCCTGCGCGCCTTGGCTGACGATGTCCAGACGCAGCGTCTGAAATGGGGTCCAGTCTTCGACGTTCGATCTTTTTTGTCCGAAGGTATTGATCACCTCGATCTGGACCGCCGTGCCGCCCAGTTCCTTGGACGCGACCTTGGTCATCTTGGTGCTGTCGTCGCCCACCTCGGAGGGGAACTCTCCGGCGGCGCCGCGCAGGAGATAGGTCTTCGATGATTTCTCGGCCGGTGTCGTCACGATGACCGGGGCGTTCTCTTTGCCTTCCTTGCCGGGCAGCGCCGCGTTGCCGTTGGCTCCGAGATTCGCCCGGCCGCCATTCGGGGCAGGTTCGGCGGCGCTGATTGCGGGACTGCCCTGGCGCAGACGGTAGTCGTGGCCCGCCGCATTGACGAATAGCGGATCTTTCGACAGATTGCCGGTCCCTTGGATCGTTTCCTGGGAGAGTGTGTAGGTGACGGTCGCCTTGCTCCTCGCATCCGCATCGACGTCATCTCCCCCGTTGTTCCACAGAATGCAGTTTTTGACGATGAGCTTTGAGTTCCACGTCGCCTTGACGGCGTTGCCTTTGATCATTGGATTGAAGGCGTGGTCGGCAATCGTGACGTGGTTTAGGGTGAGGGTGGAGCCGATGCCGTTTTCGTTCCCGTCGACATAGACGGCGCCTCCCTCGCCCCCCGGGCTGGTCTTGTTGCCGTAAACGAGATCGTGATCCATCGAGGCCGCTGCGCCCTCATCGGCGAAGAAGGCGCTCCCCAGAGAAGGGGCGAAGTTGCCTGTGAAGACATTGTGAGAGAGCTTGAAATTGCCCCCCTTGCTGACGACGATCATCCCGCCGCCCCAGCCATAGCCCAGTTGCCGCCCGATCTCGTTGCCTTCGACCCGGTTGTGAGAGAACTCGGCGTTGGGCGAGAAAATGAAAACCCCGCCCCCGTGGTCGCCAACCCCAATATTGTTTTGAATGGTGTTCCCGCGAATTACCATTTTCCCTCCATCCGCAAAGATGCCCGCTCCACGTCCTGAGACGTTGTTGCGAATGATGTTATTCAGGATCGTGATATTCGCGCTGGCGGAATAGATGCCGCCGCCGCGCGGTTCCTCATTTTTTACGGGAGGACACGTTTGGTTTTTCTGGATCACATTGTTGGAGATCGTCGGCGAGCCCTGGTAGATGTAAAACCCACCGCCCATCCACGAAGGCGCCGCCACCGAGCTGCGCCCTCCGCCGGTGATCAGAAAGCCGTCTACGATGCTGGCGCCGGCCTCATACAGCGTCACCACGGAGTCCTTGCCGTTGCCCTTGAGGTGGGAGGGGTTGGCAGCAGGATCGCGCACTTTGAAGTTGCCCGCAATCGCGCTCGCGTAACTGGCCGCGGTACCGCCCACGTATCCGCCATATAGACGAACGGTCTTTTCTTGCACGCGGAGGTTCTGCGGATAGATCCCTTTGGCCACCGCAATGACGGCGTTGCTCTTGGCGGCGTCGATGGCCTGCTGCACGGTCCGGTACGGGCGAAGCGCGCTGCCGTCCTGGGTGCCTGCGTTGTCGTCGTCCACGTAGAGGTCGGCCGGGATCACGGTCGCGGGTTGAGCCAGCAGTCGTGACGCCCACGGGGTTAGCAAGATTCCCGTGAGAACTAATAAACATTGGAAACCTCGTCGTCGGTGCATCGGATCCAGCTCCTTTCAAGGAGTTGACGGGTAGGTTCGCGCGACGGAAGCGGCTTATGGACACTTTGAAAGTCATCCGCTGAGCGACAATGAATCGTAACGCCCTGGAATGGGCCGCAGTTCATGTTGCCAGATCGCAGACTGGACGTCGCGTCCGATTGGAAAAAAATGCACGGCGGTTGCGTGCTAGCGAATTCCGACATTATCATACCAACCCAGGCGGAGCTTGCCCGTTCCGCGTGGCAGAATTCGAACTTCTGATTAACGGAATCGGCCTGAGGAACCTACTCGCCCCAGCGCCGGGCGTGCATCCACAGGCTGATCTGCGAGATTCCGAACCACGCGAAGAGAAACGTCAGCCCCCACGGCGCAATTTTTAACCCAAGATCGACGCGGCGCCGGGCGGCGTCAAAGCGACTGCGTAAGTCGTCTGCCTGGCTCTTGTAATCGGTCACCACGGTCTGCACGGCGGCGAGCGCTTGCTCGACTTGCTCCGTCTCCTGGGTGACGTCGCGGTTGGATTCGCCCAGCAGCCTGGCGAGGTTTTTCGTCGAGTTGGCCAGGCCGGTGACGCGGTCGCTCGCCAGGCGGATTTGCGCGCGGTCCAGAAACGGGACGGCGCCGCCGGGCATCACTTCGAGATCCTGAAGGATGCTACTGGCGATCGCCGCGGCGTCGTTGAAGGTGAGCAGGACGGGACCGACGTCGCCGATCTGAGGCGCCAACGATTCGACGACCATCTTGAGCAGTCCCGTGCGCAGGGCATCTTTCTTCTCCGGCGGCGCATCGCTGACCATTCCGGGCTTCTTGAATTCCGCCAGGTGTTCTCCGGCGCGTTCGAGTAGTGCGTCGGCGTCGCCCAGGGTCTTGCGGACCTGGGTCAGCGCGACGTCGCCGCGGGTCGCCAGGCGGTTCCAGCCCAACTCCAGCTTGGGGTGATAGACCCACACGCACGCAGCGCCGGCGATACTCGCGACGAGTCCGAGGAACGCCAGGAGCTGTACCAGCAGGCCGAGAAGTCTCATCATGTTATTTTCCTATGAGAGTGGGCTCAGGCGGAACACGGTAGCGCTCGAGTTCCGCGGGAAAAGTCTTTGGGGAATTGAGGTGGTTGAAGCGCAAGGCCTCCGCGATCATTTCGAGGACGTACGCCTTACGCCAGGGTTGAAAATTCTTGATGGGCGTCGGCGTCTTGGCGAGCAGCACCCGGCGAAACAATTCGTTCGATTCGTCCGGCTTGTTTTGCAGCGCGAGCACCATCGCCTTTCCCAAGATCGCGATCGGCGTGCGTGGATCCTGGGCCAGCGCGCGCGCGAAGATCTCGTCGGCAGCGTCGAGTTCCTTGTCCTTGATGTGCTCCAGCCCCTTGAGATGCAGCGGATCGATGGCGGGGAGCAGGCGCCTGGGTTCCTCGCGCTTGGGCGCTTTCGGTTTGGCCTCCGCGAAAAGTTTCGGGTCCGGCGCCGGGGGCGAATGATTCTCCCACCACCACCCCAATCCCAGACCGACGGCCGCGGCGGCGAGGAGCAGCATCGGCAATCCAAGCCATAACGCCAGCGAACGCCGACGCTTCAGCGTTTGACTCCCCGACAGCGCCTGCAGCGCCTCGGCCGAGCTGCGCTGCAAAATCAATCCCGAGGGCGTGGCGCCGCTGCTCATGGCGACGATGGCGTCGCGCAGTCTGCCCACGTCGCGCACCACCTCCCCCGCCGTCTGATAACGGGCCTCGGGATTCTTCGCCATCATCCGCTGAACCATCAAGATAATGTCCGTGGGCAGATCGGGGCGGATCTCCGCCAAGGGGGGCGCCTCCTTCTGCACGTGCTGCACCGCCACCTCGAACGCCGACTCCCCCCGGAACGGCGGATGTCCCGCAAACATGTGATAGCACGTCACGCCGAATGAGTAGATGTCGCTACGCTGGTCGATCGTCTTCTTCCCCTCGACCTGCTCCGGACTCATGTAGAGCGGCGTCCCCATGGTGACGTTGCTCTGCGTCAGATGATTGGCCGCGCCCGTCTCGAGGAAGCAGCGCGACAGTCCGAAGTCCGCGACCTTGACCTCTTCCTTCTTTGTGAGCAGAATATTTTCCGGCTTGATGTCGCGATGCACAATGCCGAGTTCGCTGGCACGCTGCAAGGCGGCCGCCACCTGACCCATGATGTTGAGCCCGGTGCGGACGTCGATGACCCGTTTGCGTTCCATGTACTCGCGCAGGTTTCGGCCCTCGACGTATTCCAGGGCCATGAAGTGGTGCCCCTCGACTTCGTAGATTCCGTAAATGTGCACGATGTTGGAATGCGTGACTCGGCCGATGGACTCGGCTTCCTTTTTGAAGCGCTGCAGCGAAACTTTGTTGGCGGCGAGTTCGGGCCTGAGGAACTTGAGGGCGACTTCGCGATTGAGCGACGCTTGCCGGGCGAGATAGACCTGGCCCATGCCCCCTTGCCCGAGCTGGCGCAAGATGTGGAAATCCCCCAGGGGTTTTCCGGTGAGATCTTCCTGGGCGAGAGCGGCCATTTCCTCCTGCGTCGGCGAGGATTGCACGAAGGCCTGTGTTTTTTCGGTCTTGGGTTCCATGGAGTGGAGCACAGGTGGGTTGAGGGCGGACCTCTGTATCAGGTTTACCTGATTGGCGCGCAAAAGCCAAGAGCGCCGTCGATATCGCACCGCCTGCTCATGCCAGGGTGAGCTTCTTGAATGCGTTGCGCAAACTGAGGGTGATTGTCCCCGGCTTCCCGGAACCGATGACGCGTGCGTCGCATTTCACCACCGGAATGATCTCCGCCGCGGTGCCGGTGAGGAAGCATTCGTCCGACGTGTAGAGATCGTAGCGTGTGAGCGGAATCTCGCGCACCTCGATCTTCGCCTCGTGGGCCAAATCGATCACCGTGTTGCGGGTGATGCCCTCCAGGATGCCCGCATCGATCGGCGGCGTTAAAAGAACGCCCCCCTTCACCAGGAAGACGTTGTCGGCCGAGCATTCCGCGATCTCGCCGCGGTGGTTGAGCATCAGCGATTCCTGACACCCCGACATTTGCCCTTCGAGCTTGGCGAGAATGCTGTTGAGATAGTTGAGCGACTTGATGCGCGGATTGAGCGCGTTGGGATGATTGCGGATCGTCGCCACGGTCGCAATCTCCATTCCCGCCTCATAAAGCTCAGCGGGGTACAGCGAGATGTCATCCACGATGATGATGAGTTGCGGGTCGGAGGTCTTGCGCGGATCGAGCCCCAGATACCCGGCGCCGCGGGTGACGACGGGGCGGATGTAGCCGTCGCGCTTGTTGTTGACGCGAACGGTCTCCTCGATGGCCCGCGTCACTTGCTCGCGGGTCATCGGGATTTCGAGCTTGATGCAGCGGGCGCTTTCGAACAGGCGGTCGACGTGCTCCTTGAGCTTGAAGGGCTTGCCGCCGTAGATGCGGATGCCTTCGAAGACGCCGTCGCCGTAGAGCAGCCCGTGATCGTAGACGCTGATCTTGGCGTCGGGTTTGTCGAAAAATTGCCCGTTGATGTAAACCTTGGGAGTGCTCATCCGAACCTGTCCTGGATACCGAGTCAAAAGGGATATTCGAAAATGCCAAAACTAACCACAGAGACACAGAGAGCACAGAGAAATGCGCGGAGGGGAAAATAAACGAATGAACGATCCGCTGTTTTCCTTATTCTCTCTCCTCTGTGTTCTCTGTGTCTCTGTGGTTAACTTTGTCTTTCTCGCTCTGAACGAACGAAACGCTCCGTTAGTTTACTTGGCGACGTCCCGAAAGGCGAAATCGGGCGCGGAAATCTTTTCGTCCTCGACTCGGCCATCGACCAGACGAACGATACGATCGGTATCGTGGACGAGGTCGAGATTGTGCGTAACCATGACGATGGTGAGACCGTCCTCGCGGTTGAGTTCGCGTAAAAGGGCGATGATGTGCTGGCCGTTGGCGGAGTCGAGATTGCCGGTCGGCTCGTCGGCGAGGAGCACGCGCGGTCGATTGATGAGCGCCCGGGCGATGGCGGCGCGCTGCATCTCGCCGCCGGAGAGTTCCCTCGGCTTGTGCTTCAGGCGATGCGCCAGGCCGACGCGGTCGATCAGTTCGTTGGCGCGCCGCTTGATCTCCTTGCGCCGCGACCACCAGCGAAAGATCGACGTCTCGATCATGCCGGGGACCATGACGTTTTCGAGCATGCTCAGTTCAGGGAGCAGGTGGTAGAACTGGAAGATGTAGCCGAAGGTTTGGTTGCGCAGGCGATCGCGCTCAGCACAGGCGAGGTTGTCGATGCGTTTGCCTTCGAAATGGATGGTCCCTTGATCCGGTGCGTCGAGGGTGCCGAGCAGATGCAGCAGGGTGCTCTTGCCGGAGCCCGAGGAGCCGATGATGCTGAGGAACTCGCTTCGGATGACTTCGAGGCCGACGCCTCGAAGTACGGGGACGCTGAGCCGATGCTTGCGGTAGGCCTTGTGCAGTCCTTGACAGCGAAGGATGACGTTCATGGATTCTCCTGAAAGCCCAGGGACGGCTGTCCCTGGGGTTGTTCCCAGGGACGGCCGCCCCTGGACTTTCGAATGAAATCTACTCGTACCGAAGCGCCCGTACCGGATGCAGCATGGCGGCGCGCAGCGCGGGCAGGACGCTGAAAACCGTGGCCACGACGATGGCGCCGATGTTGACGGCGACGATCATGGGGGACTCAATGTTCGTCGGAATCTCTTTGAAGTAGTAGACGTCGAGGCTAAAGACCTTGGCGCCGGTGAGCCAGGAGAGGAAGCCCTCGATTTCGTTGATGTACTTGGTCATGAGCACGCCGAGGATGGTGCCGACGCCGGCGCCGACGACCCCTAGCAATAGTCCGTAGGTCAGAAAGATTTGCAGGACGCCGAAGTGGGAGGCGCCCAGGGCCTTGAGGATGCCGATGTCACGCGTTTTCTCGGCCACGATCATGCTGAAGATGGCGAGGATGCCGAACCCGGCGACGGCGACGATGAGGAACAGCAGCACGTTGAGAATCTTCCGTTCGACGTCGATCGCCGCCAGGAGCGGGCCTTGTTTGCCTTCCCAGGTCTGGATGCGCAGGCGGTCCTCGGCAAAGATCGATTGCAGTCGGCGGACGACTTCCGCGCCGTCCTTGTCGTAGTCGTGCAACTTGATCTGGATGCTGGTGGCGCGATCGGCGGTGGCGCGGAGCTTTTGCAGGTAGGCGAGGTCGACGAAGACGAAGTTGCTGTCGTATTCGCTCATGTCGGACTTGAAGTAGTCCTTGATGACGAAGCGATCGTAGACGGGCGCCGACTTCCCGCCGCTGACGGTGGCCAGGCGAATGGGATGGTTGCGGTGCATGACATACTTGTCGTCGCCGTCTTTATCGCGGTAGCTGGCGATGAGATTGCCGACGTAGACCGCGGCGGGAATCTTGGGGTCGACGACGGGCGCGGCAGGCGGCGGCGCAAATCCATCGCCCATGCCTTCCAGCGGCGGAGGCGGCAGCGGCGCGTCCTGCATCGCGAGTCGGCGTTCCTGGTTCAACCAATACTGGCGTTGGTCGTCGTCGAGATCGAAGTTCGGGTTTTCCTGGTTGCGTTTGTCGAGCAGGAAATCGCGAAAGCCCCCGACTTCCGAGCGCGTCTTGGCGTCGACGCCAATGAGCCGAACCGGACGCGTCAGCGTTTCGCCGTTGGGATACTCGAACTGCAAGAGGGCGAAGACTTCCATGGTGATCGCGGTGGCGCGGATGCGTTCCTTGAGAAACGGATCCGCCAGGACGCGGTCGATCTTCTCTTGCGGCCGATCGAAGCCTTCGAGACCGTCGGTTTCGACGACGATGTCGGAGATGAGTCCGTGCAGACGGTCCCGGAGTTTGGTACTGAAGCCGCTCATGACGGCGTTGACGACGATGAGCGTGGCGACGCCGAGCATGACCGAGATGATGCAGGCGAAGGCCAGGTAGCGGGTGAGCAGGTAGCGCCAGCAGAGTAGCAGTTTATACACGGATCACTCCTTTGATCGCGAAGTCGAGCGCGGCATCGTACCCGAGATGGCGCCCAGCAAGCAAGATACGTTTCGAGCGAGTTCGGACGACGCGTCCCAACGCTCGTGGTCGGATAAACGGCCTACCCTTGGTTGACTGAGGGTAGAAAGCCGATCAATGATTGAAGCGGAACTCCGTGGAGTTCAGCAGTGACCACGCCACGTCGCGCACGAGATGCTCGCGCGACGCCCCCGGAGACTGCAGGTGCTTGCCGATCGCGACGCGCTCCTCCGCCCGCGGGGCGCGCGACAAGATGGCGAGATAGACGACATGGGCGATGTCGTCGGGATCTTGAGTTTTGACCAGTCGCGCCATGAGGTTGCCGGCGACGGGTTGCAGATATTTCTGCGTCGTCTTGTTAAAAGTCATGAACAACGCCTGAGAGGTCGTGGCTGAAAACTGCTCGGCGCCGTCCGCGTAATGCTCGATGAAGAGCTTGTAATCTTTTTCCATCTCCACGCGTAGATCCCTGGGCTCCGTCTTCTTTTTCTGAACCGTGAGCGCCTCCAAGGTCCCCGTCGCGGTCGCCAGCGACAACGCGAGCTGCTCGGGAGTCAGCGGCCGCAGGTTGAACACGGCATACAGCGTGTTCCTGGGCGGCTCCTTGTGGGGCCAGACGCTGCCGCGGCGATAGGCTTCGCTATGCATGATGTTGGCGATGAGACGCTTCAGGTTGAATCCGTTCGCAGCCAGGTCGTCGGCGAGAAGCTCGAACAGCTTGGGATGAGTGGGCGTATTTCCGGCATGGATCTGATCGACGGGCTCGACCAGACCGACGCCCATGAGTTCCTTCCACAAGCGGTTGACGATGGCACGCTTGAAATACGGGTTGCCAGCGACGAACGCGTAATTGGCCAGGAGCTGCCGACGACTCGCTTCGGGCGGAACGACCGCGTCCGCCTTGCCTTTGTCGGCGGCCTTTTTGTTGGCGCCTTTCGGGTCGAATAGCACCTTGTCGTCGAGGAACATGAGCTTGGCCGTGAACGACTCGCGTTCACGATTCTGGAAAGTCACGTCGCCCGTGTCGCGCTCGCGCAACGTCGGTTTGGCGCTCGCCGTGGCCAACTCAGTGCGGTTCAAGAACGAGGCCAGTCCGTAGTAATGGTGCTGCTTCCATTCATCCACGTACGGGTGATCGTGGCACTTGGCGCACTCCATGCGGACGCCGAAAAAGGCGCTGGCGACGGCAACCGTCATTCCGTCGAGACGTTGTTCCTTGTCCTCCATGCGTAACCGCGTCCCCAAGAAGAACGCGGCTGGTTGCGTGGGACCGTCTGTGGGCACGAGCAGTTCACGCGCGAGTTGGTTCCAGGGTTTGTTTTGGGCAAGGCTGACGCGCAGATACTCGCGGAACTCTTTAAAGCCCGGGCCGGGATCGGGGGACTTGCCGTTCAACCAGCCGTGCAGCACATCGCACCAGTACGCCGGCATCTCCCAGTTCGCCAGCAGTTGCTCGACCAGCCGACGCTGCTTGTCATGCGTCTTGTCCGCGAGATAAGCGATCGTCTCCTCCGCCGTCGGCGTACGCCCGAGCAAGTCCAGATACATACGCCGAACGAGCTGGGCATCGGTCGCTGGGCCGACTGGCTTGAGTTTCTCCTCGGCCAGGACCGCATTAATTTCGGCGTCGATCGCGGCGCTCACCTTGTGGTCGCCAAACGATTTGTCTTGCGCCAGTGCCTTCGGCGACGCAACCGACACGACGGCCACGAGGTGCGAAACGAAAAGAATCAGGCGTTTCATGAATCGACATCTCCGTTATTTCCGCTTCACATTCCACAAGCCGATGGAGGATTCGCCGATCGCGGCGGCCACGCGCGTCCCGTCAGGATGCACAGCCAGGCCATAGCCGTTGTTGCGCTTCAAGATCGTAAGGGCGTCGCCGACGGGACTTGTGGCCTTTCCTTTTTTGCCGGACGGATCGAGCGCAATCTTTTCGAGCTTGCTGGGATCGAGTCGCATCACTTTCAGGTCATTGAAGCCGCCAAGAACGATGCGGCTGTCCGGATAGAACAGGGTGTCGAATCCGAGTGGTTCCACGGCCACGAGGTTCCCGGTCTTGAGGTCGAAGAGTCCAAGCTTGTTTTGACCGGCCACGGACAACCAGCGTCCCTCGCGATGGACGCTCAGACGAAACACACCGCTCTGGGCCGGATCCTGACCCTGTTGCTCATTGACGTTGCCAAAGTCCAGAACGCGGACGATCTTCGCCGTCGCCACGTCGTAAATCAGGATCTTGCCGTCCTCGCCGCCCGTGTAAAGGAACTGTCCGTCGGGCGACCACGCGAGATCGCGAATGGGCCGCGTGTGGGCAATGTAAACGGCAAGCTGCTTCAAGCTGTCGGCATTCCAGATTCGGACCTGCAAGTCGCTGCCGGCACTCGCCAGCGATTTACCGTCGGGCGAATACGCCAATGCTTCGATCCACCCTTGGCTCCCTTCGACTTCGACGGCGGCCTTGGACTTATCCCTCCAGGACCACTTGCGGAGCTTGCGGTCGGAGCCGCCGGTGACGAGCCATTGACCTTGGGGATGCACGTCGAAGCTGGTGACCCAACCTTCCTTCTGCTCGGCGTGATACTCCGGCAAAACCGTCGGCTCCTTCTTCCCCTTGAGCGTTTGCGGCTTGCCGTTCAGGTCCCAAACGGCGAGTTGTTTGTCGCTCACCTGGGCGATCAGCTTCGGCTCCGTCGGATGAAAGCGCAAGCGGACGATGCGGATCGGAGAATAGTTATTCGGGGCCGAGAAGGTGACGGCCTCCTGCGTAAACGTCAGGGATTTCGGCGCCTCTTGTGCATTCAGGGCGGCGATGGCGAACAGGAAACCCGTAGTAGCGGCAACAGCACGACGCAGCATGGAGGTCTCGTCCGGTTCAAAAGAGTTCTTGGATCGGCTCGCCCAGGCGGTTTTCGACGATCGGGATGGGACGATCGCGAAAGTGAAGTTGCCGACGGTGGTTGATGCCGAGGGCGCGATAGAACGTGCAGAAGAGGTCCGCCACGTTGATGGGGCGATCGCGTACTTCGGTACCGTCGGAGTTGGTGGCGCCCACGACAACGCCCCCTTTGATGCCGCTGCCGCCCAGGGAAAGCGACCAGCTTTTGCTCCAGTGGTCACGGCCGCCGCCGCCTTGTCCGTTAATCATCGGCGTGCGGCCAAACTCGCCCATGCACACGAGCAAGGTGTGATCCCACAATCCCTTGTCGATGAGGTCCTCAACAAGTGCGGCCACGCAATGATCGAACTCGCTGGTGATATGCCGCTGCGTGCGAAAGGCATTGCGGTGCTTGTCCCACGCGCCGCCGCGCTGGTGCTGAACGCGAACGAAGGACACGCCATGCTCGATGAGTCGCCGCGCGAGCAGCAGATCTTTCCCCAGGGCGCTCTGGCCGTAGCGCTCGCGCAAGCGCGAGGGTTCGCGCGAAATGTCGAACGATTCCTGCCGGCGCATCAGCGTGCTCATGCGCTGGAACGACACCTCGTGGGTCTCGACCAGGTCGGTCGGCCGACCCTGGGCGAATCCCTGACTCAACAGCGCACGTAGATTCTCGCGTCGATCCTGAGCGGCGATCTCGGCAGACGTGGCGCGAGGCAAATCCGAGGGAGGCTGGCCGCCTCCAGGACATAAAAGCGCCTGGCGGTCCGCGCCAAGGAAGCCGGGGCCGGGCGTGGGAAACACGCGGCCATCGTCGCCCAGCATGACGTAGGGAGCGAGGCCGTTGGTGTTTTCACTCGGCAGCAGTCGCGAGCAGATCGACAGCCAGTGCGGGGGAGTTGCAATGGCCGGGCTGGGAAGATAGGCGCTCTGGGTGTGCAGGCCGGCAACGACGTGGTCGTTGGAGGGAGTACTCATCGAGCGAATGACCGCCATACGGTTGGCGAGCCGCGCCAGGTTGGGCATGAACTCATCAAAGCGCACGCCGGGAATCGCGGTCGGTATCGTCATGTGCGGGCCAGCGGTGCGCTGGCCAGGCTTGGGATCCCAGGTCTCGAACTGGCTGGGACCGCCGCTCATGTAGACGAGGATGACGTGCTTCTGCCGGCGTGTCGCTTCCTGAGCATTCCCAGCGGAAAAGAGCTGGTCGAACGCGCCCAGCGCGAGGCCGCTGCCGACCAGGCCTTGCAAGAACATTCGGCGCGACAGCGCGTGCTCGTCGGGATTACACCGTCCAGCGGAAGATTGTGCGGATTTTCTCATAAGTGTCTTTATGCCAGGATTTCCGAGATTGGTCCAGCACTTTCATTGAGCGCGACCCTTTTCGTCACCAGCGAGCGCACGCTCGTGGCTCTCTCGATCCTTCCTACCCAAAGATTTCCTCGCCCCGAGGATTTGGACATTTATTCTCGCGGATTTTGTCCAATCAGCCGAAATCCAGAAATCTGATGGTGAAGCGACGTTTGATCCGCCAAGGAGATACCATGCTGGACGTCTTTTCCGGCTCCCAATCCATCCTGTGCGACGGCATGCCTCGCCGGGATTTTCTCCGAGTCGCCGGCCTGGGGCTTGGGGCCTGGGCACTTGGGAATGGACCGCGCATCCGCGCAACCGAACCGGTTGCGGGGAGTTATTTTAAGGATAAGTCGGTCGTCCTGCTCTTTCTTGCGGGCGGTCCCAGCCAGTACGAAACTTTCGACCCCAAGCTAAATGGCCCCGACGGCTCGACCAGCATCAACGGACACATCCAGACGGCCCTCCCCGGCGTGCGATTCTCCGCCTATCTCCCCAAGCTGGCGAGTTTGGCGGATCGGCTTTCCATTGTCCGCTCGTTTCAGACTCGCCATCCCGAACACAACGGCGCTCACAAACAACTTCTGACCGGGGACTTGACGGTCGGGGACGGCCAGCCGATCAGAGAGCCCGGGCTCGGAGCGGCATTCGCCCGCGCCGCCGGGGCCGTCAATCCGCGGACCGGCATGCTTCGGCACGCCCTGATTCCCCCAATGACTCGCTATCCGGGCGCCGGTAATGGGTTTGCCGGGTCGTATGAGTCCGTGGTCGAAGGCGCCCAGCCCGTGTACCTCGGGCCGTCCTTCGCCCCGTGCCAGGCATTCGTCCCGATGCCCGAGGGAAACGCCACGCAGCGTAATCGCAACACGGATTCCGCCAACGGCCGACGGGGCGAAGCCTCGACGAACCCCTTCGTCGATTCGCTGGAAGCCCGCGTTTCGTTGCCCCAACTCGATGCCCGCATGAATCTGTTGGGCCAAATGGATCAACTGAATCGGCGCTTCGATACTTCCGCTACGGACGCTTTCGGCGTCCACCAACGCCAGGCGGCGGGCCTGATTCGCAGCGGGGCCGTCCGACAGGCCTTCGATCTCAGTCTGGAAAGCGCAGCAACGTTGCGCGCCTACGACACGGATCACTTTCGCAACTGGAACTGCGACGACCGCTCGCGCTTCCTACGCTCTTCGCCCTCGATCGGATTCTCACTCGGTCGCCAACTGCTGCTCGCCCGACGTCTGTGCGAGGCAGGGTGCGGCTTCATCACCGTGGTGAACGCGAACTGGGATTTTCACGCTCGCAAGAACATTCCGAATATTCCCGAGGGAATGGGCGTCTTCGCCCCGCCGCTCGATCACGCGGTCTCCGCCTTTCTCGAGGACATTCGTCAGCGCGGGCTGGAGGACAAGATCTTGCTCGTGATCACCGGGGAGTTCGGCAGATCTGCCCTGGATGGTAACGTCGGCCGTCATCACTGGCCACGGATCTGCCCGCTCGTGCTGGCCGGCGGCGGATTGAAGCACGGCCAAGTGATCGGCGAATCTGACCGCCGCGGCGGTCAACCGGCGACCGAACCTATCGTGATCGACGATCTCCATGCCACCGTCATGCATGCGTTGTTCGATGTGCAACGCATGCGGCTCGATACCTCGCTTCCGCCACGCGTACATGACCGCGCGCAGCGCGGCACGCCGATTCGTGAGCTCCTCGGATGACCCGAAGATTCTCGAGCAGCTATATTCCCTAAAAGAGTGTATCGCAGGGGCGACGAAAATTCGGGCGAGCCAGGTCGCGTGAGCGGCTGGAGCGGCCGAACGCACCGCTGTTCTTCAGGCGTTTACGCACCCCGACTCGACATGCGAACCTGGAGGAACGCCGAACGCGATTCGCCTCCTGGCATGCCATTTTTTCGCAAACTTCTCTTGACAGGTAGAGCGACTTCATTGTAAAAATTACTCCCATCACGGGAAGGATTCCCTCCGAAAGATTGCGACACGGATGTCCTCAAGGAGATCTGCGCACGGAGGTGTGGATTCTTTCTCCATCCCTTCCAGCGCAAATCCCCAATGCTATCCCTCCAATGGAGCCGTCCGCTGGCGCTTTCCTGCGCTGCGGTTGGAAAGGAGACCCCCATGCTGGTTCTGTCGCGCCGTCCGAACGAGAAAATTGTCTTTCCGACCCTCGGCATCACTGTCGAAGTGTGCAGCATGAATCGCAATTCCGTTCGCATTGGCATTGACGCACCGCCCGACGTGCCCATCTTGCGTCAGGAAATCGCGAATGGCGAAGTGCGGCCCAATGCCGAGCTTTCGGCCAAGCTGTCGCATCGCACTCGCAATCGCCTCCACACCGCGAGCCTGGCGGTTCACCTGGCGCAAAAGCAACTGCAAGCCGGCCTGGACGACAAGGCCGATGCCACCCTGGAAGAAGCGTTGCGCGAGTTCGCGGTCCTCGATCAAGAGATGGCGGCCGAAAAAGCAAACCGTGGCATCCGTGCACTTCTCGTCGAGGACAACTGCAACGAAAGCGCCTTGCTGGCGGAGTTCCTTCGCTTACATGGAATCAAGGTGGAAACGGCCTGCGACGGCCAGGACGCACTCGACTATCTGCAATCGCACGATCGTCCCGACGTGGTGCTGCTCGACATGCGAATGCCGCGCTGCGACGGGCCGACGACCGTTGCTGCCATTCGGCGAAATGCGGCGTACGATGGGCTGAAGGTGTTCGCCGTCAGCGGCGCCGACCCGGATGCGTGTGCCGCGAATCCCGGCTCACATGGCGTGGATCGCTGGTTCACGAAACCGGTCAACCCCAACACGCTGGTGAAAGAAATGAACTTGGCCTTCACAGCCAACTAAGACCCGTCCGAGGCTTCGCCGATTGCCGAAAGGGCGAACCGATTGCAACATCGGCAGTCCATGGATGGGACCATTTTCGCAGGGCCTTTCAGGCAATGGCGTCTGGGTGGGACATCGCAAAGTCGAACGCGATTCCCACCCAACTTTCTCTTTCCGCCGAATTCATCGATCGACCAGCGAGCCCAGCACGCGGGCAAGCTCCTTCGGCTTCAATGGCTTGACGAGGTGTTCGTCGAACCCGGCTTCCTGAACGGCGCGCTGATCCTCAGGCCTGCCGTAGCCAGTCAAGGCGATCAAGAAAGTCACATCCTTGGGCAACGCCTCGCGGACCTTTCGGGCAACTTGATAACCATCGATCTCGGGCAGGCCGATATCGATGATGGCGAAACGCGGCCGCACCTTCACAATCAGTTCCAGGCCTTCCCGGCCATCCGCTGCCGATTCCACGCTGTAGCCGTCCAGCTTCAACATCGCTGCGAGCATGCGGCGGCTGTCGGCGTTGTCTTCGATGATGACGACGGACCTTGCGGATGAATCCGCGTGCGAGGGAGTCTGCGAATGGATGCGCTCTGAAGAGGCTTCGCTCACCTCATTCTCTAAATCGGCGTGGCGCCGGGTGAGCGGCAGACGAACGACGAACTTGCTGCCCTTGCCGCTCCCCTCGCTGTGCGCCTTCACCGAGCCTTGATGCATTTCCGCGATGGTGCGAACCAGGGTGAGGCCGACGCCGACCCCGCCATCGGCGCGGTGGATTGTCTCGTGGGCCTGGACGAAGAGTTCGAAGATTTTTTCGAGCATGTCCGGGCGAATGCCGACGCCGTCGTCCTTGACGGACAGGATCGCCTGATCATTTACGGTTCGCAGCGACAGGCGAGCGTTGCCCCCGGCCGGGGTGTACTTGGCGGCGTTCATCAACAAGTTGACGATCATTTGTTGCAAGCGCGTCGCGTCGCCGAGAACCAGAACGGGATCGTTTCCGAGTTCCACATTCAGGGTCACTCCCGACGAATGATAAGTCGTGTTGACGACGCCGACGGCCTCAAACGCAATGCTACGGAGGTCGACCGCCGCTTTTTTGAGGCGAATGCGATTCTGCGCGATGCGAGTCACGTCCAGTAAGTCATCAAGCAGTCGCGACATTTGTCCGACCTGACGTTGAATGACGGCGCGGGCATCCGTGACGAGAGCCGGGGCCGAGGCGGAATTTTCGAGAACCTGCGCCGCGTTGGAGATCGCGCTCAAGGGATTTCGCAACTCGTGCGAGAGCATGGCGAGAAACTGATCGCGCCGCATGAGAGCCTCGTGCGCGTCGTCTTCCGCGCGCTTGCGATCGGTGATGTCCGTCGAGATCCCTGCGATGGCGTAAATCCGACTCTGTTCATTGCGTAGGGGAAATCGGACGGTCAAGAAGGTGTGCGGTCCGTCGGCAAGCTGAAACACTTCCTCGGCTTGAACCGCCTGCCGCGAATCCCCGACCTGGCAATCGAGATCCTGACGGGATCTGGCAAACGGTTCAGGGAACAGATCGTAATCTGTCTTACCCACGATTGTCGGCGCCTCGCGGTTGAGTATCGCCGCGAAGCTGTTGTTGGTCAGCAGGTAACGGTTGTCGAGGTCTTTTACGAAAATGAGCGACGACGAGTTCTCCAAGACCGCTTTCAGGCGGCGCTCGCTGGCGCTGAGTTCGCGCTTGGCCGTCTTGACGGCGGTGATGTCGATGAATGTCAAGACGGTGCCGGCGATCTGTCCGCTCTGCGCGTGATAGGGGAGCACGCGGATCAAGAAGGATCGATTTCGCGGCGTCTCGACTTCTTTTTCTACGGCCTTTCCCTCTGCATGCATCTGCTCGATCAGCGAAACGATCGACATATTGTCCATCTGCAAGTTGTTCGAAATGTGCTTGAACGGCCGGCCAACATCGTGCGGCAACAGGTTGAACAATTGCCCCACCGCCGGCGTGAACTTACGAATGTTCATGTCCACGTCCAGAAAGATCGCGCCGATGTCCGTGCTCGCCAGCAGATTGTCCATGTCGCTGGTGAGCTGAATTAACTCCTCGATTTTGCGCTGATGTTCGGCATTGACCGTGTACAGTTCTTCGTTGACCGAGTGAAGCTCCTCGTTCGTCGATTGCAATTCTTCATTCGACGCCACCAGTTCCTCGTTCGTCGATTGCAATTCCTCATTGCTGGTTTCGAGTTCTTCAATGGTCGATTGCAAATGTTCCTTGGTGTACATCAAGTCGCGTTCGAGTCCCGAAATTCGCTCGGCCGACTCTCCCTGAGCATCAAACGCATGGATCGGTTCTGGCGCGGCCGGAGCTTCCTCCAGTTCGAGGCATACCTGATAGAAAGTGCTCTGCGTCCGCTTGTTCGGCAACGGTACGGCCGTCACCGTCATGAGGCGATCCTGGCCGTCGACGGCGATTCTCACGCCCGAATAGACCACCAGCTTTTGCGATTTGGACGCCTGGTGCAGCGCTGAGCTGACGGCGATACTCAGCGTGCTGTCCATCATTTTCAACACGTCATTGGTCGCCTTGCCTTCGGGGACCTGAAGGAATCGCCGCGCATTTCCAAACGAATGAACCAGCTCGTGACGCTCATTCAACAACAGGCTCGGCGGCACGTAACGGGTCAGCAACCCCTCGTAAATCTCGGGCAACTGCGGATCGCCCGAACTGGGGCCGACCACGGGATGCCGCAACATCATCGCCGTCTCCGACAGCGGCATGGCGGCCAGGCCCGTCCCCGGATGCAACCGAATGTCGCGGCGTTTGCGGAGCACCTTCCAGTGCCGATCAATCACGTCAAACTCTTCTTCCAATTCGCCGAGGCTCTCACTGGGCCCCAGAAACAGGACGCCCCCTGTGCGCAAGGCGAAATGGAACAGCGTCAGAACTTTTCGCTGCGTGGCCGGATTGAAGTAGATGAGCACGTTGCGGCAAACGACCAGATCCAGTTTCGTGAAGGGCGGATCCTTGGTCAGGTTGTGCGGCGCAAAGATCACCATCTTGCGAACATCCTGGTGGATGACGAACTGATTGCGCTTGTGAATGAAATACCGTTCGAGATATTGACGCGGCATATCCATCACGCTGGCCTCGCGATAAGCCCCGACGCTAGCGAGCTCCAGGGATGTGCGATGCACATCGGTCGCAAAAATCTTGACGTCGATATTCCTCTTGTGCGCTTGCGCGTACTCATGGAACAAGATCGCGAGCGAATAGGCTTCCTCGCCCGTCGCGCAACCCGGCGCCCAGATGCGCAGTCCGTCATCCGGAGATGCCTGCTCGAACAGCTTGGGAATGACTTCTTTCTTGAGGATCTCGAACGCCTCTTTGTCGCGGAAGAACTGGGTTACTTCGACGAGGAGGTCGCGATAGAGATGGTCGAGCTCTTCGGAATCTGCATCCAGCATGGTCAGGTAATCCGTTAACGTTTCGACGTCCTTTAGATTCATCCGGCGCTCCAGCCGGCGTGCCAGGGTTGTCGGCTTGTAAAGCGCGAAATCGACGCCGAACTGACGCCGCAACCGCGCGAACACGGCGGAAAGTTCATTGCCGGACTCGATGTCGATCCGTACCTTGCGAATTTCCGAGCGGACGGGATTGTGCGAATACTGCACGATCTTGGCCGGCATCGCTCCGGGCGGCAGAACGAGATCGGTAAGACCGGTCGCAAGGGCCGCTTTGGGCATGCCGTCGAAAGCTGACGTTTCCGGATCCTGTACGATGACGAGTCCGCCGGCTTCATGAATGTCTTTCAGGCCGCGCGAACCGTCGCTGCCCGTTCCCGACAACACCACGGCGATTGCACGCTCGCCCACGTCCTGAGCCAATGACTGGAAAAAGATGTCGATCGGCAGATTCGGGCCCGGCTTCTGGTCCTGATCGGTCAGCACCAATTTCCCATGCGACAGTACCATATTCTTCTTCCGAGGAATTAGGTAGATCGCGTTGGGCTGGATCGCCATGCCGTCTTCGACGCGGTAGATCGGTAACTTGGTGTGCCGCGCAAGCAGTTCGTTCATCAGACTCTTGAAGTCTGGCGATAAGTGCTGGACGACGACGAAGGTCAAACCGGAATCTTCGGGAACGCGGTCGAAAAAATGTTCAATGGCCTCTAGACCGCCTGCGGAGGCGCCGATGCCGACGACAAATTGCGATAGGGACCGACACGTGCCGCTTTCGGTTGCAACAGCTTTCTGGAATTCATCGCGTTGCTCTTCGGGAAGAGTTGCGTCAATGAGGCGATTCGATTCCATTGCGGACTCCTCATGAGCATTCATTTGCGAGTCGGAAGGCTCCCGTCCCCGGCACAAAGACCGAAGACGGGATGATAACCAAAGGCATCATCGGCCCGCGCTGGATTTGATCATCACGTAGCCGACTCCCGAGTCGGGATACTGCAACTGCAGGACGACGCCTTGCTCAAGGGACGCTTTTTCCAGTGCATTTTGCGCCTCTTGCGCGGAGTTGACGGCGACGTTATCCACCTTCGTAATGATAACGCCTTCTTTCAAGCCGGCGAGGTAGGCGAGACTTCCCGGTACGATTCGAGCGTCGACGGCGCCGACGCGCTCCTCGGGAATGCCGAATCGCTTGCGCAGCATCGGCGTCATATCGGCATGCTCAACGGGCGAATACTCGAAACACGCATGATTCAACCTCCTTCCGTTGTTAAACGTTTTTAATCTCGTCCATATCGGACTTCCACCGCTTCCGGTACTTACGAAACCATAAAGGACGGTTCAGCCTCAGCATGTCAATGGTTGTTAATGTATCTACCGGCCAGAGATGTGAAACCTCCGCGATACGCCGATAGACTCAACGAGGCCCTCGACAGGGCGAGGGCCCAAGAGTTGTGCCGGACTACCAGGGGCGGCCGGTAAGAAATCCTGCCAGCCCCATGGCCAGAACAGCTACGATCGAACTAATTGCTACGCAGAGCGATCTTGCGCGGCTTCGCTTCGTCCCCTTTGGGAAAGGTCAGCGAGAGCACGCCATTCGCGAGTTTCGCATCCACCTTGTCGGTCTTGGCCGCGGCGGGCAGGCTGATACGCTGGGCGAAGCGGCCGTAAGTCCGGGTGTCGTACCCCGCAACTTGCCGTTCGCACTTACGCTCGCCCGTGATGATCAGATTTCCGTGCTGAACGGAAACGTCGATGTCCTTCTCGGTCATCCCGGGAGCATCGACCTCGACGTAGTAGTTGTCCTCGTCCTCCCACAACGACAGCGGTACCGACGAACCCTGCAACTGGGTCGCCGGGGTGAACAACTCGTCATTGAAGAAGCGATCGAACAAGGCGGAGATGCGGTTGACCGGTTCGGCAACTTGGGTCAAACCATTTGTCTGAAGAGCAGGCAGCATAGGAAACCTCCTTTGAAAGTTCACGGGCAACTTAGAAAGAAAGTGACTTACACTCGGGAACAGCCGAAATCCACTGCCCGTTGATCTGTGGATCGTTGAACTGTTCGAAACCAATCTTTAGCAAGCCGCATGCCAATTTTGCGTATCGGGCGTAAGTGGAGAATTATCAAATATTTTCGCCAAATCTAGGCACTCTACCTTAAATGGCCGTCGCTGCCAGTTTGACAGGATCCGCCGCTCGGCAGCGTGGCCGGGCTTTCGACGTTTTGATCGAAAGTCCGGCGAACGGCAGCGCTGTGCCGCGACTCTGCGGCCATCGATTTAGGCCAGAAGTTCGCTGAGCGGGCCGTTCTGGTCGAGATCCCTGAGGCCGGCGTCCTTCATGCCGAAAGTTTCGCGATTGGAACCTGCCAGGTGCAGGAGGGTGAGGTACAGGTTCGCGGTGGTGCGATGGCCGCGCTGGCCGTAGCCAGGCAATTCCTCAACGGGGAGAATTGGACAGATTTTTTGTCCACGGCAATGGACGATTGGGCGACTTACTTATTTTGATCTACGCAACATTCGAAGAGGTTAATGCTGCAGAATTATAGGGCATGCGGCCTGGCTTGCCTTTGCGGAGTGAGCAAGCGAGGCGGCGGCGGCGCATCTCGAGCGGAGATTCACCCGTTTCGCAAGACTGTGAACTTCTTTATCGGGGCTAAAAAAACTTCAGCTTTCGAGCTGCCAGCCAGGCCATTTGCAGCAAAAGCCAGCCGTGGCGCCAACGCTGAATGTTCGTCGTTCCGTAGCTGCGCGAGGCATACCGGACGGGCATGTCGACGATCTTGAGTTTTAGCTTGGCGGCGCCAAACAATAAGTCGAAATCGCCGAACGGGTCGAAATCGCCGAAGTAGTGGCGATTGTCACTGATGCGCCGGTAGTCGCTGCTCCAAAGCACCTTGGTACCGCACAGAGTATCTTTGATCGGTTGACCGACGAGCCAGGTGAACGTCCAACTAAAGAATTTGTTGCCCAGAAGATTGAGAAAGCGCATGGCTTGTTTTTGCATCGGATAGACGAGACGGACGCCGTTGACAAATTCGCCGGTTCCGGATTGGAGCGCGTCGAGAAAGCGGGGTAGCGATTCGGGCGGAACCGTCAAGTCGGCGTCGAGGATCATCAGGACGTCGCCAGTCGCCTGCGCGAATCCCATGCGGACCGCGTCGCCTTTGCCTACCCCCGTTTGTTGCAGAAGTTGAATCGAGCGGTCGGGATTCCGGGCAATCGCAGCTTCGATGGCGGCATACGTTCGATCGCGCGAATGCCCTTCCACGAAGATCAGCTCGGTACCGCGGCCCATTTCGGGAACGCGACGCACCACCTCGTCAATGTTGCCCGCCTCGTTTCGGGCGGGGACGATCACCGAAACCAAAGGTTCCTTGGTCGGCTGTGGCGCCGTACGGGGCCTGGCAACGATGAAGTTGGAAAGGGCCGCGTGCCGAAACGGCCAAAGCTTGGCGAGAAATCGATTGCAGAAGCGCTCGAAAATCGGCGTTGGAAACGGCCAAAGAACTTCCGTCCATGTATACAGCGATTCGAAGCCGGTGAGTTCGAGCAAATTTCGCACGTCTTCGCTGTTGACCCAATTTTGACGAAGCGCGGGCCGAACCAGTCCAAGTCGTCCGGCGAGCGACAGCGGACCCCGCCAAAGGCGATTGTGGAAGTTGAGAATAATGCGCGTCGCCGGAGTCGTGAGGGGCCGAATCGCCTCGAGAATCGTCTGGATATCCCAGACGTCATTGATCAGATCCGAGAGAATAATCACATCGAACGTTTCGTCCAGGAACAATGCATGGGCGTCGGCCGGTACGAAACGCAGATGCGGGTGACGGTCTCGGCCAAGACGAATCATCTCGGGCGACCAATCGACGCCGACGCCCTCGCCCGGCTTCAATGCCGCCAGCAAATCGCCTCGGCCACACCCCAATTCGAGGACCTTCCGCCCCGGTGGAATCAGAAAGCCATAGATCTCGTGAAGCTTCTTGCGGTAGAAGGCCCCGCCCCAGTCCGCCAACTTGTCGAGGCGTCGCGCATAGTCGTCCCAAAACTGGAGACGTTCCCGATGAAATTCGCCGCGCTCAGGTTCCAGGCTCTTGATCGACGGCGGTTCCACTTCGAGCACGGAATTTCCAATCATGGCCTGCACTCCATTGCCTCTCGCTTTGCCGGACTCGACATCTATCGACACGTTCCAGGCGGTCTAACCAGCAAAATCTGCAATATTGCTCATAAGATGGAGCAATTTTGCCGATTAAGCCATCGGGAGCCGGCGCGTGCGGCTGTCACATAGGGCAATTGCAGGGAAACACATGATCTCGACGATTCGGAGACTTGGGAACTTCATCGGACGCCCGGGTTGGCCCATCGTGATCGTGGCGCTGCTCGAGATCGCGATCTTTGCCGGGAGCTGCCAATCTTGGTGGAACCATTGCAGGAGTGCCGACCGTCCGACCACGTTGCAAGGCGAAGGCATGATCATCGGCGGGGACGGGTTGGGATACTACGCCTGGCTGCGCTCATTGCTCATCGACGGCGACTGGTCGTTCGCCAACGAATTCGACGAACACAATGTCTTCGGACATGCGGTCGTGGGACCTGAGCGAACGACGCGATTGGGGTTGCGAGGGAATCATTACCCGATCGGCCTGCCATGCGTGTGGACGCCCGCGGTCGTCGTGACTCACGGCGGCATGAGCGTTTGTCCCGGAGTTTGGCCGGCAGATGGCTACACGTTGCCGTATCAACTTGCGGTCGGAATCACGACGCTCGCCGTCTCTTTAATCGGGCTCGGATTCATTTACGCGATCTGCCGTCGTTACGCCGATCCAGGGAGCGCCGCCCTCGCCGCGGGGTTTCTCACGCTCGGAACCACCATCGTCTTCTACAGCAGTATCGAGACGTCCATGGCGCACGGCATCGGCGCTGCGGCCATTGCGGGGTTTGTCTGGTATTGGCTGCAAAGCTACGGGTCGCTGAGCCCAAAACGTTGGCTGATCGTCGGCGCTCTTCTCGGCCTGGCCACTCTCATCCGCTCGCAACTTGGTACTTTCGCTGTTCTTCCCGCTTTCGAGGCGTTGATGATCTGCTGGCGATCTCTGCGCAAGGGATCGGGAGAAAATGTTCGGCCCGCGCTGTGCGGACTTTGCCTGGCAGGAATCGCGGCGTTCATCGCCTTCTCGCCTCAATTCGTCAGTTGGCGCTTCGTGTACGGTCGATGGCTGGAGATGCCGCATCATCTGGCGCATCACTGGTCGAGACCCTCATTCTGGCAGGTGTTCGGCACGATGGATCGCAGTCTGTTCTACTGGACGCCGATCACCCTGATCGCGTGCATCGGCACGGCTATTTACTGCCTGAAACGCCCGCAAGGATTTGTTCACGATGCATCGGTAACTCTGCCCGCCGATCCGCGCGAACCGATCGTCATGCTGGCAATCGCCTTTGTGTTGCAGGCGTACTTCGTCGCCAGCGCCTGGGGAACCGGCGTCTATCTCGGCACTTCGTATGGATTCCGATTGCTCACCGAAGCGCTCGTCGTTCTGGCGCCCGGATTGGCCTTGCTGATCGGCCAAGCGCCGGCCTGGCGGGCGCGGTCGACAGTCGTCGTCTGCTCCCTGCTGGTCATTTGGAACCTGTTACTGATTCGCCAGTATGTGACGTCTCTGATTCCTCAGCAGGAAGGCGCCCCACTGCAAACCTTGGTGGAGAATCTCCCCAAGGCACTGGGTCTTTGAAACCGGTTACGAAAAAAGTAGTGCATTGACCGCGTCGCGCATCAAGCGCCAGTTGCCGTAGTATCGAATCGCGATCACATTCGACAGGACGGCAATAGTCACGAAGGGAAACAGCAGCACTGGGAACCAGCCAAGGTTTAGTACTCGTTGAACCCGATGGCGGCAGTCGGGCGCCGCCCATGCCAAGAGAGGTAGAACAGGCAGCACATATCGACCTTGGAAGCCATGAATGGTTCCGAGCCCAACAGGCGTCCAGGTCAGATAGAGCGCGCCGAATTGCGCGCCCAGCAACCCCAGGAAGGTGACGACGCCCAGTATCCCCGGCCAGATCGACGAACCCCGATTGCCCGACGCGAGGAAGGAGCAGGCGACGGCGCCGCCGGCCAGTTGGTAGTACCAGCGCGGCATCGGTGCGTCGGTCCATCCCAGGTTGCCAATTAGCGTCCCCAGGTACCAGGCGCCGCTCTCGAAAAAACTCCCGACGATGACCACGGGCAGAATTAAGGGATTCTCCCGGAGCAGGCTCATTTGGTCCGACACCGAGACACCCGTCGGCCAGTTCGGCATCAGATGGCCGAGAAGTGAAAGCCAGTAGAGGACCGGAATGGCAGCAATGCCGGCGATCAAGACTTTACGCATCCAATAAGCATCGTTGCGGGTGAAAAATGCCGGCGTTAGCAGCACGAGGGCGATTTGCGTTGGCCGCGCCATGGTCGTTGCCATGACGACGAAGGCGAAGAGCAGAAATTCTCCGGTGCGGGCGGGTCTCTGTTCGCTCAGTACGCGGGAGGCGAGCGCCGCGACGAGCAATGAAAGTGTGATGATCAGCGCGTCCTGGGCCGCCGATCCGATTTCGGAAAGAGTCATCGGCAGCAGCAATGTCGTGAACATCAAGGCCCGGCCCCGGCGACAGAGGGAGAGGGCATAGAAGCCGACGAGGCACGCAACCAATCCATTGACCAATCTCGCAAGCACGACGGTCTGCGCGACGCTCAGATCGATCCACTGTCCAATTTTGAAGCCAATGGCTTGGGGAATGTAAAGCAAGGGCCCATATTGGGCGGTATTGCAGAAGTCGCCCCACGTCTGGCTCCCGGTCCAGCGGATCGAGCCGGCATGGGCGGCGAGTTCGGGCGTCTGCTTCACTTCGGGATGAAACCACATGCTCTCATACAGTTTCCCCTCCGCGACGATGCCGCCGTCGACATTGCCGCCGAAGCGAGCCGAAACGATTTGACCCTGACTGACCTGGACGGCGCGCAGGCAATGAGAAAGCTCATCCGCCACCTGGAACGGCGCCATCGCGATCGACAGAAAAAAGACTGCCGGCAACGCGTACATGAGGAACAGCCAAGGCAATCGCTCCTGGGTGTAGAACCAGGGAGTCCATCGACTCGCCTGCACCTCAATACTATCCTGAACATTGACGTCGCCCACGATACCATCCTTGGTGAGGAGAAACTCCGAACGTCAATTCGCAAACCAGTAGCGAACAATGCACCACATCGCCTGGAGTGCGTCCTTGAGGCCGATTTTTTTGCCCTCTTCATAGGTCCGACCCGCGTAGCTGATCGGGACTTCGTAAATGCGGAGCTTAGGCGTCTTCTTCGCAATCTTCGCGGTAAACTCCGGTTCGAAGCCGAAGCGGTTGGATTTCAAGGTCATGCCGTCCAGGACTTCCCTGCGAAATACCTTGTAACACGTCTCCATGTCGGTCAGGTTGAGGTTCGAGAAAATGTTGGAGACGGTGGTCAGGATTCGATTTGCGATCGAGTGCCAGTAATAAAGGACGCGATGGCTGTCGCCGATGAATCGCGAGCCGTAGACGACGTCGGCTTTGCCTTCGAGGATCGGGCGAATGAGGCGCGGATACTCGGCAGGGTCGTATTCGAGGTCGGCGTCCTGGACGATGATGATGTTGCCCGTGGCGTGTTGAAAGCCGGTGCGGAGGGCGGCGCCTTTGCCCTGATTGGTCGGCTGATAGACAACCATGACGTCGTCGCCTTCCAGGTCTGCGAGGATCTCGCGCGTGCCGTCCGTGCTGCAGTCGTCAACGAGGATGATCTCCTTGGGCAACGGCACTTCCTTGACTCGGCGAACCAGTTCGCCGACCCATTGCTTCTCGTTGTAAACCGGAATGACGACGGAGATTTTGAGATCGTCGGGAATGGGAAAAATGCCGAGCTGCCAGCAGACCTGTTCGCCGAGAAGGTTCCGTAGAAGCTTCTCGCGTTTTTCGGGATAGGCGGCGATTTGATCGACGAGCGATTCGAGGACTCGATCGTCCGCAGGGGGTCTTAGTTTCAGGATCGCGGACATCGTTACGTTCCTCATTCCATCCGTGTCGAGGAGACCGTTCGGTCTGAGGAAAAGTATCGACGTTGGCCGCACCAGATTCGACAGGATTCGCGCCAGGGAGTAATTCGAGGGCATCGATTGGGGAACTGGTGACGATTATTCCACGGGTAACGCCTGGCGTAGCCGCGTTCAGCGCTGGAAGCCTCGCTGAGCAATGTCGTTCAGGAACCCCCGAGCCAAGAGGTGCTCGACCCCGACCGAAAAGAAGCGCGGATCGGATTCTTCCGTGACGTAATGAATCAGGGAGGTCGATTCCAGGATCGGAGCCTCCGCGAACTGGTGCGACGTGGCGCGTCCGGGCCAATTGTTGAGCTTCTCGGCGGGGTGGACGCCAAAGAGCAGCGCGGTGAGCGTCTTTTCCATCAGCGACCAGTCCAGGGTCTTTTTTGGATCGGCAGACTTCAGATCGACGCCGTCGTCTTGATAACCGACGCTGTCGGGGAGTTGCTCTCTGGGGACGTGAATGAGTTTGTCGATGACCGATTCCAGGAACTCGAGTTTCAAGAAGTCCCGCCTCGGATAGCCGACGAAGCTCGTGTTACATTCGCTCGCCGCTTTCAGGTCCAGGAAGGTTTCCATGAATCGCCGTCGGCGCGCGTAGACCTCATACTTCCCTTCCTGGAAGAACGGAATCGCGTTGCGAACGCTGGACGCCACCACGGGAGAGCCGGTCAGCCAGAGCGTGTTCGGGTTCCCGCACAGGACGTACTCGGCTTCGGAAAGAAGCAGCACATCGAGTAACCGTCGAGCGCTTCGGTGCGCCTGACGGAAATAGCGGCACAGCGGGTACGGCGCCAGGCGATCTTCCAGCAGGGCGTCGAGAGAGGTCAAGATTCGGCATCCCGGGAAATGTTCGCGCAAGCGGGCGATCGAGTTTTCGGACAGCGAACCTTCGTCGTGAATGACGAGTCGAGGCCGAAGTTTCGAGTAGCGAAAGAAGGACTTGAGCGACCAGGACGCCCGGAGCACGTCCGGTTCGCCGATCAGCAAGTGCATTTCCAGATGAGACTGCGGACGGATGTTAACGGGGGGAGTCTCGTAGATGCATTCATAGTTCGCCAAAGGCGCGACATTCGTGCCAGCGTTCCGAAGGAATGTCCTTACCAATTTCGCCCACTTCGGAGGCGGAACCAGCGGGTAAAGGACTTCGTATTCCGGGTACAACAAGATCATGCTGGGATTCAGGAAGATCCGCGCATGACCGGCTTTCCGCAAGCTTTCGTGGAAAGTGACGTGCTCGCAGTCGGCGCCGTCGTAAACCCCCTTTTTGAAGGCGTCCATGGCATAAACCGCGAGACCGCCGAAACAGGACAAGACAGGCTGAAGCGGCACGCCGCGCGGCAAGATCGCGAAATTCACGTACTTATGTACGTGGGCCTCCGGGTGGCCCAGCGCTCGCATGGCCCAGGCGTCGAGGTAGACGGGTCGGCCCTGCCACAGGGTGATGCCGTTGCTCCCCATGACGTCCCAGTCCTCCCAAGCAAACGTGTCTGCCAGACCGTCGCGACTCCAGCTTTGCAGATCCATGTCCAGGATGATGACGGCGTCGAACTCGGGAAACTGCGCGCAGATGAGATCGTGAAGGCGATTGCGGTAATACGCCAAATCGTCGGTGCGCCGACGGTCGGTCACTGACCCCCACCGCGGTCTCTCGAGGTTCTCCGAAAGAATCGTCACTCGTGGATTGCACTCGCTCCACTCGCGCAGCATCACAAGAGTGCCGTCTTCCGAATCGTTCTCATAAATTGCAACCGCGTAGTCGAGGAACATTTCACCCGTGGATTCGATCTGTTCGATCGTCGTGGCCAACGTCGCCGCCACGTCGCGTGCCAGGCCGGCGATTACTACCCGAGTTCGCGCCATGCGCTCGCGGCCTCGGCGTTGGCGAATTGCGTAGTCCTCCTGAAAAAAGACGGCGCACGGCCAGTAGTCTTCGTCGAACGGGCTCATACGCGTTTCCTAACCTCCCTGCGAGGGGCTTTGTTTTCAACTTGCAATAAGATATACGATCTCAAAACGAAAGTGAACGCTGATTCGGGGTCGCGGAGCCGCCTTTGTGGAGGGGGAGATCGATCGGACGGCGCGGGCAAAGCATAGCGTTCGCGGAATGAGAACGTACGGCAGAGGCGTCAACTGGGTAAGAAATGCCGGTAAAAACGCTTGATCGAACCAAGGATTCAACGAACCGAATGGTTCGCTTGAACCAAATATCCCGGCGAAGCCGATTCTTGGAATTAGGGGAATACTCCAGGCGAACGCACTGCGGACTTATCATGAATCTGCCAAAGGACGTCGTCCTGTTTTCCACCGCCGATTGGGACAATCCGTCCTGGACAAACAAACAACACATGGCGTGCGAACTGGCCGACCGCGGCTTCCGCGTCCTGTACATCGAATCGCTGGGGTTACGCAGGCCGTCAACGCGCCCCTGGGATTTACGGCGATTGGGACGTCGCTTGTTCCGGGGGCTCGGGCCCTTACGCACGGTACGCGAAGGCGTCTCGGTGTTGTCTCCGTTGGTGCTCCCTTTTCATTCGCATCCCTGGATCGGTCGCCTCAACCAGCGCCTGCTCGAACGCCGCGTGGCGGACGCCGTGCGCCAGCTGGGTATGCGCGATCCGATGCTCTGGACCTACCATCCGCTCATACCGCGCATCCCGCATTCGCTTCTGGTTTATCATTGCGTGGACGACCTGGCGTCGGCGCCCCGGATGCCGAGCGACATGCTGCGCCGCGCGGAGACGGAACTGCTGCGCGAGGCGGACGTCGTCTTCGCGACCAGTCGTCGACTGGCGCTGCAGTGCGGCGCCGAGGCGCATTACCTTCCGAACGTGGTCGATTTCGCCCATTTCTCCCGAGCCCGCGAGGCGGGGCCGATCCCGGCAGACCTGGCCGCCATTCCGCGACCCCGCGTCGGTTTCATCGGCGCCGTCAGCGAGTACAAGGTCGATTTCGATCTGATCGCTCAGGTCGCTCGTCTTCGCCCCGATTTGCACTGGGTTCTCGTCGGGACCGTCGGCGAAGGCCAACCGTGGACCCGCCTCGATAAAATGCGCTTGCCGAACATCCACTTTCTGGGGCACAAGGCGTACGCGGAACTCCCCGATTACCTGCGCGGGTTCGACGTTGCGGCGATACTCGCCCAGCGCAACGCCTATACGCAATCGATGTTCCCGATGAAATTCTTCGAGTATCTCGCCGCCGGCCGACCGGTGATCGCGGGCGAAACTCCCGCGCTCGACGAATTTCGCGAAGCGTTCTGGCACGTCTCCGGCACCGACGAGGTTGTCGAATCGATCGACGAGATCCTGTCCGCTCCGCAGCGCCGCCAATCAGTCGGCATCGCGCTGGCGAGCCGATACACGTGGTCGTGGCGCACCGATCGCATGCTGGAGATTCTATCAGCGAGCGGCCAATCCCGTCGCCGCCTCGCCGCCTGAGTCGTCACCCATTTGAAAAACAAAAAGCCCGACGCCGAGTCTCGGCGCCGGGCTTCGTTGACTTTGGATCGTTACAGCAGTTCGGTGAGCGGTTGGCGATCATCCAGGATGTACATCGGTCGGCCGGACCCGTTGGGGAAGGTCTGCGCGGGATCGATTCCCATGGCCTGGTAAATCGTGCTGAGGACCTGGGACGGCGTGCAACGGCGATCGCGGGGGAGTTCGCCGCGTGCGTTGGAAGAGCCGACGACCTGTCCCATTTTCAAGCCGCCGCCCGCAATCATCGCGGACATGACGTTCGGCCAATGGCCACGACCGTCAGGCGTCGAGTCGCCGATGCGGGGGGTACGACCGAATTCGCCCCAAACGACCGTGACGACGTCCTGGTCCATGCCGCGTTCGTGCAGATCCTGGATCAAGTTGGCGATGCCGCGATCGAGATCGGGAAGTTGGCGACGGAGCTGGATGAAGTTTTGCGAGTGCGTGTCCCAACCGCCGTAGCCGAGGGTGACGCAACCGACGCCGGCCTCGATGAGACGGCGTGCGGTGAGGAACTGTTCGACGCCGCGATAGCGGTCGCGGGTGCGGGGTTCTTCCTTGCTCAAGTCGAGAGCGCGACGGGTCGTGCCGGAGGCGATCATGTCGAAGGCGTGAGTGGCGAACGTATCGAGGCCCCGCATGGTACCGGAAGCGTCGATATCGCGGCGAACGTCGTCGAAGCGTTGCAAAAGATCGCGACGTTCGGTGGAGCGATCGTTGGTCACGCCATTAAGGGCCAGGTTGGAAAGCCCAGGGCCGTCCGGAGTGAAGGATCGATGGGACACGCCCAGGTATCCCGGTTCGCAGCCAATCGTTTGGCCGCGGAGACTCACGAAGGCAGGGATATCGGACTGAGCATCCCCCTTCATCCGCGACACGACGGAGCCGAACGAAGGGTGATGGACCACTCGGTTGATGTTTTCGCTGTATCCGGTCATGCACTCGGAATCGGAGTGTTCGCCGACGGAGACGAGCGAACGGATGACGGCAAGTTTGTCCATCATGCGAGCCTGACGCGGCATGTGTTCGCAGATCTGAATGCCGGGGACATTGGTCGCGATCGGATTGAACTCGCCGCGATATTCGACGGGAGCCGCCGGCTTGAGGTCGTACATATCCATGTGCGACGGACCGCCCGGCAAGTAGATCATGATCGCGGCCTTGGACGAAGTCGGCCTGCCCGTATCGGCGCTCGCTTGAGCTTTGCCTCGCAGCATATCGGAAAGCGCCAGGCCCGAGCCGAACGCGCCGATCTGGAGGAAATTACGGCGATTGAGGCCATCGCAAAAACGTTGGCCGGAGTTCGAGAAATTCAACATCGCTTCTCCCTTGAATTGACTGGCTGGCAGAGTTTGGATCGGCTCGTTCGGGAATCGGCACAACGTAGGAAGGATCAGCCCGATACCCAGAAACGAACACAACCGGCGGGGGGAACCGTTCTTATACTACCATCTTCGGAAGCCACGTCAATCGACGAATTAATTCGGGTAGTTTCGAAGGGTGCGCCAATGGATTCTGGCGAGCCAGGTCGCGTAAGCGCCTGG
>JBBQPM010000040.1:0-43088 GCA_038217425.1 Gemmatales bacterium
CTTACGCCGCGCCGCTTGTCTTGATCCCGTATGCCATACTTGGCGGTTCCTCCATGAAACGACTTCATGTTTCCCTCTGGGCGATGTTACTTTTCGCAGCGTCGTCCGTTTCCGCTCAGGAACCCGAACCGCTCAAACTCCTCGTCAATTCCCCCGACGAACCGCGAACGAAATCGCTCTCTCTCGAGAAGGCCGCCGCGTTCCTCGACCATCAATCGCTCGTCTGGACGCGCTCCAGGAAGTGCGGAACCTGTCATACGAATTACCCGTATCTGCTGGCTCGCCCGGCGCTCGGGGGCGACTTGAGTACGGTCCGCGAGGTGCGCGCGTTCTTCGAGAAGCGGATCGCCCACTGGGACGGCGACAAGAAAGGCGACGCGCCGCGCTGGGACACGGAGGTCGTCGCCACCGCCGCAACGCTGGCGCTCTACGACGCCCGGACGACGAAAAAATTGCAGCCGTCGACTCGACAGGCGCTCGCGCGGATGTGGACGCTGCAGCAAGAGTCTGGCGTCTGGAACTGGCTCAAATGCGGTTGGCCTCCGCTGGAGCACGACGATTACTACGGCGCCGTCTACGTCGCCGTCGCCGTGGGCCACGCCCCCGACAATTACGCGGCGACGGACGAAGCCAGGGCCGGGCTCGCCTCCTTGCGCACGTACTTCGAGAACCATCCGCCTCCGAACTTGCATCACAAGGCGATGCTCTTCTGGGCGGCGCAGAAGCTCGACGGGTTGATGTCCAAGAAGTTGCAGAAATCGACCATCCACGAACTGCTCGCCTTGCAAAAAGCGGACGGCGGTTGGAGCCTGCCAGCCCTGGGCGACTGGGTCGGCTACGACGAACGCCCCAACAACCGCGCCGCCCCCAGCGACGGGTACGCCACGGGCCTCGTGATCTTCGTGCTGCGTCAGGCGGGCGTCTCGGCGCGACACGAGGGGATCGCCAAAGGGGTTTTCTGGCTCAAGAAAAATCAGCGCGAATCGGGGAGCTGGTTCACCCCCTCGCTCAATAACGACGACGATCACTTCATCACGCACGCCGGCACGGCCTATGCGGTGCTGGCGCTCAAAGCGTGCGAATGATCGCGACCGGCGCCATCCGGGCTTTCCTTTCTCGCGAAGATCCTGCATAATTTGGGAGAAGTTCGTCGTCACGCCCGAGGATCCGCGGTGTTCGAACAATGGCTCAACGACTGGGGCTACCTGGGAGTTTTCCTCTCCCTCTTGGCCACCGGTCTCGGCTTTCCCATGCCGGAAGAAATCCCGGTGGTGGTCGGCGGAGCGCTGGTCGGCAGCAGCGATTCCTTTCGCGCCATCTACATGATCCCCTGCTGCATCGCCGGCGTCATTCTCGGGGACATCTGCCTCTATCTCATCGGCAGACTCTGGGGTGCCAAGCTCGTCGAAAGCGCCTTCCTGCAGAAGCGATTCCTGCCCCCCGAGCGCATGGCCAAGATCACCGAGAACTTCCAGAAGTACGGCATCAAGATTCTCCTCTTCGCCCGGCTCACGCCCGGCATTCGGGCGCCGATCTTCATCACCGCCGGCATCACGCGCTTGCCCTTCCACCAATTCCTGCTCGCCGACGGCATCTACGCCCTGCCCGGCGTCGGCCTGTTGTTCTTGCTCGGCTACTGGTCGGCCGACCATATCAAGACCCTCACCGCGCAGATCAATCAGGTGAAATCCTGGCTCGTGCTCGGCGGCTTGCTGATCGCGGTCCTCTACTTCACCTACCGCTTCCTGCGCCGGCCCATGGTCACCGGCAGTCCGCAAGACGTGCCGACGATCATGGAGCCGGTGAGCCACACGCTCAACACGATCGCCGAGCCGATCTTGCACGCCAATCGACCCAAGCCGGAAGCGTCGCCGCACGAAACCGCGCCGGCCAAGGTCGCTACCGATCCCCAGACGTTTCCCGGCGGCGACCGTTAGAGCCCGCAGCGCAAGCAAGGATCGAATTTCGACCTTGCTTGCGCTGCGGGCTCTTCGACAGCAATTTACGCACGGATACTTAGGGTGCTTTCATGGCCGCGAACGATCTGGTGCTGGCACTGACCGGAGCCAGTGGCTCTCCCTATGGCATCCGCCTACTCGAAGTGTTGCTGCGCGCCGGCAGGACCGTCCATTTGGTCATCAGTCCCGCGGCGGCCGAGGTATTGCTCCTGGAAATGGGCCGCACCGTGGCGCTCGGCGCCTTTCGGCTCGAAGATCTGCTGGGCGACTCGACGGCGTATCCCGGCACGGTCCACTACCACGACTATCGCGACTTCCGCGCCGGCATCGCCAGCGGCTCGTTCTTGACGGCGGGGATGATCGTTTGCCCGTGCAGTATGGGGACGGTCGCCGCCATCGCGCATGGGTTGTCGCAGAACTTGATCCACCGGGCCGCGGACGTGCATCTGAAAGAACGCCGCAAGCTGGTGCTGGTGCCGCGCGAAACGCCACTGCATCTGGTGCAGCTTCGCAACTTGACGGCGTGCGCCGAAGCCGGCGCCGTGGTGCTCCCGGCGATGCCCGCGTTTTACACGCAGCCGCGAACGCTTGACGACATGATCAACTTCATCGTGGGCCGAATCTGCGACCAGGTTGGCGTCGAGCACGGCCTGTTCCCGCGCTGGAGCGAACCTTCATGATGCCGCCCGCCTTCCGCGGGCATACGTTATCCTCTCTCCCCATTCCATTCCGCCCGAGGAGTCAACTCGTGAAATCGTCAGCAATCGTCGGCCTCGCTTTACTGTTCGCGGGCTTCGTTCTGCCCACGGCCAATCAGGCTCAGGAGAAAAAAGTGGACACGCGCGTTTTCGAATTGCGAACCTACACCGTCTATCCCGACAAGATGAAGGACATGCATGCCCGCTTTCGCGATCACACCTGCAAGTTGCTCGAAAAGCACGGCATGACGCTGCTGGGCTTCTGGACGCCGATCGACGAGAAAGGGGCCCAGGAGAAGCTCGTGTATCTCGTCGCGCACAAGAGCAAGGCGGCGGCCGACGCGAGTTGGGCGGCGTTCCGCGCCGACCCCGACTGGATCAAGGCGCGCGACGCCTCGGAGGCGCCCGGCAAGATCGTCGTCAAGGTCGAAGCGTCGTTCTTCAATCCGACCGATTACTCCGCGTTGAAATAAGGAGTCCGTCATGTTTCGCGTTGTTCTCGCTCTCGCGGTCGCTTGCTGCACAAGCGGACTGGCTCAGGAAAAGCCCAAGAAAGCGCCGCCGATCAACCTCGTGACCGACGGGTACAAGACCGGCGACTTCGTCTACCGCAAGACGCCGCAAGGCGAACTCACGATGCACGTCCACTACCCCGAGGACTGGAAAAACACGGATCGTCGACCGGTCATCGTGTTCTTCTTCGGCGGCGGTTGGAACAGCGGTTCGTATTTGCAGTTCGTGCCGCAAGCGCAGTACCTGGCCAGCCGCGGCATGGTCGCGTGCTGCGCCGACTATCGCATAAAATCCCTGCACAAGACGACGCCCGACCAGTGCGTGGTCGATGCGAAGTCGGCGATTCGCTGGGTGCGTGCGAACGCGGACAAACTGGGCATCGATCCGCAAAAGGTGGTGGCATCGGGCGGCTCGGCCGGCGGTCATCTCGCCGCGGCGACGGCGCTCGTCCCCGGCTTCGACGCCGCCGAGGACGACGCCAAGATTTCACCGATCCCCAATGCCCTCATCCTGTACAACCCGGCGCTGAACCTCAAAGACCACCCGGCCAAAAATGCGGAGGGCAAAGCGATCGGCGCCGACATTTCGCCCACGCTGTTTCTGCACGCCAAAACCCCGCCGACGATTTTGTACTTCGGCACCGACGACAAGCTGTCGGAGCAAGGCAAGGAGTACGTGGAGAAAGCGACCGGGCTCGGCTTCAAAGCAGAAATGTACTTGGCGGACGGACAGGCCCACGGCTTCTTCAATCGCGCGCCCTGGCTGCAGGTGACGACGATTCGAACCGACGAGTTCCTGCAATCGCTCGGGTATCTGACGGGCTCGGCTCGGCTGCAAATGCCGTCGGACGCCAAGCCGTTGCGGAAGTGACTATGATGCAAGCCCAGCGGGTGAGGGTCTCCGAACCCCTGGGATAAACTCTCGCGACCGCAAGATCCAAGGGGTTCGGAGACCCTCACCCGTGGGGGCTTATCGCTGTCTCACAGTGCACCCCATACTACTTCAATCCTGCGCGTCGTGCCGATTCTCCTCGCCCCGCTTTTTCTTGCCGGGTTTCTTCTCCGGCTGCGGCCCTTCCATCACGCGAAAGTCGAGCTGCCGACGCGCCAGGTCGACACGTACCGCTTTCACCCGCACCTTGTCGCCCAGCCGAAACGGCCGCTTCGTGCGTTGCCCGATCAACGCGTGCGTCACGTCGTCGAAGTAATAGTAATCGTCCGGCAACGTGCTGATGTGCACCAATCCCTCGACCGGGATCGTGTCGGCCTGGGCGTAGAAGCCGTAGTCGGCGACGCCAGTGATGATCGCGCTCCACTCGGAACCGATCCGTTCGCTCATGTACATCAGCAGCTTGTGCTTCACCAACTCGCGTTCGGCCGTCTCGGCGCGGCGTTCCATCTTGCTGCAGTGATCGCCTAATGCCTTGAGTTCGTCGAAATCGTTACCCGCCTTGCCGCGGCGGAAGAGCTGGTCGAGCAGGCGATGCACCGTCAGATCGGGATAGCGCCGAATCGGCGACGTGAAGTGGCAGTAGTTCTCGCTTGCCAGGGCGTAGTGGTCGTCCTTCTCCGGGCTGTATGTCGCCTGTTTTAGGCTACGAAGTAGGGCGTAGTGCACGGCCCGTGCCTCCGGTTTGCCGGCCGACATCTTGAGTACGCGCTGGAGCGCGAAACGGTCCTGCGCCTGCGTGATCTTGTAGCCGAAGAGGAGCGCGAACTCGGCGAACCCCTTCAGTTTGTTCGGCTCCGGCGCCGGATGGATGCGGCGTAGGAATAACAACGCGCGATCGTCCAGATGTTCAGCCACCGCTTCGTTGGCGGCGAGCATGAACTCCTCGATCATCTTGTGGCTCATGTCATTCGTGCGAAGATGGGCGCCGCTCACTTTGCCGTCGTTGTCGTACTCGAGCTGCACCTCGGGCATGTCCAGTTCCAGGGCGCCTCGCTTGACTCGGCGTTTGTGCAGGATCTTCGCCAGATCGCGCATCTTGAGCACGAGGTCGAGGATCGCCGGTTCCAGATCGACCGTTTGGCCCGCGTCGACCGCGGCGAGAATCTCCGAAATTTGCTCGTACGTGAAACGCCTACGGTTCTTGATGGCGGCATTGGTGAGGCGGACAGTCGTGCGCTGGCCCGTCGGCGTGAAGTCGATGAGCGCGGTCTTGACGAAGCGCACCTTGTCCTGCTGCAGACTGGCGAGACCGTTGGAGAGCACTTCAGGGAACATCGGGATGACGCGCTGCGGCAGATAGATGCTGGTCGCGCGTCGGCGCGCCTCGGCATCGAGGGCGCCCCCCAGCGGCGCGAAAGCGCCGACGTCGGCGATGTGTACGCCCAGTTGCCAGTGCTTGCTTTCGGGATCGACGGTGAGCGAGACGGCGTCGTCGAAATCGCGGGCGTCGATCGGATCGATCGTGATCGTGAGCCAACCGGTCAAATCTTCTCGGCCCTGGAGGTCGTTCTCGTTGAACTGCCCGGCGATGATGCGGGCTTCTTCGAGAACGTCTTCGGGGAAGGCGTCGGGCAATCCGAGGGCGCGAATAATCGACAGCGTGTCGACGCCGGGCTGGCCGCGGACGCCGAGGATTTCGGTGATGACGCCTTCGCCGCGATCGTCGAGCGAGGGGAAGCGGACCATTTCGAAGACGACCTGATCGCCGGGCTTGGCTCCCTTGGCTCCGGGATCGCCGACGAAGACGGAATGGGCGAAGACGTTGCCGTCGACGCGGACGAAGCTTTCGCCTTCGCGTTCGAAGTAGGCGCCGACGAACTGCTTGGTGGCGCGTTCCATGACGCGGAGGATTTCGCCGCGCGGGCCTTTGCCTTGCCGGCCGGTCTGACTGCGAATGCGAACGAGGACGGCATCGCCGGTGGAAGCGTCGCGGATCTTGTCCTCGGGGATGTAGATTTCGGGGCCGACCGTACCGGCGACGGGATGAGGGCGGACGAAGCCGAAGCCGGTCGCGGTCTTGCGGAAGGTGCCGACGATGCCGACTTGTTCGGTGATCGGCTTGAGGGCGTGGTTCTTGCCGAATTCGAGTTTGCCGGCCTTGATGAGTTTACGGACGGCGATTTTGAACTCGTCATAGCGGCCGGCGAGGTCGAGTTTGTGAGCGAGGGCCCGGGCCTTGACGGGGCGGTACTCTGGGCGGGCGACGTACTGAAGGATTTGGGTTTCGAGCATTTGCATGGTAGAGATTAGGGATATGCGGAGGATATAGGTTTGCGATTTCGATTGGTATCGACGGCCGAGGAACTCGAGACATTGCTCCCCGCCTGGGCGGAGCTTTGGTCCCGTGCCGCTCGCCCCGAGGCGATGGCGTCTCCCGATTGGCTCTCCACATGGTGGAAACGGTACGGCTCGGGTCGGCGCTTGGCCGTTGGTATATTCTACGAGGCGGATCAACTGGTCGGCGTGGCAGCGTGCTGCCTGCGGACGTTTTCGTATCGCCCGGGCCTGCATTTTCGTCGGCTCGAGATGCTCGGCGCGGGGGACGACGAGAGCGACGCCGTCTGCTCCGAGTATCTGAATTTGCTGGCACAGAGGGATCGCGAGCAAGCGGTGGCGGACGCGTTTGCCGAGCATCTGGCGGCGGGCGCTTTCGGGCCGTGGGACGAGTGGGTTTTGGAAGGTGCGTCTGCGGACGATCCGATGGGTGCATGCCTCAAAGACGCGTTCGCCCGGCAAAGGTTCGCGCTGGAGATTCAAGAAACGACGCAGGCGCCCTATTTGCGGTTGCCGGGCTCGTGGGACGAGTTGGTCGCCTCGCTGAAAAAGAAGAAACGCTACACGCTCCGCTCAGCGTGGAAGGCATTCCTGGAATGGAGCGGCGGCGATTATCGGCTGGAACACGCGACCGACGCCGAGTCGCTGCGTCGTGGGCAAGACATCCTGCATCAGCTTCACGCCGACCGCTGGCAATCGGCGGACCGTTCGGGTGTCTTCGCGTCGGCGCGCTTTCGCGAGTTTCACGCGGAGATGATCGAAGCCTGGCAGCCGCGCGGCCTCGTCGATCTCTGCTGGCTCAGCGTCCGTGGCGAACCGGTTGCCGTGCATTACAGCCTTCGGCTCGGCGGAAAGATCTACTTCTACCAGTGCGGCCGAAAGGTCGGCGTTCCGGGCCGGGTGCGCGTCGGCATCGTCATGCTGCGTCTGGTGCTGACCGAAGCGATGGCCGTCGGCGTGCGCGAGTTCGATTTTCTAGGGGGTGCGGCACGTTACAAATCGCTCTTCACGCGCACGTCGCGCTCGATCGTGACGATGCGCGTCGCCCGCGGCTGGCGTGAGACGGCGCGAAAGGCGGCGCGCGGACTTATCGACTACTGGCGCGGTCACGGCTGAAGTTCGGGATGCCGATAGAGCTTCGTCGGGATTAACTGCAGCGGCGCCGGTCGCTTCCCCGCGAAGTAATCGCGAATCGCTGCGTACGTCTTCCGCGCGATCTCCTCGGGGAACTGCATCGGCTCGTCGTAAAATTTACCCGCCTCGATCGCGTCGATGCCTTCCTTCTGACCGTCGAAGCTGACGATGTGAATGAGCCCGAGCCCGCGATTCTTGCGTGCCTCCTCGACGGCGACCAATGCCCCCAGCGCGGAAGGGTCGTTGATCGCGAAGATCCCCTGCGGGTTCAGATCCAGAAGCGCCGCCGCGGCCTGTCGGCCCGGTTCGCGTTCGCCCTTGCCGTCGCGGTACGGCTTGATCAGCTCGATCTTGCGTTCTGCCTTCGCGTTGTGTTCCTCGATGACCTGCTCGAAGCCGCGCACGCGGAGCTGACACGATTCCGCATCGGGAAAATGGATGATCGCGACCTTGCCGCCGGCGTCCCCCAGCGCCTTGATCATCGCCCGCGCCGCCAAGCGGCCGCCGGACTGGTTGTCCGTGGCGATGTGAGCGACGATCTCGCAATTCGTGTCGAGACAGGCAAGATCGGCAGTGAAGACCGGCACCTTGGCCGCGTTGGCCTTGGCGATCGTCTCGCCCAAACCATTGGCCCGCGTCGGACACAGCACGATCGCTGCCGTCTTGCGCTGCAGGAACGACTTGACCTGCTGATGCTGCTTTTCCAGATCGTTGTCGCCGTCCTCGACGAAGACTTCGTAGCCGCCGTTCTCGGCTTCCGTACGGAAGGTGTCGGCGATGGTCTTGAAGAACGGATTCCGCAACGAGAGCACGGAGATGCCGATCTTTTCCTTGGCCTTTTCGGGCGATTTACAGCCGACGAGTAGGCATGCCGCGAGCAGCAACAAGATACGCATGGAGAGTCTCCCGTTTAGCCGCCGCGTCCTCGCGGCGCGGCCAGGTTTTGACGGCTATGGCGATTCGCGGACGGGGCGCGTCCGCGCCGACAGGAGTCGGCGGCTAAACGTCGATCATTTTTTCAGGAGGAGCCGTGCCGATTTTCATACGCCAACTCGGCCCGGTAGGCCAGACGCTCTCGTCTGGCCACCTTCGGCGCCTTTACGGCCCCACGATCAGGCGGGCCATTTCGAAGAGATGGATCCAGTGGGCGCCGTCGCAGATCTCGCCGGCGATCGCCAACTTCTTTTCGTCGCTGGAGAAACGCAGGGCCGAGATCGGCCCCGTCGAATCTTGTAAGCGAAACGCCGTGCGAGATTGCAACGTCTGAAATTGCACGACCTGCACCTGGCTGTTGGCATCCCCCACGGCAAGCCAACGACCCGACGCGGAGAATGCGAGCGCGGTCACGCGCTCGGTGAGTTTTTGCCCCTTCGCCAGCGCGATCGTCTGGGGGCCAACGTCCCAGAACGCGAGCTTGAGATCGCCGCCGGCGGAGACGAGCCATTTCCCGTCGGGCGAAAACGCCAGGCACTGCACGCCGGGAATTTGAGGCGTGGGCACGAGTTCCTGGATCTTCTTCTTCTCCCGCTTGGGCGGGGTCGGTTTGACGTCCTTGGTATCTTTGATTTCGGTCAGTTTCGGCGGCAGCTCGATCTCGCGGGTGGCGTACTTCGGCTCGGGCATGTCGTGGGCGACGAACTTCTTGACGAGCGTGCGCGTCTCGAGATTCCAGACGCAGACGGTCCCGTCGAAGACGCCGCCGGTCGCGGCGAGTTTGCCGTCGGCGCTGACGGCGACGCATTCGACGCCCAGCTGCTGCGACGGCTGCCGCCAGATCGGTTCGCGCTGCTCGGTCTTGCGTTCGAGATCCCAGAGGCAGATCTGATTCGCGAGGGTGGCGACCAGCCAACGACTGTCGCCGGAGAGCGCGAGCTTGGAAGTTGAGGTGGCGCCGAGATACAGCTCTTCGAGATTGGGCAGGGCGCCGAACTTCATCTCTTGAGGCAAACGCTGCGGAAACAGCATCTGCTCTTCAGGAACGGGACCGATGCCAAATCCCGGCGCGATCAGAAACTGCGGCGTCGAATCGAGCGTGACGAACGGCAAGCCATCGGTGGCGAGGGCGGAGCGTCCCAGGCCGCTGGCCAGGTCCCATTTCATGAGGAAATCGCGCCCTGCGGCGCTCACGAGTTTCGCATCGTCCTTGGCGAACGCCAGGAGCGAAATTGGCTGGGCGTGGCCGCGAAGAATGGATCGGCCCGCGAGCGTCGGCAGGCGAACGACGTTGGGGGGCGCGACGCCCGGCGACGTTTTCAGGCGCACGCCCGGTTTGTGCTCCAGGAAGCGAAAGGATTGCAGGTAGCGGTCTGCGAGCGACCAATAACTGTCGCCTTTCATCTCGACGCCGACGAGGTAGAGCTTCTTACCGGCCACGAAATATCTGCGAAAGACGCGCAGCTTGTCGACATTCCCGAAGAAGCGATATTCGAAGCCGGTATGCTCGCCGAGCGCGACTTTAGCGACGATCGGTTGCGGAATTGGCTCGGTCCATTTTTCACGAACGGCGCGCTCGCTCCATTCCCGGCGAATCGTCTGATCGGTCTGCTGAATGAGGCGAGCTTCTTCGCCGTAATCGTCGCCGGCGAGTTTCGGATGGTCCTGGATTCGGAGCGTGAACGTCAGCGGGAAACGCACGAAGCGCAGCTCGAATTCTTGCAGCGCGGGATCGGACGTGTTTCCGATCGGCTTCAGTCTGCCGGGCGCCTCCACCTGACAGTTCCCCTCCTTCACGACCGTCGCTTCCCATGACGCGGACTGCGGGTCCGTGAAGTGATCGACGATCTCCTGGTAGTAGCGAATCAGCAGCACGACCGCGACCGTTACGACGACGACGAACATCAGCTTGAACGGACCAAAAGTGACGGCCTCTTTCTTGGGCCGGGGCATCTTCTGCGTGTCGCGCGCGGACTTGGAATGCGAGAACGTGTAGGTCTGCTCGACTTCCTGTTCAACCGCACTCTCGGCCTCGGGTACGGCAAAGACGTGCTGGCAGTGAGGGCAACGGACCTTCTTCTTCGCCTGGTCGATCGCCACGCTCAGTTTCTTGCGGCAACTTTCACATACGATCAGAAGATTCATGCCGGGCCCTCTATTACGATCTTATCGTCAGGGAACCGGATGTGCCACGGGGTCTCGCCAGGCAATCCGTCCGTGATTTTCGTTGGCATGAGGCGAGCCCAGGTTTAAGATAAAGGAGCGGAACGCCAGCGACGTGAGGTTTGACGACTATGCTCATTGCAGATCCCCTCGAATCGCTCGCTAAACTTTGGGCCAACGGCAAACGTCCCGATCTCGCCGCTTTTGTGCGGGAAGTCGGTCCGGTTCCCGCGACGCAGCTCGCGGCCCTGGTGCGCCTCGATCAACTTCGGCGCTGGGAAATGCCCGTATCTCCCGTCGATTCGTGCGCCACCAACCAATACGCACCTCCCGAAGGCATTCTCGTGGAGGAGTACTTCAAACAGTTTCCGCAACTCCAGGCTGAAACGAAACTCGCGATCGACCTGATCCTCAACGAATACTCGATTCGCGAGGAACTGGGAAAGCGCCCGGGCCTGGAAGACTACGTCGCGCGGTTCCCTATCCACGCGTCGGCGTTGCGGCGCCAGATCCCGCAGCGGCCTGCAAAGCCTTCGGACGGTACCGACGCGCCGCGAGGCGATACCATGGTCGGGGCTCCCGCGCCGATCGCCGAAACCTTCGGCCGATATCGGATCGTGAAAACCCTGGGCGAAGGGGGCATGGGCAAGGTGTATCTGGCCGAGGATACGCATCTGCAGCGATCCGTCGCGCTCAAGATCCCGCACTTCGGCGGCAACGACGGTCCGGTGGTGATTGAGCGTTTTTATCGCGAGGCGCGCATCGCCGCCGCGTTCCACCATCCGAACCTGTGCCCCGTATATGACGTCGGTGAGATCGACGGCACGCACTACCTCACCATGCCGTTCTTGGCAGGCGAGCCGATGTCGGACTGGCTGAAACGTGCAGGGCCGCTGCTGCCGGCGCAGGCATGCCGGCTGGCGGTGCGGATCGCCCAGGCGCTTCACGTCGCCCATCTCGCCGGAGTTTTGCATCGCGATCTGAAGCCTGCCAACATCATGCTCCCGCACGCCCCGGCCCACTCCGACCCCGAGCCCGTCGTCATGGACTTCGGCCTCGCCCGGCGCGGCGGTGCGCAAGATCCGCAGCTCACCACTGCGGGCGCCATGATGGGCACCGGCGCCTATATGCCCCCCGAACAAATCGTCGGCGACGGCAGCCTGCTCGGGCCTCCTGCCGACATTTATAGCCTGGGGGGCATTCTGTTTCAGATGCTGACGGGGCGAACGCCCTTTATCGGGTCGCTGCACGAAGTACTTCGCGCCGTATTGACAAACGCACCGCCGCCGCCGCGAAAATTTCGTCCCGATCTCGATCCCGCACTGGATGCCGTTTGTCTCAAAGCGCTCGCCAAGAATCCAGCCGATCGCTACCCCTCCATGGCCGAATTCGCAGCCGCGCTCGCGCCGTTCTGCGCAGGCGCCGCTGTGGTAGCCCCCTCGGTCGCGCCAGGCGCGCCCGCGCGACGCCGTGTGAAGCCGAAGTCGTCCGTGCTTTTTTACGGCGGCATTGGGATGGCTTCGCTCATGCTTGGACTCGTCGCCTGGGGCCTCGTCCTCCTGCTCCTCGCCGCGCCGGAGTCCGCGCCAGTCGAAGCCCAAGCCAAGCTCGTCGAGAATCCAGCCGCTAATATCGATACCCGTCTCGAGCCTTCGACCAACACCAAGCCCGAGCCTGCGGTCGCCAAACCTGAGCTCAAAGTTGAACCGACTCCCGAGCCTCCGGTCAACACCAAGCCTGAAATCAAAGTCGAAACGAGTCCCCTGCCTCCGGTCGACGCCAAGCCGGAAGTGACTGTGACGACCAAGCCCGCTCCCTCCGAAACGCCCGCAAAGCCTGGACCTCCGCTTAGCGCCTCGGCGGCGATCCGTTGCCTTGCTTTCAACCCGCAGACGCCCACCCAACTCGCGGTCGGCACCGATGACGGCGTGATTCGACTCTGGGATCTGTCCACGGGGACGCGCCGTGTTCTCAAGGGAAACGTCGGCACGGTGTTGACCTTGGCGTTCAGTCCCGACGGCAAGCAACTCGCTTCGGCGGGAGGCGATTCCGACAACTTCGTTTTCGACGTCGTTCTTTGGAACGTCGGAGAAGGCCGAATCGTCGCCACTTTCAAGGGACACTTCAATACCATTTCGAGCGTCGCTTTCAGTCCGAACGGCAAAATACTGGCCTCAGCTGCGGCCGACAACTCCATTCGCCTGTGGGACGCCCCGAGCGGCAAGCCCCAGGAAATCACACGGCTGCAGGGCGACCGCGCGTTTCACGCAATCGCCTTTCACCCCAAAGACAATGTGATCGTCTCGGGAGGCGCGGACGAAATGGTGCGAATTTGGGACGTCGCCAGCGGCAAGGCTCGAATCCTTAAAGGACACGATGGGGCCGTATTGACGGTGGCCATGAGTCCCGACGGCAAGACCGTAGCGTCGGCAAGTTCGGACAACGACGTCATCAAGCTTTGGGACGTCGCCACCAGTCGAAACACGGCCAACCTAGCCGGGCATCAGACGGAAATCCGTGCTGTCGCATTCAACCACGACGGCACGTACCTCGTGTCGGGCAGCGCGGACGGCGTTCTCAAGTTATGGGGCGTCGCTGCCGGGAAGTGCCTTGCTTCGCTTGAGAAACATCCAGGCGAACTTCATGCCGTCGTCTTCCGCCCCGACGGACGCTCGACCGCCTCGGGCCACAAGAACCAAAAGATTGTCGTGTGGGAAATGCCCGCCGCCAAAAAATGACGCCGCGATCGGGTTTCCGCGGCAGCGACGATTCACTTACCCGCGTCGAGTTTCATCGCCAAGAGACCTTCTTCCCAACTGGCCGAATACAAGATTCGGTTGACGGGATCAAAAGCCATGGCGAATGGAACGGCTGAGAATTTTTGATCGTTGAGCGCCTTCCACGTGATGCCGTCCTTTTCCGGCGACACGAAGAAGGGTTGATTTTTGCTGCTCGATGCCAGGTAGATATTTTCGCCGTCGCCGCAGACTCCCATGTACCAGCTGTAGGGGAGACCTTTTTTGATCTGTTCCCACGATGAGCCATTGTCCGTGCTACGGGCAGGATACTGGTAGCCGCCGGAGTACAGGGTTCCGTCCTTGGCGCGATAGAGTTGATTGCCTCCATGCGTCATGGAGTACTTGTAGACGTTGGTCCAGGACTTTCCTCCATCCGTGGTTTTGAAGAAGCCGCCTTGCTGGGCCGTGAATAGCCAAGTGTTCTTGTCGCCAATTTTCTTTGCTGGATCGAAGAGAAAAAAAACCGCCATGCCGTACCCGCCCTTAAGGGTCGGAGGCGGCGCGTGTGCGACCCACGATTCGCCGCCGTCCGTACTCTCGAGAACGCCGCAATTTTTTCCGTTGGCCCAGGGCGAATGAAAGGATACCAGAATGTGCTTGAAATCCGTGGGATCAACCGCGATTGAGTAAAGATCGCGAGTGCCGACGGGCTTTTCGGTGGCTTTCTTAAAACCCTCCGGCATCGCCCAGGTTTCGCCGCCGTCATTCGAAACCCAGAAGCCGAGCGTTTTGCCGCGCACGCCATCGACGCAATATAGGTGTTTCGAGTCATTTGGATCGACGACAACTTGAAGCGGTTCATCGAGCGGACCGATCTTCTTCCACGTCTTGCCGGAATCAAGCGACTTGAACAAGCCTCCTTTGTTCGCGTCATAGGCGCAGATGCAAAGATAGACCGTCGTCGGATGCTTCGGATCAAGCGTCATTCCTTGACAGAAGACATGATCCTTAAAGCTCGTGGTGACTGTCGGGGGCGTGATGTTCTTCCAGACGCCCGGCGCCAGATCCGGGTTCGCCGCTGCTCTTCCCGTGAGCAATTCGAAAGCAAGCAACAGGATCACGGAGCATTTCTTCTGCATGGCAGTTCCTTTCAAATCGCGCCGCGGCCGTAGGCAGCTTTTGTACGCGGTTCAATCTATTGTACGACCGCGTCAACTTCGGCGCCGAGCTTTCATGGCCCCGTGACGCCGAATGCCGACCAGGAATACGGATGAGCGGCCTTGCCCTTCAGGCGACGCGCCGCCAACGTGGAACTCTGAGCGTTACACATCGCACTCGGCGACTCGTGCCGACGGGACCCGATGCAAGTGATCGTAAACGAGCCGAGAATACTCCGCGCGTTCCTGGGGATTCTCAGCGGATCGTTGCAGAAGGCTGGTGTTTTCGGCCATGACGGTTGCCGGGATAGATACCCGCGAGGTCAGGGCGGACGATCGCCTTGCTGCCCGCTCAAGGGCAGGCGCATTGTATCAACGCCCCCACCGCAGTCTTGCGTGAGCATCGCCGAACGCTAACTTTTGCCCGCCCGCTTCTTGCAGTAATCGCAGTGCCCGCACCGCTCGTCGGGCAATTGTTCGCCGCCAAAGTAGCCCAGCAGCGTCTGCCAGCGACACCGTCTACCTTCCGCGTAACCGACGATTTGCTGGTGCTTGAGCAGGTCGCGTTCCTGGCGGTCGCGGTAGGATTGGCCCGTCCGCGCCAGCTCCTCGCGCGTCATGTCCGGCCACATCAGCCGGTAACGCCCGCCCGTCTCGTAACGGACGACGCCGCGCGCGGTGAAGAGCGAAAGACATACTTTCATCCGACTCGCCGACAACGGCGAGATCGCCAGAATCTCCGGCAATGTCGGCGGCTCCGGACGCTTGTGCAGCAGCTTCAGGGTGTGATGGGCGTTGGTCAGGTCATCTCCGTTGGGGTAGCTTTTGGCCTGGAAGAACCGTAGCAGCTTGCGGTCGGCCGGATCGTAGAGGAGCGCGCTGTAGGCGCGGTCGCCGTCCCGGCCGGCGCGACCGAACTCTTGATAAAACGCCTCGGTCGTGCCTGGCAAATGATAATGCATGACGAACCGAATGTCCGGCTTGTCGATGCCCAGGCCGAAGGCGTTGGTCGCCACCAGGGCCTTGAACTCGTCGGCCATGAAGCGGTCCTGCGTCTCTGCGCGGAGTCGGGCCGAAAGCCGACCGTGATAGCCCCCCGCTTCCATTCCCACGGATTTCAGAAATGCGACCAACTCGTCGACCGCCTTGGTCGTGGCCGAGTAGATGATGCCCGTTCCTGCGGTTTTCTTGAGTTGATCCAGCAGCAGGTAGCGTTTTTCCGCTTCGCCGTTGGCATCGAGGACATGCAGTTCCAAATTCGGCCGATAGAACCCGGTGTGGACGACGTCGGCATCCGGAATCCGCAGTTGCGCGAGGATATCCTCAATGACGTCAGGCGTCGCGGTCGCCGTCAGGGCCATGACGGGGGGCTTACCCAGATCGTGGATCGCCTCGCTCAGATTCAGATAATCCGGGCGAAAGTCGTGGCCCCATTGACTGACGCAATGCGCCTCGTCGACGACGAACAATTCGACCTTCCGGGATTTCAGCAGTTCGCGAAACGTCGCATCGGCGAGCCGCTCGGGCGTGACGTAAACAATAGAGGCCCGCCCCTGAACGATGTCCTTCTCCGCGGCAGCGAGCTGTTGCGGCGTGAGCGTGCTATTGAGCCCCACCGCCCAGACGCCGTTGTCATTGAGGTTGTCGACCTGGTCTTTCATCAGCGAAATGAGCGGGCTGACGACGAGCGTGATGCCTTCGAGAGCGAGAGCGGTGAGCTGAAAGCAAAGGCTCTTGCCGGACCCCGTCGGCATGACGACGAGGGTATCGCGCCCCTTGAAGGCCGAGTTGACGGCCTCGGCCTGTCCAGGGCGAAAGTTGCGAAAGCCGAAGTAATCGCGGATCCGATCGCGTAGATTCTCATCGGGCAGCGGCGGCTTGACCGCCTTCGGTTTTGGCTTCGCTCTCGGCTTGGGTTTTGCTTTTGCTTTCGGCTTGGGTTTGGACTTCATACTTCTCTCCGTCGCGTCTATTCCCTCCGCGCCGATGAATTGTATCACGACCATGGTTTACCTGTCGCGGTCATGCGGACCTGGGCCGGGACTCCTCTTCTTCGTCGGAATTTTCGAGGACCGAGTCTTCCTCCTCGCCGGCAAAAACTTCGTAGGTCGAGTTCTCCTCAACTTCGATCGGTTTCCGGAAAGCCGATAATCGGCGCGGAATTTCCTCCTCGCACATACTGGGTAGATTCGGACGGTTGCGAGCGGGTTGCCGAGGCGCTTCAGCGCGAATTGCCGATTAGGGCGAACCTCTCAGCATCGGATCGACGGAGTCATTTCGCCTGCATTGAAAACGAGCGTTTATTCGAGGACGACTGTGGCGCCGAAGCCGCTGTCTTTGGCCAGACGCCGCAATGTTGACTCAATCTTCGGGCCGTTCCACAGGGCCAAAACCAGAGCGACCTGTTCGCGTTGGTACTGGTCTTGCACGGTGCTACAGCGATCCAGGAGATCGTCGGCCAGGACGAGGTCGTCCTTCTTGCCGATCACGGACGCCTCGGGATCAACGTAGAGCAGCGCGTTGCGCGCCCATTGACTCCGCTTGGCGTCGTCGCCGCGGGCTTCGCGCTGCAGGTCGAGAATCATTTTCTCACGCAACGCGGCCGGGATATTGGCGAGCTTCTTCTGGTTCTCCCCCATCGAGGCCAGGATCAGCAGCAGCTGACGACGTTGAAAGACGTGTCCCTTGGCGTCGGGCGACGTTTCGTCCTTGAGCGCTTCGGCGATCAGCGGCAATCCGACCGGCGCGTAGAATTCGCCGAAACATCCCGCGAGCAGGATCACGTGATTGCGGTACGTATTGAGCTTGTTCCAGGACTGCTCGCGCTCTTTTTCGGGGAGCCTGTCGATCTCGGCGGCGAATGCTTTTTCGCGGTCGAGCAAGACTTTCTGAGCGATCTCGAACCGGCCGGCGAGATCCAGGGCGAATTTCGCGTCGGCCTTGAGGGGTTCGGAGCGTTTGAGGACTTGCGCCAGATCGCTGGCGTGCCGCCACCAGACGTCGGGATTGTCGCTGGAGAGACCGCGGAGAAAATAATCGGGGTTGTAGCCGCCGGTGAACAGATAATTGGCGCCCAGGAGCAACAGCACGGCCGCGACCACGATCAGGCCCGGCACGAGGAATAGCTGGGCGATGAAGCGTCCAGAGGGGGGCGCCACCGGGGGCAAGCCGGGTGAACCAGGAGCAGCAGGCGGCGGTTGAGGAACTTCGTCGGACATGGAAGGTCGGCTCGCACCGAAAGGATTTTTGCGGACTCTTCCCTTACTTTTACTAAATATAGAGAGTAGAAGCCAGGGCGCAGGCCCCGCACGAATGATTCCCGCGAACTCTTGTCAGCGAAAGCAACGATGCCACCCAAAGCGCATTTCAACTTGCAAACGCTCGACTTTACCAAGTCGGTGGCCGACCCCGCGGAAGTGGGGAAGTACAACCCCCAACGCTTCGAGATGCTGCACCTCGACAACGTCATTTACGTCGATTCCGAGCAACACATCATCGTCGGATATAAAGACGTTCGTAGCGATGAATTCTGGGTCCGGGGCCATATGCCGGGCTATCCGCTACTGCCGGGCGTCTTGATGTGCGAGGCGGGCGCCCAGATGTGCAGCTTCTACGCGCTCAAGTACGCTGCCATTCAGGCCGACTTCATCGGCTTCGGCGGCATGGAAAACGTACGCTTTCGAGGCCCCGTCGTCCCCGGCGATCGGCTCGTACTCGTGGGCAAGGGACTCAAACTCAATCGTCGGCAGATGATCTTCAACGTGCAGGGCTTCGTCAAGGACGCCATGGTCTTTGAGGGAGACATCATCGGCATGCCGATGAAGCGCGGCGGCTCCGAGACGACGTAGTGCCCATTACGGCCCAATCAGGCCCATGCTGGTATCCGACGGATCTTTGAAGTAGCCGAAGCACCCGACTCCCTCCATTCGCATAGCCTCGCCCAGTCTTTTACCCCCCGCGGCATCGATCTCGGCGAGTTTCGCGTCCACGTCGTTCGTGTAGAGATATGCCAGCGCCGGCAAGGTCGGCGTGTGCGATTGGAAGATGCCGCTCACGCCGGCGCCGGGATCGAACGCCATGTAGCTCGGCATGGTCGCCAGCGTGCCCCAACCGAAAAGTTCGGCGAAGTAGCGGGCCGCGGCGTCGCCGTCCGCGGCGTACATTTCCAGATGGCAAACTGCTCCCGCGGGCGGCTTGGGATTCGGCCCGATCGGCATCGCCAGGTGCGGCATCGGGCTCGGCGCGACCGCATCCGTTAGACCATAGACCGTCCCCGACGGATCCTTGAACCACGCGAACTTGCCGACCTGAGGCACGCTCCAGGCGGAGCGCTCGATCGCGCCCCCGGCGGCCACGACCCGTGCAAGCATGACTTCGACGTTTGCGACGCCGATAAAGGGAACCATCTCGGGAAAGCCGCTGGGGACGTCGGCACGCAAGGCGCCGACCTGTCCGCCGGGGGCCACGAATGCGGTCAACTCGGCTGACATCGGCGTCAGCTGCCAGCCGAAGAGTCTGGCATAAAACGCGCTCGAGGCCGCAAGTTGGGGTGCGGAGAGGACCACGAGCGCGATGGGGTGTTGTGCATTCCCTTGCGGGATCTTGGGCATTTCAAGACTCACCGTAAAATCTCCCAGGAAAGCGTTACGACAGGGTCCGCAGCTCCGCGAGCAGGCGGTCGATCTCGTCGTCGGAACCGATGCTGATGCGCAGGCCGTCGCCGTACATGCCGTAATCCATGTAGCGTACGAGAATATTCCTGGCTTTCAGCGCCTCGAAAATCGCCTTGGCGGCATGTCCCGGGCGCGTCGCCCAGACGAAATTCGCATGGCTCTCGAGCACGCCGAACCCGAGTTGTCGCAGCTCCTGCGTTAGGCGCGAGCGCGTGGCCAGGATCTTGGCCCGGCAGCTTCGCATGTACTCCTGATCTTCGAGCGCGGCCGCGGCGCCGGCGAGGCTGAGCACGTCGCAATTGTACGAATCCTTCACCTTGTTGAGTTCATGCACGAGCTCCGGACGGGCGATCGCGAAGCCAAAACGGAGCCCGGCCAAGCCGTACGACTTGCTGAGCGTTCGCGTGACGATGACGTTGGGGATTTGGGCCAGTGACAGGGCATTTTCCTCCGCGAAGTCCGCATACGCTTCGTCGACGACCACCGGCCCCGCCAGCCCCGCCGACAATTCTGCGATCGCCTGGTTGGTGACCCGGGTTCCGCTCGGGGAATTGGGATTGGCGATCAGCGTCAAGTGAGCCGCTCCCACGGGCCAAGGGTTCGGCAGCGTCCAGTCGTCGTCGAACGGCACCCCCTGAAAGTGCGCTCCCTGGATGTCCGCGAGCGTCTGGTACAGCAGATAGCTCGGCGTCGGCGACACGATCAGCCCCCCTTCGGGGACGAACGCTCGCGTCAGGATCGTGAGGATGTCGTCGGAGCCGTTGCCGATCAAGATGCTCTCGGGATCGACGCCGAGAACGCGCCCCGCGGCTTGACGAAAGGCGTCGCCGCGCGGTTCGGGATATTTGCGGAGCCGATCCGAATGCACTAATGCCGCGATCGCCTCGGCGACGCGCGGCGAGGGCGGATACGGGTTCTCGTTGGTGTTGAGCTTGATGACGCCGCCTGCTCGCGGCTGCTCGCCCGGCGTGTAGCCCTTCATCGCCCGGACCGACGATCGCAAAAACAACGACATACGCATCTCCCCCGATCTGTCCCCAGGGATAGCCATCCCGAGGCTTTCGTCAGTATATATGGTAACAATAGGCCTCGAACGTCAACATGCACTCGAGAATCTATGTCGCTGCCGCTCACCACGTACCCCGTCCGCAGCGTTCTGTGCCAGGGGGCTCCGCGCGAAATGGGCGTGCAGCAGGGCGTGGCGATGCGCACCGACCTCGTCCGGGTTCGGCAGCAACTGCGTCACCTCGAAGCCTTTCGCAATCGGAAACCGTGGTGGCTGCCGTTCTGGACCTACCGCTGGCTCGCGGAACGTAAGACGCAACGGCTGCTCGAACCCGCCCTGGCCGAGTCGTATCCCCGTCAACTTGAGCGACTGCACGGACTCGCGGAAGGCGCCGGCGTGCCTCCCGCGCGGATTTTCCTGTTCAATGCGATGGAGCCTCTCTTGAGTTCTGTGAGCACGTCGACCGGTCCGCCGGCGGCGTGTTCCGCCGTCGCCGTGCGCGGCTCTCGTTCGGCCTCGGGCCAACCGATGATGTTCCGCAACTTCGATTACTTGCCGCTCGTGCAGCCGTTTTACTTCGTGAGGCGGAGCCAGCCGACGTCGGGGTACGCTGCCCTGGAATTCACCTCGGCGCCTCTGGTCGGGACCATCGACGGCATCAACGAGCGCGGGCTGTGCATCGCCTACGACTACGCCTTTACGACCGATCCGCCGCCGGCTCCGCGGGCGCCGATCTCCTATGTCATCGCCGAGGCGCTCGAACGCTGCGCGAGCGTCGCCGAGGCTGCGGAGTGGATCGCGTCTCGGCCGCGCTGGGGCGGCGCGTTGCTCATGCTCGTCGACGCGGCGGGCGACATCGCGTCGCTGGAGCTGTCGAGCCGCCGAAGTTTTCTGCGTCGTCCAGAAGCGAGCGCCGATTTGCTCTATCATTCCAACGCGTTCACGTCGCCGACGATGCGGGAGATCCAGATTCCGTGGAACGCGGTCTATTCGCAGCGCGCGCCGACGCCGCTGCGCGGCCGGCGTTTGCATCAATCGTCGGAGATGCGCGACTGCCGATTTGCCGAGCTTTTGGCGGGGAACGAAGCGTACCGCCCCGAGCGGCTCGCCGCTGTCATGGCCGACCACGGCGCCGCCGGCGTCCCGGGCGACTTCACCATCTGCGTGCACGGCTCCTACTGGAACACGACCGCTTGTTCACAGTTCTACCCCCAGGAACGCCGCATGCGCATCGCGTTGTCGACGGCGTGCTCTGCCGAGTTCGTCGACTTTCAGTTGTGACAGACTGTTTTTCCGAGCCGCGAGCGTGAGCGACCGCTCAGCCAACGGTGAGGTAGGCCGATCGCCCACGCTCTCGGCTCGGAGAACGGCCGCTGGCGAATCGATCGCGATTGGTTAGAATTAAGGCATTCATCAGGATCTATGTTCCATGGCCAAACACAAGAAGAAAGACGCGGCGGCGGCGCGGCGGCAGTCCTCCGCCATTCGCGGCATGCTCGCCAAGCTCGGTCGACTCCGCGCCGACTTGCAACAGATGATCGACGCGCCGACCAAGACCGTGCGCGATCCGCTTCTGGTCGAAGTCCCCGTTACCGAGGAAGACCGCGCCGATTGGCGGGGCAAGCTGGCGGAGATCGTCGAAAAGGAACGACTACTTACGGAAGAACTCGCGCGCCTGGCGCCCGTCCCTCGGCCCGCTGACATTCCGGGGGACTGATCTTGCAAGCACCGAACGACCACGGTATATCCCCGCCGGGCGCAGATTCTCCAAACGAGGCGCCGGTCTTGCTGGAACTCTGGCGACCGAGACTCGCCTGGTGGCTGCGCGGGGGCATCGTTCTGTTTGCACTGGTATGGATCGGCGTGTTCGCGATCGGCTGGTCGCTGGATCCGTATGAGCATGGTCGAGCCCGGTTGATGGAGACGCACACGCAGCTGGGGCTGCAGCCGTGCACGTTCAATACGCTGGCGGGGTTTCCGTGCCCCTCGTGCGGGATGACGACGAGCTTCGCGTTGTTCGTGCGCGGGGATCTGGCGAACTCGCTGCGGGCGAATTTCGCGGGGACGCTGCTCGCCGGCATCGGCACGGTCTACGTCGTTTGGGGGCTGGCGACGGCCTGGCTGGGGCGTTGGGCGTGGATTCGCGATCCCGAACCCTGGCTGCTCAGGTGCATCATTTTGTTCGTATCGGCCATGATGATCCGCTGGGGAATCGTGCTGCTCACGAGGAGCTGGACGTAAGCGGGACATCGGACGACTCATGGAGGGGGACGAAGATGACGCGTACGCGCTTGCACTTATGGTCGTGGTTGATCGCCGGGAGTTGCTTTCTCTCGATGGGCTGCACGCCCGCGTCGCTGGGCTTCATCCTCATGGGACTGTTCCCGGATGAACAGCCGCCGCTGTACAAATTGGCGGACAAGGAAAAAGAGATCACCGTCGCCGTCGTCTCTCACTTTGGAGACGCGCAATTCCAGGACGAACTCAAGGACGCCGACTACGAACTTGGCCAGTTCCTCGTCGCCCATCTGACGAAGAAATGCGCCGAGAACAAGGAAAAGGTCAAGTTCATTCCCGGCTCGCGGGTCAAGAGTTACCAGACCAAGCCGATCACCGATTCGTCGTCGCTACAGGAACTCGGCAAACGTCTGGGCGCCGACAAGGTGATCCAGCTCGAGCTGGGACCGATGTCGCTCTACGCGCCGAACTGTCGGCCCGCGATGTACCAGGGCAAGGTGATCCTCGACGTCCGCGTGGTGGAGGTGGAACCGAAATCGGGCGAACCGGTGGCGTTCAAGCAGATTTACACGACGACGCATCCGGCGGACGTGATGGAGGATTCGTCGGACAAATCGGTGAAGCAATTCCGCGCCGAGTTCAACCGGCGAGCGGCCGGCGACATCGCCCGCTGGTTCACGGCATACCCGCCGATCAAGCGTTCCGACATGCGTGAGTTCAGATAAGCGGAGATTGGCCGCACTTGCTTGCTACCGCTCACGGGCAACGCCGACCAGCGTCAAATCGTCGCTGGCCGGCCGGCCCGCCTCGAAGCGACGGACCTCCGCCACGATCGCGGCGCCCATTGCTTCGACGTCGGGCTCGCCCTGTCCCATCAACGCTTTCAATCGCTCCAGGCCATACACCTCGTTGCGCGAATTTCGGGCCTCGGTCACGCCGTCGGTGTACAGCAGCAACGCGTCGCCCGGTTCGAGCGTGATCGCTAACTCGTCGTACGGCATGTCGATCACCGTCAACGGCAGGCCGGCGATGTCGGCGCCCAACTCCTCGACTTCGGATCCCCGGCGGCGCAAGAGCGGCGGATGACCGGCGTTGACCAAAGTCGCGGTGAAGGTGCCCAGGTCGATGACCGCGGCCACGAAGGTGACGAAGCGATCCTCGCTCGCCGTCCGACTCAAGAGCGCGTTGAGCTGCGACAACGCCTTGCCCACGTTGGGTTCGCCGGCGAGGCAGAAACGCGTGAAGGCCGAGAGCTGGGCCATGAGCAGCGCCGCGGCCACGCCCTTACCGGCCACGTCCCCCAGCGTGATCGCCAGGCGATTGCCGGGCAGCGGAATGTAATCGAAGTAGTCGCCGCCGATCTGCTGCGCGGGCGAATAGTGATCGACGAAGCGCAGGCCCTGGGCCTGCGGCCGTTCGCGCGGCAAGAAACTCTTCTGAATCTCGGTGGCAGCTTCGAGTTCGCGACGCGCTTCATGGAGCTGGGCGAGTTCCACGGCCCGGGCCGCCTGGGCGCTGGCGCACAGCAGCACGTCGAGGTCTTCGGCTTCGAACTTCTTCAGCGGATTTTGCCCGTCGATCTGAATGACGCCCAAAGGCGTCCCCTGCTGGCTGAGCATCGGTACGCACATCACCGTACGAAGTTGTAGAGCACGGACGCTTTGGCTGCCGTCAAAGCGAGCGTCGTGCCCCGCATCGCCGCTGAGGATCGCCTGGCCCGTTTTCATCGCATGTTTGACGACCGACTGGCTCAGCGGCAACGTCTCGTCCCTGGAGTCATCGCGGCGACGCACGGCCCGGGGGCGAAGTTGCGCGGTGGACGGGTCGAGCAGCAAAATAAAGCCTCGCTCCGCCTGCGGGAAGACGGTGAAAAGGCTCTCGAGAATCTTCGGCAAGACCGTTTCCAGGTTCAGGGCGCCGCTGAGATTCTTGGAAATTTCCAGGACAGCTCGCAGTTTCGCTTCCGGCGCCACCTCGACGCGCAACCCTTCCTTGAGATCAAATGCCGAGGCAATGTAGGTCCGGTCGGGGGCGGGTTCCGGAGTTGACGCAAAGGCGGGTTGAGCCGCCGGGTTTGGCACCTGCTCTTCTTGGAAACTGACGGCCAGGCCGGGAAGCTCGATCCGGTCGTTTGGGTGCAAACGCGCCTTTTCGCGGAGCCTTTCGCCATTGAGGAAGGTGCCGTTGGCGCTCGTGAGATCTTCGACGAAGTATTCTTTTTCGACGCAGATGATTTGAGCGTGCCGACGCGAAACACGGCTATGGGTAACGCGAATGTCGCACGTCGATTCACGGCCGATCACGGTCGTGGCGCTGGTAAGCGGATACGTTCGAGCGCTGGACGTTTCACGCAAGAAGGCCATAAAGTCACCGAGCCGAATCTGTGGCGGGACCGGCGGAAAAAGCCGCGACGGCCTCCTCCTTGGTCCCCAGAATCTGGCAGACGCGATGCAGGCGGATCAATTCGAAGACGTTTCGCACGAACTCGTTCGCCTGGCAGATTTTCAACTCGCCTCCGGCTTCGCTCAGGCGCTTGAGACACGACAGAATGCCGCCGCACGCCCGGCTATCGACGAACTCGACATTCGCCAAATCGAGGACGAGCTTGCGCGTCTCCTTCAGGACCGGGGCGATCTCCCGTTTGAACTCGTCGGCGTAGCCGGCGTCAAACTGGGCCACGGTCAGGGTCGCCACGGCGACGTCGCCGAATTTCTCAATGCGCAAGGCCATAGTTTACTCCCTGACAGTCGGCAGACGAAGCTTGACCAGGCGTACCGCCGAGCGGCCGCCAGGCTCCTGGAAATACGAGACCTGATCCGCCAATCGCTCCATCATATATACTCCGAACCCTCCCTCGCGGCTGCCGTCAAACGTCGGCGGCGGCACGGCCGTACGATCGAAAGGCGGGCCGTCGTGTGAGAGCGTGAGGCAAACCTGTTCCGCAAGAATCTCCAGCGTCAGCTCAATCGCTTGGCCCGCGCGTTCCTGGTAGGCGTGACGGATCACGTTGGCGGCCGCCTCGGTCAGGGCCAATTCGAGTTGACGGATGACGGTTTCGTCGGCGGGCCTGGCCCATTCGCGACGGCAAGTTTCGCCGACAAACTCGCGCATGCTCGCCAGTTGCGACAGCTCGCTGGAGTAGGTGCGTGTTGCCGTTGCCATGACATCTCCCGAGTCCACGAAACGGTGCTGCCATTCTACCAAGTTTATCGGCGTGCCGCTGGGAGATCTGGGACGTCGACCTGGGAACGTTTTGGTGGTATTTCGCGTGCGGATGCCGTAGGCTGTCATTTCGAAGATTCCGCTTTCTGCACTCGAAAGGATCGTCATGAGAAGGTTTCTATTCCTCGCCTGTATTGCCGCGCTCACGTTGAGCGTGCCGCCATCCGCCCGCGCCGACGTCAAGTTGCCCAACGTCATCGGCAGCCACATGGTGCTGCAGCGCGATCGTCCGCTGCCAATCTGGGGCTGGGCCGAACCCGGCGAAGAAGTGACCGTCAAGCTGGACGCTCAGAAAGCCAGCGCCAAGGCCGACGAAAAAGGCCGCTGGAAAGTGATCCTGGAGCCGGTCAAAGCCGACGGCAAGGCGCACACCATGACCATCTCCGGCAAGAACGAGATCGTCTTGGAGGATCTGCTCATCGGCGAGGTTTGGCTCGGCTCGGGGCAGTCCAACATGGAGTGGCGGATCAGTCAATCGCGTGGCGCCAAGGAGAACGCCGCCGCCGCGGATCGGCCCACGATTCGTCTGTTCCAGGTTCCCAAGGTGCAGGCGCCGATGCCCGCGCTCGACGTCAACGCCAAATGGCAAGTCTGTTCGCCGACAACGGTGACTGGATTCTCCGCCGTCCTCTATCACTTCGGCGTCCGCCTGCAAAAGGAACTCAACGTCCCCATCGGCCTCATCAATAGTTCGTGGGGCGGTTCCGCGATTGAGCCGTGGCTCGTGGAGGAGAAGAAGTCCGGCGGCATGTACAACGGCATGATCGCGCCGGTTCAGCCGTTCGCCCTGCGTGGCTTCACCTGGTACCAGGGCGAGAGCAACGTCGGCCAGGGAATGAAATATCGCGATAACATGGAAAAGCTCATCAAGGGCTGGCGCGGCCTGTGGGGCGCCGAGTTGCCGTTCTATTTCGTCCAGATCTCCCCTTATTCCAATTACAAAGCGGACCTGCTGCCGCCGCTCTGGGAAGCTCAGGTCGCCAGTTTGAAAATCCCCGGCACCGGCATGGCGGTCAGCACCGATCTCGTCGACAACGTCAAAGACATCCATCCCAGCAACAAGCAACCTTACGGCGAACGCCTCGCTCTTTGGGCGCTGGCCAAGGACTATGGCAAGAAGGAGCTCGTCTATTCCGGCCCGCTTTACAAAAGCATGAAGATCGAAGGCGACAAGATCCGCGTCTCGTTCGCGCACACCGGCGGCGGCCTGCAGGCGCGCGACGGCAAAGCCCTCAGCGAATTCGAGATCGCCGGCAAGGACGGCGCCTTCGTCGCGGCCGAGGCGACGATCGACGGCAACACCGTCGTCGTGAAAGCTCAGGGCGTGAGCGAACCGGCACAGGTACGCTTCGGTTGGCGCAACGTCGCCAACCCGAACTTGATGAACAAGGAAGGACTCCCCGCGTCGCCGTTCCGCTCGCAGGATTGGCAAGGCGGCGCCGCGGAGTAAACACCGCGTCCGTATCGTGCACATTCCGAGGGAGAAGAAACTGCGGCGAAAGGCCGAATTCAAGAAGTGGCTTCGCGTCAAGACGCAAGCGTTACTTGGCCTATTCGCTTGTCGCCTGCGCCGCCTGAAAGAGCGCCCGTTGCAGCGCGGGGACATCCGCGAAACGCCGTGAGGGGTCCGGGTCCAGACACTGACGCACGATGCGGCGCAGCGGCCTGCTGCATACGCCGCGCAGCGGTTCGAGGTCGAAGCGAACCGCTCGCGGCTGCGGCATGGGGATGCCGCCGAAAAAGTCGAGCGGACTTTTGCCGGTGAGCGCGTGAAACAGGTTGGCGCCGACGGAATAGATGTCCGCCTTGGGCGTGAGCGACTCGAGCGGCCGTTCGCATTCGGGGGCACAGTAACCCGCGGTGGCCGCGCCGGGGAGCAGCTTCTTGGCGCCGACGAGATTCAGCAATTGGCAGCCCCCCATGTCGACCAGTGTCGCCCGATCCTGAGCCGACACCAGGATGTTCGCCGGCTTGAGATCCTGGTAGATCAGCTGCCAGGTCATGCCCGGCTTCATCGCCCGAGGCTCATGCAACGCGCCCAGGACGTCGAGGATTTGGCCGAAAATCCGCAGCGTGCGCGCCTGGCTGATTGCACCTTGCCGTAAAATCTCTTCCAGCGACGTCCCGGCCACCGCCTCCATCACCAGATACGGCTCGTGCTCGACCATCGCCAAATCATCGTAGATCCACGACGACTTGTCCTCGGTGACGTACGGCCCTTCAAGCTGCGGATTGGCGTCGTACACGAAGTCGTTGGGATGCGGCACCGCGCTCACGCCCGCGTTGCGCAAGAGCACCAGGATGCGCCTCTCCATCTCCAGCGTCTTTCGCGGCAACAGCAGCTGCTGCGTGAACCCCGCGCGGTCGGCGACCTTGGCGTACGGCGCGATCGCGTAACGCAGAATCGTTTTGATCAGGACCGGCGCCCGCGTCCGCAGGTCCAGTCCTTCCAGCAGCAAGCCCATGCCCCCTGACGTGAAACACCTTACGATTTGATACCGGCCCCCCAGCGGCTGCGCGATGGTGAACGTCTGCCCGCGATTGTCGCCCATGGGCACAACGCCGCGCAGGAAGGGTCGCCCTTGCCACGTGATCGGCTTGCCCGGGGAGAATAGAACGCTGGCCATGGAATGTAAACCTTCGGAAGCATGTCTTGTTAATTTACGCGAGAAGGCTTAACAAATGATAAGTGAACATTTGCGCTGTGAAGCTGGGGAAATTAGTTGAAAGTCTTGCGATTTGTCTGAGGATAGCGATAATAGTGGAAAAAAGGCCTGCGAAAAAACGACCGGCATGCCACTTGCGTTCTAAGATTACGCATCGTAGGAACAATCTTCAAAGAGAGGCCCCTCATGGCACAGGTACGGAACAAAGTCTCGGTTCTTCGCTGGACGGGCATCGCCGTCTGGGGAGCGTTGGCGGCGACGCTGCCGGCGCTCTGGAGTCAACAGCCGGAAATCGTTCAGGCCCCGAAGCAGTCGGGCGAAGTCAAGCAGGCGCCGATGTCGAGCTATCGGCTCCTCGGCGCCGGGTTCACGCGCCCCAGCGGCGAAATCAAACTCGCCGGCATCGCCGAGAAGGGGACGCTCTTCGGCGGTACCGTCATGTACGCGATCTATCAGTACGACGGCCAACCGGGCGACGTCTACGGCACGAACGACAAGAATTTCGATTCGAAATTCCGCCCCGGCGACAAGTCGCCTGCCCAGCTTACCAGCGCTGAATCTCGGCCGCAGTTCCTGTACGTCTATCAGGTCATCAACGACCGCCGGACCGCGATCGCCGATGATATTGTCCAACCGGGCGGCGTCGATGAGACTCCCGCGATCGATAAGATTCGCATCCCCCTGCCGATCCACCACAGCTTCGTTCGCTCGTGGGGTCATTTCGACGGTACCGGCATCGTCACGCAGCAAGTCAACAACGCCGGCCCGATCATGGCTGTGGCTGCCATGCCGATGAAGGCCATGGCCGGCAGCAAGCATGAAAGCGGCGCCAAACGCGTCGCCTTCTCTCCCGACGCCCTGAGCCGAATCGGCATCGGTTCCAGCGTGCTCAATCTGCCCAAGACCAAGCAGGTCGGCATCCACGACAACACCGCCAAGCTCGCCGATCAAGGCGCCGCCAACGTCCCCGAATCGGTCAAGGTACTCGATTACGACAAAACCAAGAAGACCTCCGACTTCGTCGTCGATTTCGTCGGCAAGAATGTCGTCAAGTCGGGTGAGCACAGCGTCCTCTTCGGCTTCACCAGCGACGTGCTCCCCAAGACCGGCTCCACCTTCATCCGCGCCGTCTCCCTACAGAAAACCGAAGAAACCCCCGGCGAAGTCATCGTTCCGACGCTCGGCGCCTTCCAGCCCGGCCTGTTCGGCGACGGCAAGCGGCTCAACCTCATTCGCGCCGGCTACGTCCATCCCGGCAACCACAGCACCCAGACGCTGAGCATTCTTGACCGAGCTCGCGACGCCAGCGCCGCCTCCATCCTCGGCAAGCAAAAGAGCGAACTCTTCGGCGGCACCGTCTTCTTCGCCGTTTTCAAACGGACCGAGGCCGACGCCAAGACCGGCGATACCTGGGGCGTCGGCTCCAGTCGCTTTGATTCCTCCTTTGAACCCGGTCTCAATATCGACGGACAGTATTCCCCCAATCTCGACACCGCGGCCGAGTACGTCTACCTTTACCAGGTCGTCAACGATCGCGGCTACCACGATCGCCATCTGGTCAAGCAGAACGAACGCCTGGTGGTGCAGGAAGACATCGCCAACATGAAGAGCGCGCCGGAACCCTTCGGCAAAACTAAGGGCGTCGCCAGCTTCTCGCTCAAAATCAACCTCGATTCGCGAGCGATCACGTCCTGGGGGTACTTCGCCGACAGCTCGTTCCAGCTCAACGTCGCCCAGGAAATCAAGGCGAACGAAGACCGGGAGAAATTGTCCTCCAAGGACATCAGCAAGGAGAACATCATCCCGGTCTCCAACCTCGCCAACACCGCGACCAGCGAGCAGCTCACGGGGGGGAAGCACAAGGAATATGTCAACGGTCATAAAGCGATCTACCTGAGCGACGGCGACGGCCGCGCCAACGGCTTCCAGGTCGTCAGCACCATCACCGGCGGCACCGCCAACCCGAAGATTCTCGAATCCAAGACCGTCGGCGATCAGATCGACGTTCTGCGGAAAAACCAGCTCACCCGTGGCGTGCAGCCCAAGCTCGTGCAGCTGCTTCACTTCGAGAATCAGCCGACCGCGCCGCTCGAGACCCAACTCGTGGGCCGTCGCGAAACTGCTCAAACCGTGTTCCGCGTCGATTGGGACCAGGCGAGCCAGATCGAGGAAGGGCAGCAGAGCGTGATCTTCGGCTTCACGTCGAAGTATCCGCCCGCTCCGTCGCCGATTCGTTTGCGAGACTGGAAAGCCAAGGTCAGCCAAACTTCCGCGGAAGCCGAACGCATCTTCGACGTCAGCCCCGAACCGACGGCGCTGGACAAGGCAGCGATCACTCTGTCCGGCCTGGGTTTGGGCGCTGAGGCGAGCGTAGCTGCAGCCGCTCGGGCAGCGGGATTGCCCGAATCGACCGTTGCGCTGGTCTCGAACAACGGGAGCGGCGACGGCTTGGCGCTCGCCCTCGCCAGCACTGCGGTGGGCGGGAGCAGCATTGGGGCCGTGGGTATTGACGGATTCGGCGGCGGCTCCGGCAACGGCATTGCCAACGCCAGCGGTCCTCCGGGCCCCGGACCCGAATCGGCTGCCGCAGGCGGCGGTTCCGTCGGTAGCATCACGCCTCCCAGCTTCGCCGGCGGTTCCAGCACGGGCGGTAGCGGCGGCGGCTTCGGGGGCGGCATCGGCTTCCCCGGCACCGGCTCGGGCTTCGGTCAACCCGGCGCCGGCACAGGCGGCGGTACGGGCGGGGGAACCGGCGGGGGTACGGGCGGCGGCACCGCCGACACCGGCGCCGAAACCGGTACCGACCAGAACACCGGTACCAACATCACCATCAACAACAAGAACCAGCAACAACAACAACAGCAACAAAAGCAGAGCCAGGGACAGAATCAAAAGCAGAATCAAGGACAAAAAGGTAAGCCCGGCGGCGGTAACGTCATCCCCGCCCCCGCCAGCCTGCTCTTGGGCCTGCTCGGCATCCCCGGTCTCTACGCCCTGTACCGCCGACGCAAGTCGGCCGCTCCGACCTCGCCGCCCACTGCGTAGAGGGCTGCTGGAGTCCTGAAAAGTCAAAAGCCGCGGTCCCTTCGGACCGCGGCTTTTGCGTTGCGCACCCCACCGGAGTTCGATTGCAAGTTTCTCGATACTCCCTCACCAACCAACTTTCGCATAACATGGCTCGGCGGATCCAGTGAGGGTAAGGTACTCTTTCAAAACCGCGCGTGGCGGTCGTTCGACTTACGTCCTGGGAATGGCCGAAGCGTGTCATGAGATTTTCGGAACACGTCGATGACGTTCTGAAGTATCACGTCGTCTTGCATTCGCGGGGACGGTCCGTATACTACTGCCTTACGAGACCTCCAGGCGATGCAAAGCCCTTTCCGAACATAATCGATCCGCTCCCTTTGGCCGTGGCGACAACGGCTGCGGGGAGATTTTGTTGATTGTTGGAGACCCTGCCATGGCCGAAACTCCGCTCATCGATTTGAAAGCCCTGCTAGTGGAACGCGAAGACTGCGACGCCGGTACCGTCCAGCGGCTGCGCGACGGCCTCGCCCAAGGCAAGACGCAGTATAAGACGTTGCGCGAATGTGCCGAGGCGCTGCGGAAGAAGCTCGAGAACGCCGCCGGGCCTGTTGCCAAGAAGCTTCACCTCAAGCTCGGCATCACCAACTTTTTCCTCGGCAAAATGGCCGACTCCGCCGAGAGCCTCAAGCAAGGCGAGGGCGCCCTCGCCAACTTCTATCTCGGCAAAGCCCTGCTCGAAAATCAACAACTCGACGACGCCTACAAAGCCTTCGACAAGGCCGAGAAGTCCGGCTACACCAGTGCCCAGGTTCATCTGCAGAAAGCTGGCATCCACCGGCTGCGTGGCGAAGTCAAGGAAGCCAAGGCGCTGCTGCACAAACACGAAGACCAGGCGAGCCACAACGCCGAATTCCACTACCAGACCGGGAGCTTCCACGCCAGCGAAGGGCATCGCGATCTTGCGGTGAAGCATTTCGAACGGGCCGTCGAACTCGACCCGGGCCATACCGGCGCCCTGTTCCAGCTGGGCCACGCCAACGATCTCGTCGGCAATGACGACGAAGCGATCAAGTATTACGAACGCTGCCTCGATTATCCGCCGCACCATATCGGTCTGGTCATGAATCTCGGCATCCTCTACGAGGATTCGGAGAAGTACGAAAAGGCCGTCGAGTGCTACAAACGGCTCGTGAACGCCGACCCGAACAACGAACAGGCGAAGTTGTTCCTCAAGGATTCGGAAGCGTCGGTCACGATGTACTATAACCCGGATGCCGACGTCGCGCATTCGAAGATGAGCCAGGTGCTCGATATCCCGGTCACCGATTTCGAGCTGTCGGTGCGGAGCCGAAATTGCTTGCGCAAGATGAACATCCGCACGCTCGGCGACCTCACGCGCGTCAGCGAGCAGCAATTGCTTTCGAGCAAGAATTTCGGTGAAACGTCGCTGCAGGAGATCAAGCAGATCCTGGGAGCGAAGACGTTACGGCTCGGCCAGGCCCTGGAACAAGGCGGCGGCCAGTTCGAACGCCGATTCCCCAACAGCGCCCCGCTTTCGGACGCCGAGCAGGCGATGATGAACAAGCCGGTGAGCGAATTGAATCTATCCGTGCGCGCTCGCAAGTGCATGAACCGGCTGGGCATTAATTCGATGGGCGAACTGATCAGCCGCACCGCGGACGAGTTGCTGGAGTCGAAGAACTTCGGCATGACGTCGCTGAATGAGGTCCGGGAGAAGCTACGCGGCATGGGCCTCAATCTGCGAGGCGATTAGCTGGACAGCGCTGCGTTTCACTGTTGGGTAAAGCCTGATTTCAGACTGCGCAAGTTGCGTAGCTCTAAATGGGACGTTCTTAAATTCGGCCTGTAAAGCCGACTCCTATCGCCCCGGTCGCCAGGCCCTGGTAAGATATAAATCTTAGATCGACCCTTAGAGCGTTCGGAAGAAATGACGGAATACCGTAGGGAGTCTCCGAATTAGGCGACCGGCCGACGTGAGTCGGCCGGTACGTGTGCTTGAGCGGTTTCGATCGGATCTTCGAATGGGATGCTATACCGGCCGACTCACGTCGGCCGCTCGCCTTAACCCATCGCCAAGCTTTGCAGCCAGCTTACTCCTCAAAACAAAAAAGGCGGAAGGGCGCTGCCCTTCCGCCTTTTCAGCGTTCGCTTGGTCGTTTAGTTGTGCGACAGGGTGTAACGGCACGCGATGTTGGGGTTGAAGTTGGTGACGCGAATGGTGTAATTGCCGTCGTAGGGAGCGTAGAAGGAGACGTTGCCGTTGGGGCCGACGCTGGAATCGCTGGCGACGACTTGGCCGTTGCTGTTGACGACGCTGAGATCCAGATCAAGTCCGCCCTGGCTGGCGTTGTAGCCGCCGACGCTGACGTAGGTGGATTCGCCGCCGTAGACGCGGATGTAGTAGGTGTCCATGCGGTCGTTGGGCGTGCCGGTGAAGAATCCGTTGAAGGTGCGGGGGCCGCCGATGGCGCCGCGCTTGACTTCCTTGAGATCGTCGCGGACCTGGGCGATCACGCCCTTGAGGTGATCGGTCTTTGCGAGCTTGGTGGCTTCGTCGAGCAGCTTGTTAGCTTCGTCGAGGCCTTCGGTGCCGGTCACCTTTTCAGCCTTGCCGACCTTGGATTCGGGGGCGACTTTGCCCTGCGCGAATTCGGAGGTTCCGAGCACCTTGGCGGCGGCGATCAACGCCTCAGGCGACTTGTGTTCCCGGCCGTACTCGGCCATCTGACGCGCGGCGGAAATGGCGATGACCGCCTTGGCTTCCTTGGAAAGCTCCTTGTGTTCCGGTTCCTTGGCGCCGGCCTTCTTGTCTGGGGCCTTCTTGTCTGCGGCCTTCTTCTCAGCGGTCTTCTTGTCCTGTCCCTGGCTCTGTTGCGGGCTCATCTGAGAAAACAGAATGGCCACCGCACCCACCAGGCACAACCCGGCGATTTTCCATTGCAACATAACGATTCTCCAACGCGCCCATTTGACAGAAGCCGATGATCCCGGACGCCGAGACCAACGGCATGAACTACCGACGCACCTTTTCTAACACCCCCGTGCGCAAATGTGGACAAAAAAATCGCGAAATCCGAAAGAAAATTGGATTACGAGAGTGTTATGAGATTCTGCAGGCGGCAGGTATTTGTCCTGGGAGAGGAGCAAGCGGATCGATATAGTGGAATCGGCAGGAGAAAATCATGAACGACAATCCGATGGTCACGCAAGAATTGGCACAGCTCGTCGCGCGCTTGCAGGCGGGGGATGAGTCGGCGAAGAACGAAATCCTGCGCCGCGCCGACGGTCAACTTCGGCGCCTCGCTCATAAGATGCTGCAAAAATTCCCGTCGGTACAGCGCTGGGAAGATTCCGACGACATTCTGCAAAACGCGTCGCTGCGCTTCATGCGGGCGCTCGAAACGGTGGCGCCGCAAAACACCCGGCACTTCCTCAACCTGGCCGCCACGCAAATTCGTCGCGAATTGCTCGATCTCGTGCGCCGATACCAGGGCTCGCACGGCCTGGGCGCCAACCACGAAAGCTTGGCCCGCGACGACTCGCGTCCCGGTCTGGATCCTGCCGACTCGAAGGGGAACGTGGCCGACCTGGAGTTTTGGCAGTCCGTGCATGAAGCGATCGAGGAGTTGCCGATCGAGTTGCGCGAAACGGTGGGCCTACGCTTTTATCACGGCTGGACATTCGTCGAAATTGCGGAATTGTTCCAGGTCGACGAGAGAACCGCCCGGCGGCGCTGGCACACCGCCTGCATCGCCCTGTCGGAAAAAGTCGGCGGCAACTTCTCCGGATTCTAAAGGGTCTCGATCATTCGCCCTGGCGGGCGTTTCGGACTCGGGAATAACTCATGACAATAGATTCACGGCTACTCGAATTGCTCTGCCAATGGGAAGATGCCCGCGAGCAAGGCAGGAACGTGACCGCGCAGGAATTGTGCCCGGATGATCCGGAGTTGGCGGCGCATCTCGATCGGCACATCCTCGTACTGAATCGACTCGAGGGAGAATGCGATACCGCCGGCAACGGAGGCCGAACCGACGACGCGGGGCCGCCTACCGATGGGATCGATCCGAAGTCGAAGCTGGAAATGCGGTCGGAGATCGAAGATCCGCGTTTCGTCGCCAAGGGAGGCCTGGGCATTGTCTACCTGGCGAACGACGTGCGGCTGCACCGCGAGGTCGCCGTCAAGTTCATGCAGGACCGCATCGCGGAATTCCCGGAAGCTCAGGCGGAACTCATTCGCGAGGCCGAGGTCACGGGCAAACTGGAACATCCGGGCGTGGTGCCAGTCTACGGCCTCGGACAGCGCGGCGACGGTCAGCCGTTCTACGTCATGCGTTTCATCCGCGGCGAATCGCTGGAGGCGGCGATCCGGCGCTACCACCGCACGGGCGATCCCGCGAATACCAGCAAACGCAATCTCGACTTTCGCAACCTGCTGAGCCGATTCGCCTCGGTTTGCTACACCGTTGCCTACGCCCACAATCGCGGCATCCTCCATCGCGACATCAAGCCCGATAACATCATGCTCGGCAAATACGGCGAAACCCTACTCGTCGACTGGGGCCTGGCCATGCCCGTCGATCGCGATCAGCAAGCCCGCGCCAGCGGCGAGAAGACGCTGCTCGTGAAGTCGTCTTCCAGGAGCGGCAGTTCGATCGGAAGTCCCATCGGCACCCCCGCGTTCATGAGCCCGGAGCAAGCGATCGCGGCTCCGACGCTCACCCCTGCCACCGACATTTACAGCCTCGGAGCGACGTTTTATCGGCTCCTCACCGGCGAGGCGGCGTGCAAAGGCCGAGATCCGAACGAAGTTTGCAATCGCGTGCGGAAGGGACACTTCGATCCTCCGTCGAAGGTGCGCAAAGGGGTGCCGCTCGGCCTCGAAGCGATTTGCCTCAAATGCATGGCCCTGAAACCCCACGATCGCTACGGCAGTGCGCTCGACGTGGCTGCCGACATCGAGAATTGGCTGGCGGACGAACCGATTTCGGTCCGTCGCGAGACGGGGCTGAATCGTCTATCGCGCTGGTCGCGTCGGCATCGGGGCGTGGCGCTCGCGCTGGGCCTGGGGGTCTCGGCGCTACTCGCACTGGCGGTGACGGCGCTCTGGTGGACGAGTCAGACGGCGCAGCGGGAACGCGCCCATCGGCATTCGAGTCTGCGCTTCGCCGCCAAGTTCGCCGCCCGCTCGATGGCGGCCGAGATGGGCGTGCGTTGGAACGCGCTGGAGTCTGAAGCGTCCGACGCAAAGCTTCTGGAATACCTCAGTCACGCGAATGCGGATCCGAGCGATCGGACGCGCTGGGAGCCGCTCCAAAAATGGTTGAACCAGAACTTCATCGATCACCAGGAGCATGCCAAATCGAGCACGTGGTTCATCGACGACCGCCGGGGCACGCTCGTCGCGCTGGCGGGGGCCGTGGGCGCCGACCTGAAGAATCAGCTCGGCAACAACTTCGTCTATCGCGACTACTTCCATGGCCAGGGGAAGGATCTCGTCAAAAGCCTCGAGCCGGGTTCGGTCGCGCCGCTGACAAAGCCGTACCTTTCCAGGGTCTATCGGAGCAGTCGGGATCAGAATCTCAAGGTGGCGTTCTCCGTCCCGATCCGCACCAGCCGAGATGCAAAGTCCGAAGTGATCGGCGTCCTGGGCATGACTGTGGAGGTCGGCGCGTTCTCGGCCTTGCAGCAGTTTGGTCCGGACCAATTTGCGGTGCTCGTCGACACGCGTCCCGACTGGACCGACGACGAGGAACGCCGAGGCCTCGTATTGCAGCATCGCCGACTCAGCGAGCGTGGCCAAGAGGGGGTGCCGCTGAAAAACTACCGCGTCGGCGCCTCGCTGCTGGAACGTATGACGGCGCTGCAAAACTTGCGCGGACGGCAAGACGAGGCCAACGAGACGCTGGCGAAGTCGCCGGGCGAAGGGATCGAGTTCGAGTACGCGGACCCGCTGAGCGATTCCCCGCGCGAGCGCTGGATGGCGGCGCTGGAGCCGGTCCTTGTCAAGAGCCGCTCGGACGCGATTCGCAAGACGGGTTGGGTCATCGTGGTGCAGGCGAAGAATGAATAGCGTCTCTACACCAGATCCAGCCGACGCTTGGTGTTCTTCATCCGGTTGCAGTCTGAACACAGGCCGCGGATCACGAAGCTGTGGCCCTGGTAGTGGAAGCCGTAGGAATTGCACACCTCTTTCATGAGGTTCTCCATGGTGGTGTGCTGGAACTCGATCATCTTGCTGCAATTGTGGCACACGAGATGATCGTGCTGCGGGTAGCCGTAGTCGTGTTCGTAATGGGTGCGGGCGCCGATGTCGAGTCGGCGGAGCAGCCCGGCGTCGACGAGTTTGGAGAGCGTACGGTAAATGGTAGCCCGGCTCACCTGGAAGCCTTCTTGCTTCATTTCGTCGATGAGTTGGTCGGCGTCGAAATGGTTGTGTTTGGAAAAGATGTAGCGGACCATGTCGCGTTGCTGGCCCGTGAAGCGCTGGGGGCGGGTTCGGCTCGCGAGGTATTCGCGGAACTTTTCCTCGGGAGTCAACGAAGTTTCGACGGTAGGCAGCACGCCCGCTCCTCGTGAATGGTGAATGAAGAGTTGGGAGCTGTGAACGACTCGCTTCTCCCCGCGTCAAACACGCCTGGCAATTCCATTATATGGGAATGGCAGCGGGGAGTTCCAGTCAGACGAGCATCGCTTTACGGACCAGCTTGCGGAGCCCGGGTTCTTCGATGCGGGCGAGTGCGGAGAGAAGGGTGAGCCAGGAGCGTTCCCGGAAATCTTGTTCGGGCCAGGAGCGGGCGATTTCGGTGACATCCATGACGTAGACGGTGACATGGCGAAGGACGCCGGCCTTTTCGTACTGATAGGCGCCGATCGATTCGTCGCGAAGGACGCCTGTGAGCCCGGCTTCCTCCCAGGCTTCCTGAAGGCCCGCCTCGCCGGCGGTTTGGCCTTCTTCGATGTGTCCCTTGGGGACGACCCAACGTTTGCCGCTACTGGATTTTACCAGGCAGATGCGTCCGGCGCGGATGGGGATAACCGCTGCCTGCTGGATCGCGATTTCGATGAGGGCCATGAGGGGATACTCGGGGACCAAGAAATCCGTTCCCTTAACCTTTGCAATAAAGCCGGAGAATGTCAAGCGTGACCGCCGTCAATTCCGGCATTTTCATCAGACCTTCGCACGAGCTGCATCGGGCTCACGCCGCTTCTGTAAAATCGGTTGATTCGCCTGTCGATTTCAGCTCAACGCCAGGTCGCCGGAAAAACTCGATCGGGGTTCAGGCCGTTGGGCGGGTCGTGACGATTGTGCACGCTCCCTGCATAACCTACGGGTTGCGCGGAACGGAAAGCGAACTTTCACGTAGGTTTCTTGTTTTTGGCGCGAGCCTGGAGCGATACACTTCTGGAAGGAGAGACGAAATGGCTGACGGGAAGTGGATCAAGGGCTTGCACGCATCCACGCCGCTCGACGAAGCGGCTCGGCAGGTATTGGCAGCGCGGTTAGAAGTGGTAAGCCGATATTTGCCGCTCGCGGTGGAGCGCTCCAGCGAAGACATCGAACACGTGCATCAGTTGCGCGTGGGGACGCGCCGCGCGCGGGCGGCGGTCGACATCTTCGCCGTCTGTCTGCCGAACAAGCACGCCAAGAAACTGCGTCAGGCGATGCGCGACGTGCGCCGCGCCGCCGGCGACGCCCGCGATTGGGACGTGTTTCTCAAGGAACTAGGTCGACGTTCGAGCGAGGCCAGCGCCCGTCAACGCCCCGGGTTCGACTTTCTCCTGGGTTACGGACTCGGCCAACGACGTGCTGCCCAGGAGTCACTGGTCGCCTTCGACGAGAAGGCGCGAGGCAAGCTCAATAAGTGTTTCCAAAACGCACTTGAAGCCGTCGAACGGGCGCAGGAACTGAAGTCGCTGAGCGATCTGGGCAAGCGCTGGCTCACGGACTTGCTAGCGGAACTCGGCTCCGTCACTGCCGGGCCGCTGGACGATTACGAGCACTTACATGAGGTACGCATCGTCGGCAAGCGACTGCGTTACGCGCTGGAGGTATTCGCCGACGCCTTTCCGCCGACCTTTCGCGGCGAAATCTATCCGCACGTCGAAGCGATGCAGGAAATTCTCGGCAAGGCGAACGACAGCCACGTCGCAGGGCTGCGGTTACAGGGTCTGCTCGCCCAGCTCGATGCAGTTTCGCTCAAGCGGATGAAGCCGGCGCTGGGTAGCTTGCTGGAGTGGCACCGCGCCCGTTTGCCGCGTGAGCGAGAGGCCTTCGACGTCTGGCTGCGGGAATGGCGCGCCGGACCGCTCGTTCAGTTGCGGGCGATGCTGGCGCCGACCGATTAGCAAATCTCATGATCCTCTCATGCCGCGAGTGTTACCCTGAAGTAGGGTTTCACCATCGTCCTTCCCGGCGGGAGGCCAGGCGTGCGGGTGCTGATTATCGAAGATCATAAACCGCTGCTCCGTTCGCTACGGCGCGGGCTCGAAGAGGAGAGTTTCGCCGTCGACGTGGCTGAGGACGGCGAGGTGGGCAATTACAAAGCCCGCACTGCGGATTACGACGTCATCATCCTTGATCTCATGCTCCCCAAAATCGACGGCCTTACGCTGCTGCAGAACTGGCGCAAAGAGGGCCTCAAGACCCACGTCCTCGTCCTTACCGCCAAGGACACGCTGGAAGACAAAGTCGCGGGTCTGGATCTCGGCGCCGACGATTACCTGACCAAACCTTTCCAGCTCGAAGAACTTCTCGCCCGTCTGCGAGCGCTGATTCGCCGCAGCCATCAGGTGAAAGATCCGGTGCTGCGCGTGTGCGATCTGGAAATCGACACTGCCGCTCGCACCGTCAAACGCGCCGAGCAAGCGATTTACTTGACGCCCAGGGAGTTCGCCTTACTTGAGTTTCTCGCGTTTCATCGCGGCAAGGTCGTCACGCGCACGATGATCTGGGAACACCTGTACGATGAATACGACGAGAACACGTCGAATGTCGTCGACGTCTACATTCGCTACCTGCGGACCAAGATCGACAAGGGATTTGAGAAACCCTTGATTCTCACCCGCTGGGGCGAAGGCTACATGCTGCGAGGCGAAGGCGAATAAGATGCGTTCCATCCGCTTGTCGTTGATCGTCTTTTTCTTGCTGCTCCTGGGCGTGGCGCTGGGAGGCGTCTCGGTGCTCGTCTACCGCACCGCCGCCCAGACCTTGCGCGACAAAGAAGCCAGTACGGCGCAGCTCGTGCACTCGCAATCGGAGTCGCGCAGCGAAGAGATGCGGGTTCAGTTCGATCGCAAATTGCTGCAGCGTGCCAAGTCGTTCACCAATCGTCATTCCAATGTCTACGTCCTCAAGTCGCTCCACTCCCTTTCGATCATCACCGGACCTTTCACGGTACAGGGCAACTGGCTCGCCGCCCTCTGGACGCGCGACGGGGTGCCCCCCATGTTCTTTCGACTCTACGCGACCCAACCCCTGGAAAACTACCTCGACCACTTCGACGACGACGACTTTGACTCTCTCTACGCCCAGACCTTTTTCGGCAGCGGAATCCCCTGGCAGCGAACCGCGAACATGAAGGAGTACCGCGACAACGGCTTCTTCCCGATCGACCGCGAGTTCCGTGAGAAGGCGGAGTTTTTCGAGGAACGCTTCGACGACGCGAATTACCACGGTCAATCGCTTCGACGGGTGATGCTGAAAGTGCCGATCGTGCGGGTGGTGAATCCGTTTCCGCTGAGTCGTCCGCCGTTCAAGCAGCCGCCCATGAAGTTCAAGCCGGGGCCGCCTCCCGGCACGCCGCCGCAGCCGTTGCCCAATTACCTCGACACCTTCTATTACCTGACGCTCGGCGCCGGCATCAGCACGCTTCAAGAGGGCATCCGGCTGAACGAGCACGAACGCGACCAACGACTTGCCCAGCTCGGCCAGGAAACGACCGCTGCCCTCGAAAAACTCCAGCGCCAACTCTTTGGCATCGGCCTGGCGACTTTCGGCGGCACTGTCGTCGGCGGATTCATCCTCGTCTACCTCGGCCTGGCGCCGCTACGCCGTCTCTCCGAAGCCGTCAGCCAGGTCTCCGAGAAAGACTTCCGCCTGAAAATCGATGCGGAAAAACTACCGGTCGAGCTCAGACCCATCGTCGGCCGGCTGACGCGCACGCTCGATCAGCTGCGCCAGGCGTTCGCGCGCGAGAAGCAGGCGGCACAGGACATCTCCCACGAACTGCGCACCCCGCTCGCGGCGCTCATCACCAATCTCGACGTCGCCCTCAAGAAATCACGCTCCCCCGAGGAGTACCGCGAATTCCTGAGCGAATGCAAGTTGAGCGCCAAGCAAATGTCATTGCTGGTCAATCGCCTGCTAGAACTCGCCAAGCTCGACGCCGGCGTCATCCGCATTCGGCCCAGCCGGTTTGATCTTAGCGAACTCGCGCGCGAATGCGCCAGCGTCGTTCGGCAACTGGCGCAGGCCAAGCACGTCAGCCTGGCGGTGCATGTCCCCGATTCCCTGGTCGTCGAGGCGGACGCGGACAAACTCTACGAGATTATCTCGAATCTGCTCAGCAACGCCGTCGAGTACAACCGCGAGGGGGGCCGAATCGATCTGACGCTGAAGCCCGGCGCCGAGGGCGTGACGCTAATCGTCGCAGATACCGGCATCGGCATCTCACCGGAAGTGCAGCAGCGCATCTTCGAACGCTTCTACCGCGCCGATCCGTCGCGCCAGGCTGACGCGCCCCACTGCGGGCTGGGCCTGTCGATCGTCAAAAGTTACCTCGACTTGATGCAAGGAACCATCCGCGTCCGCAGCGACGAGCGCGGTACGGAGTTCGAGATCGAGCTGCCGATTCCGCCGATCGAAGTGCACGAAACGCAGTTCCAGATCCCGGAAAGGGTCGGCCCATGACCGATCCGGAATCCCTGTTAATGAAGCGGGTGCAGCGCGACGAACCCGAGGCGTTCGCGGACCTGGTTCGGCGTTTTCGGGGCCCCGTCTTCGCACGCCTGTACCGCGACCTGGGGGACCGTCAAGAAGCAGAGGATTTGACTCAGGAAGTATTTCTTAGGTTGTTTCGCTCCCGCAAACGCTACTTGCCGCGTGCGAGAGTGTCGACGTGGGTCTTCTTCATCGCCCAGAACGCCGCCCGCAACGCGCTGCGGACGCGCCGACGCCGACTGTCCTGGCTACGTCTGGGCTTCGTCGAATCGGCGCAGCGAGCGCTGCCGTGGAGGAGTCTGACCGACCTGGAGCGATTCGAATTGGCCCAGACGGTTCGGCAGGCATTGACGACGCTCCTGGCTCCGCAGCAGCGGGCGCTGGAGATGCAACAATTTCAAGACCGCAGCTACGCAGAGATCGCCGCGGCGCTCGACCTCAGCCAGAGTGCGGCCAAGAGCCTCTTGTACCGCGCCCGCGTACAGCTTCGTGAAATCCTCAGCGACGCGATTTAGCTGAGCCGTTCATGAATTCTTTCCGAGCCGGAAGCGTCAGCGACGATCTTGCGAAAAAACGTGGATGACGCTTCCGGCTCGGAAATTCGAAATCGCGATGTTTTTCGCGTGCAGTTTCACTCACGGCCGATTGCGATACCGATCCGACACACGCTTCAGGAACCGCTGCTCCTCGGCCGTCAGCGACCCCTTGCCCTGCCGCTGGATTTTCTCGAGCAATTCGTCCATCCGCTTTTCATCCGCCTCCTGCTGCTGCGTC
>JBBQPM010000041.1:0-42766 GCA_038217425.1 Gemmatales bacterium
CGCCTTGGGCAGTGGGATGCGTCTTTCCGGTGACGATACCTGAATGGTCACACCCTTTCCCATTCCGAACAAGGCCGTTAAGCATTCAGGGCCCATGGTAGTGCGAATAGCGCGAGAGTAGGTTATTGCCGGATTTTATGAACCCCCTCAAGGGAAACCTTGCAGGGGGTTCTTTTTTTGCGCCTCGTATCGATAGCAGCGTGAGAATACTCGCCCGTGCGAATGCTTCGGGGCGATGAAAAAACGTCCAGGGTGGCCGGATGCCTCCTGGATCGGTGTGGCGACTGGATCCGGCGCCAGGCAGTCTCGTTTGGGTCGTCATCAACGACAAGGCATTTCGATGGCGAAGAAGCCTCGCAAATAGGGACAGGGTTCGCGCATAAACACCGTTCCCAGGTAAAGTCCGGGCGAGATTTCTCTGATCTCGTCGTGCATATTCGCAAACAGGGGAGTTCCCTTTGGGTATTCGAGCACGATCGCCGGTTTGCCGTCGAGCCAGCTGGGCCCAATGACGTAATACGAGCCGATCCATCGACGGTTGCCAATCCAGCGGTTGGCGAAGTAGGTGTCGGATCCCATATATTTTCCCCGCCAAACTTGGTTGGCTGTCCAGACTTTGATTCGCGGACCAAATCGGTCGTTCAGAAGGAGCATCTCGCCGTTCAGATCTCCTGAAGGGATGTTCCTTAGCTCGCCCTGTCGAAATAGCTCCAGAAGAGCCGTTTCGGAGAGATTTCTTAGATCGGCTACCCGGGTCGGGCGCAGCGGCTCATTCATTCCAACGGCATGGCTTTGTGACCAGGCGGGGAGCGGGGAGAGCAACACGGCTAGCAGGAGATAATGTGGCGGACGTCCGTTTTTCATGGTGTCACATCGAGAAAGTGAGAAGGGGTGTTCTCCTCTATCTCGACAAGCAGAATCGGAGACTGAAGCGTCCATTCACTGACACTGACAAAAAGGCGGAATGCAGCCGAAATAACCGACACGGAGTGCGTTGTCGGCATTAACGCAGCCCGAGTCGCAAATCTCGCGTAAGGCGGCTCACGCGCTACGTTACGCCCGATAAAGTTCGAGGATCGGTTTGCCCGCACTGACCACGTAGGGTCGGGCCGCGAGGTCTTGGTAATGGCTCGAGGGGTCAATGCCCAAAGCGGCAAACATTGTGGCGGCGAGATCGCAGGGAGTGAATGGAGGGGTGCGTGGATACCCGGCCTGGGCGTTTGTCGCACCGATGAGGTTACCGCCGGCAACCCCGGCTCCTGCGAGGAACACCGAGTAGGCCCCGGCCCAGTGTTTGCGCCCGGGAATGATGCCGGGGAAGCCCGGTTCCAACGCAACCGTTGGCGCTCTGCCGAACTCCCCCATGCAGACGACCAGTGTTTCTTCCAGAAGTCCGCGCTGCGCCAGATCCTCGAGCAAGGCGCTCAGGCTACGGTCGAAGCGCGGCAACAGGTGATCTTTCAGGGTCGGGAAAATGTTGTTGTGCGTGTCCCAGCCGAATTCGTCCTCGGGGGTCGGCGTCATGTCCTGGCCGCGGATCATGTGGTTCCACATGACGGTGATCCAGGGCACGCCGACCTCGACGAGCCGACGCGCCAGGAGGCACGCCTGGCCCGAACGGTTGGGGCCGTAGCGCTCGCGGACACGCTCGGGCTCCTGGCTCAAGTCGAACGCTTGCCGATAGCGAGGCGAATCGAGAAACGCGTACGCCTGCCGATAAAGCAGATCGCGATTCCCCGGCGTACCGGTGCGTTGCCAGGACGCGAGTTCGCGCTCGACGGCGTCAAGCAGCGACTGCCTCGCTGCGAGCCGGACCTGCGGCAAATCGGGCAGCGGATCGAGTCCGGGCAGAACCCGTCCCGCATCGGAGATGTCGCCCAGCACCAACGGCTCCGGCGCTCGGCCGAGGAAGCCGCCGAACTGCCCCGCGCTCGGTTCCCGCGGCGCGAGGACGGGGCCGTTGACATGGACGGCGCTGTACGGGAAGTTCGTCGGGGGCCGAAGGCGCTGGAGAAGGGCGCCGTGAGTGGGGAAATCGTTCGGGGAGGGACGCGGATTGGAGGATTTTCGCGAATGAAACTGTCCCGTGAGCGCCAGGTAACAGGCCGAGCCATGATCGACGTCGTCGTGCGACATGCTGCGGATAACGGCGTACCGATTGGAAAGTCGTGCCAATCGGGGGAGGTGCTCCGTGAACCGCGTGCCCGGCGTCGCCGTCTGAAGCGTACGGAACTCGCCGCGAATCTCTTCGGGGGCGTCGGGCTTGGGATCAAACGTGTCGAGTTGGCTGACGCCGCCGCCCGTAAACAGCAGTACCACCGACTTGGCCCGCCCGAATCCGGGAAGGAGCATTCCCGATTCGCCGGCAGACGACGGCTTGTCGGCGAAGGCGCCAAGCCCCGCAAAGCCGCCCAGCCGCAGCCATTCACGGCGGGTCACGCCCCCCTTGGCGTTTCGTTCATCGCACAGGAAACGTAACACGGATCCGGGCCTCGATTTCGTCGTCACGGAGTCTTAATTTGAATGCGGCGGTATTCCATCTGGCCGCGGTCCCCCTCCAGACCGATGGGGCCGGTCTCGGGGAGGGCGAAGGCGGCCTCGAGCAACTCGCCGTTACAGGTGCAGCGGGCCACCCGGTCCTTCACGACGACCTCGATCTGATTCCAATCCTGCGGCTTGTACTTCTTCAGTTCCTTGTAGGGGCCAGCCGCCAGGTAATCCCGGCACTGAAGTTGCGGCCGGCGAATGAAAATGCCGCTGTCGGCATTGGCGCTGGCTCGGAACTCGAGCTTGAGGACGAAGTCCTTCGGGAACTCTTCCACGGTGTACATCTGCGAGATCAGCCGTTCCTTACCCTTGGGGAAATTTACGCTAAGAATTCCGTCCTTGGCGGAGTATCGGCCGTCGTCGCTGGACTTCGTTTTGCCGTCAAACTTCTCCAGCACCGCGGCGGCTTTGGGAGACTTGGGGTCCGCCTTGGCGCGGAAGCACCAGCCGGTGAGATCCTTGCCGTTGAACAGGCTTCGGAATTGCGGGTCCGGTTGCCAATCGTCGGCGTGCAGCGTGTTCACCAGGACGAGGGCGAGAAACGTGAGCAGAAGGTTTTGAAGTCGCATGATTTTGCCCGATGCAACGGAGGAGTGTGGCTGAGTAAAACGCTCGCGTCGCCCACGGCGCGAGCCGACTCGGTTCTTTGGGCTCGCACGCCGTGAAGCGAATGCTCTCTCATCCTATTCTGTGTGACAATCCCGGAAAGTGTACTCATTCCTGCGCCGTCGATAGGATCCGGCAGGATTCTTATCCTGCTCCGCCGCCTGAACCGCCGCGCCACCACTCGATTCTACTCTCTTTTTGGAGAGAGGTCGGATTCGGGTCGTCGGCGGTTTCCGGGAGTGTACGCCGCCAACGACCCATGGTGTCATCGTTCCGCGGTCACTCCTTGAACTTGCCCTTGGCAGGCAGCTCGTCAATCACGCCGACGACGGTCCCCTCGAAGTCGGCGACGTTGCTCAGACCCGCGTCGGTTCCGACAAACCTCGCGGCCTTGCCCTCCTTTTCGTCCCTGGGCAACATCTGGATCGTCATGGGGGCGAGCACGTCGCCTTTCTTGGTCTTCGTCTCCTTGGTGGTCAGAGTGAATTCCTTCGCCGCAACCGGCACGGCCTTGGCGTCCTTGGCGTCCTCGGAAACGAACAAAATCGTGGATTCCTTCTTGTCGTGATCGACGGTGAACTCGGCGTGGTACTTGCCGAGGTCGAACACAACGCCGTCGTTGGGCCCCTTGCCGTGGGTATGCTCGCCCTCGCTTTTGTTTTTTTTCTGGGAACCTGATGGTTGATTACACCCCGTAACGGCCAAGGCGACCGCCAACCATCCCCATCCGACGATCTTCGCGTACTTCATGGCTCACTCCTTACTTAAGTTGAGAAAAAGAAATAACATCCTGCCGGCTCACGCGGTCTCCAATAAGTCCTGTTCGGAATTCTCATTGTGAACCAGTCGCTGGGCATCCTTGCCGCTAAACTTCCAGAACAATCCCGGGTGGAGCAAAAACTCGCAAAACGTCGAAGTGATCAATCCGCCCAGAATTACCGTCGCTACCGGGTAAAGAATCTCCAGGCCCGGCTTATTGCCCCCCACGACCAGCGGCACGAGTCCGATCCCCGCCGTGAGCGCCGTCATGAGTACCGGCGCGAGCCGCTCCAGACTGCCGCGCAGAATCATCGCTTCGGTGAATCCTTCGCGTTCTTCCTTCATCAGATGAAAGTAGTGCGTTACCAAGAGGATGCCGTTGCGGACGGCAATGCCGCCCAGCGAGACGAATCCGACCATGCTCGCCACCGTGAGGGACTGCCGCGTGATCACCAGCGCCAACACCCCGCCGACGAATGCGGTGGGAATCGCATTGAGGATTTGCAGCGTGATCCGGGTCGAGGGGTAAAGCATCATCAGCACGACGAAGATGCCCGCGAACGACGCTGCGGCCAAGAGGCTAATCTTGAGCGTTGCCGATCGCTGGGCCTCAAATTGGCCGCCGAACTCGATGAAGTAGCCTTCGGGCAATTTGATCCGCTGTTTGACTGTTCGTTCGATGTCCTGAACCGCTCCTTCCAGGTCGCGCCCCGTGACATTGCAGCGGACCACTTGCTTTCTGCGTCCGTTTTCGCGGTTGACGAGGTTCGGCCCGCTGGAGTATTCGGGGAAGGCGGCCACATCTTTCAACCGGATTTCCCGCTTCCCGTTCGGCAGATTCAGCCGAAGTTCCTTCAAGTAGGCGACGTTTGAGCGGTGCGGTTCGCAGAGCTTCACGACCAGATCAAAACGCCGCGGTCCGTCCAGCACCTGGGAAACAGCCTCCCCTTTCATCGCGGTTTGCACGAAGTCGGCGACGAACTCGCGGGTGACGCCAAACTGCGCCATCTTGTCTGAATCGAGAACGATGTGCAGTTCATCGACTCGCTCCTGAGGATCGATAATTGGAGGAGTGACTCCTTGCACGTCCGCAAGTGCCGTTCGCACCTCGCCGGCCAGTTCGCGCAACTGGTCGAGATTGTCGCCATAGATCTTGATCGCGACCTGGGCATTCACCCCGGAGAGCATGTGGCTGATGAGGTGCTGAAGAGGTTGTTCGGGTTCGATCTCCACGCCCGGGACCTCGGCCCGCAAATCGGTCCGCACCAGTTTGAGAAACTCGTCGCGGCGGAGGCTCCCCTCCGGATTCATGGTCAGGATGTACTCGCCCACATTGACGGGCTCGGCATGCTCATCCAGTTCAGCGCGACCCGTCCGGCGCGCGAAGTGTAAGATGGGACCGTCCGGATTGGCCTTCGATTTCTGCATCGTCAGCAGCTTGGCGTCAATCAGCGCCGACGCTTCATTCGACGCCTTGAGCGACGACCCGCCCGGCAGGACGACATTGATTTGCACGCTTCCCTCATCAAATTTCGGCAAGAAATCGGCCCCAATCTGCGTGAGCATCCAGGCGCTAAGGCCGACCAGGATCCAGGTGATCAGCAGCAAAACTTCCGTTCGCTTCATGCTAAATCGGATGAGGCAACTCGCCCCGCGCTTGAGCACTCGAAGAAGCAATCCGTTCCTATGTTCATGTGCAAGCTTCGACTGCGTCAACAAATAATAGGACAGCACCGGCGTGACCGTCAGAGACACCGCCAGCGACGCGAGGATCGACACGATGTAGGCGATTCCGAGCGGAATGAAAAGTCGGCCCTCGACGCCGGAAAGGGCGAAGAGCGGCAGGAACGCCAAAATGACGACGGTGGTACCGAACACAATCGCCGAGCGGATTTCGCGACTCGCCTGATAGACGACGACCAGAGCCGGCTTTGGATTCGCCAAGGCGCTATTCTCCCCCAGTCGGCGGAAAATGTTCTCCACGTCTACAATGGCGTCGTCTACCAGTTCGCCCATCGCCACGGCGATGCCGCCCAATGTCATCACGTTGATCGACAGTTCCGTTCCCGTGATCACCCCAATCACACGAAACACCAGCGTAGTGATGACGAGGGAAAGCGGAATGGCGGTCAGGGTGATAAATGTGGTGCGAAAGTTAAGGAGGAATGCAAACAGGACGATGACGACCAGAACCGCTCCGACGACGAGGGCTTCGCCGACATAATAGATGCCTCGATCGATGAACCGCTTCAATTCAAACAAGTTCGTGTTGACCACCAGGTCGGCGGGCAGGGTTTCCTCCATATCATGAAGTGCGGCCTTGACAGCATCGGTGAGTTTGCGAGTGTCAGAGTGCGGCTGTTTGACAATGGTGATGATGACGCCAGGAATGCCGTCGATGCCCGCATCGCCTCGCTTGGGAGCGGGGCCTTCCTCGACGCTGGCCACTTGACCGAGTAACACGGGCCGATCACCCGTGGTTTTGACGGGTACTTTCAAAAGGTCGAGCATGACCTCTTTCGGCAGCGGTCCCAGCCTACCGATGATGATGACCGGCCGTTCGCCCAACCCTTCTTCCAGAATTCCGCCGGTGGTATTGAGGTTGCTGGCCTTGATCGCCGTCACAACTTCGTGGAGCGATACATCGTACTCCATTAACTTGTGCGGATCGACCAGGACTTGATATTGCTTGGTATCGCCTCCCAAGACGATCACCTCGGCGATGCCAGGCAGTTTCAGCAATCGGGGACGAACAATCCAATGGGCAGTGTCGCGCAGATCCATACGTGCTTCCAATGGAGTGCGAAAAGTAATGGTTCGGGACCGGCCGTTGTGGACGAATGTAACCGCGCGGCCCATCGCGTCCCAGGCGGGATTCATAACCGAGACTGGCTCCCATTTTTCGGGCTGATTCCGGGGACGCGGACGCCAGACGGCGAGGTCCGGCTTGCCGTTCTCGATCACCCGTTCGGCCATCAGCCCGGTGTCGTCGACGGCTGCAAGGTCGCCGCCGCGCGGTCCTTTGCGGCGATGCAGCCCGACGTGCAGAATTTGCCCCATGATGGAGGCCGGCGGCGTCATCTGCGGACGAATGCCGGGCGGCATCGGCACCGTTGCCAACCGCTCCATCACCACCTGTCGAGCATATCTCGTTTCGGTCTTCCAATCGAACTCGACATAAATGACATTCATGCCCTGACTCGACTGGCTTCGGACTGCTTCAACTCCGGACGCGCCGAGAATCGCCGTCTCAAGGGGTTGGGTCACCAGCGTCTCCACCTCTTCCGGCGCCAACCCCGGGCATTCGGTCAGGATGACGACGCGAGGCCGATCGAGGTCCGGGAATACATCGATGGGAATCGTGGTCGTCAAGTAACTGCCGTACGCAAGCACGACCAGGCACATGGCGAGTACCAGGCTGCGATAACGCAAGGAGAGACGAATCACGGCATTTAACATGGTCCGCCCCTTTACTTACCTTCGTCTTCGTTCTTGTGAAGACTGCCGTCCGCGTGAATGTGATACCCTTTGGGAACGCCGCTACTCCCGTCCGCCTTCGCCATCCGATTCAACAGGGCCGCAGAACTCTGCACCACGAAGGAACCAGGCGGCAGGGAGCCATCGTTGTCGAGGACTGCGCGCTGCCGGTCGATCAATAGGAGACGCACGCTCTGCCGCTCGAACGTGTTGACGTTCTGGGTAAATACGAACCACTCCGGGCCATCGCGGACCACGGCGTCGGCGGGGAGAACGAATACATTCGTAAGTTTCTCGACCCGAACCGCGAGTCGCACTTTTTGGCCCGGACGAAACCGCCAAAGCAGAGGCCTCGTTCCGTCGGGACGTTCGACGATCTTGGCTTCGTTCTCCACGGGAATCAGGAAGGAAAAAGTCCGGTGGATCGGGTCGATGTCATTGACCAGGCGCCCGATCGATAGGGTTTGCTGGAACGCTTCCCAGCCAGCCGCCGGGTCTTCCTGGAAATCCGCCTCGACGGGCCAGCCTTCTTTGAAGGACCGTTCTACCAGCGCCATCTCATCGCGGAAGGCTTGGCCTTCGATGGCAAGCGACTGGTAATTCGCCAAGTGACAAAGCGTCTGTCCCGTCGGTACCGAATCGCCGAGTTTGACTTTGAGAGTGCGAAGCTCAAAAGTTTGCGACGGCATGAGCGACGTTCCGACAGACCGCGGCTGCAATTTCGATTGCAAGGCAGGAGCGGCGACCTGAATTTCTTTTACTTCCGCGCCTTTAACTACTTGCTCGATCTCGGCCGACGACAGGCCGCGATTTAGTAGTTCGCGCCGATGGGCTTTCTCTGCGAGTTCTGATCCGGCAATTTGGTTGTCGATCTCGATCAACTTGATCGTGGGGACCGCCCCGCCCGAATCTTCCAGTCGACTTCTGATCGCTCGGGCCTGTTTGATGGCTTGAATCGTTTTGAGGAGTTCTGTTTGAGCAAGCAATGATTCGTTCGACAGTTTTAACGTGAATAAGACGTCGCCGGGCCGAACCGTTTCGCCAGGAACGCGGTGGATGACGCTCACGATGCCACTCGCAGGAGCGACGACGCTCCGATCGCTGAGCGCGGGGCGATCCACGACGATGCCAGGAACGAGGATCGTCTTCCAGGCGAAATCCACCTTGATGGGCCTGGCGCTGAGCCCCAACTTCTTTTGGGTCGGTTCGTTGACGATGACCTTGATAACCGGGAGAGAAGGATCGCCCCTTGCTTCGTCGGACTCGCCCGGCTCGCTTCGCTGAAACCAGGGGAGCCAACTCTCACGAGTGAGATAGCCGGTCGCGGCCAACCCAGCGATGAGCAGAGCGAAGACAATCGTTTTCGCGAAGCGCGGACGATTCATGGCTGTTTCCTCTACGGGATCGGCATGGCGGACGGCAGCGGTCGACTTGGACCGTCGCTCCTATCGCGTCGAAACGATGGGCGGGATTACCCTGGCGATGATGGTCGCCGGCGTAAGTATAAGTGCGGGAAATGCCGCGGTGGGACTTTGGCGCGCAGGAACACGAACCCGTACGCGATGAGCGCGAAGGTCCAGGGTCTCGGTGAAGGACTAAATGAGTAGAGCGAGATGCCGAACGTATAGAGGACCGAAGGAATCCATCTGTGGCGGGGGATGGCCGCAGATGGCGCTCAGAGTCGATGCCGCATACGAGGTTCGTAAATCAGAATCTGGATCAACCGTCAACCAGACCGTCGCGCCAACGTCTTCGCCTTCGCTGGACGATTCGGCAACGACGGCATCCATGGCGACGACAAAGACTGCGTCGGAGTCATGCTCGGGAGGCGGCTCCGGTTGCTGAATCGGCAGCGAGTCGTCAGACTGGTCATCGTCGTCGTCGTGAGGGTGATGATGACCATCGGGACCATGATCGTGGGAGTGGCCAAAGGGAACAGAGCCCAAATGGATGTGGGGAAAAAGAGCGTGATCGGCAGGCTGGCTCCCGGCATGCGCATGGCCCATCACGGCGGCCGATTGAGTCATCAGCACGCACGGCAACAGCACCAGAGTTACGACACGACGAAACATGAGTTTCTCTTGAACTTAACCTCTCCAGTTTAACATAAATCACCGGCAAGTCCAGGCTGGTCCGACGATACCGATCTGGGTGGATTTCGCGATATTTCGCGGAGAGAAGCTCTTCTCCTACCAGCGAAAAGTGACGGCCACCAGCGCGAGGACTCCCAGGGCGGCCACGAACGCGGCGATCAGGCCCGCCAGCGAATACGGCATCGCTTCGTCGAATTTTCGTAGGGCCGACATTTCTTGCCGATGCTGAAACCACCCCAGCGTCAGCGCAACGAGCCCAATCAAGATCATCAAGATCGCAATGAGATGCGAGCCGATCGTCGGCTCGGGAGCTCTCCCCGGATTCGCTTCGCGCAAAACCTGGAAGAACTTGAAGATCGTGAAGCCGAAGGAGATCAGCGACACCGCCGTCCGAATCCACGCCATTAGGGTCCGCTCGTGGGCGAGACGCGTGCGGTCCACGGCCAGCTGATTCGCGTCGGGGGTCGGTCTTTCCATCAAACTCTCCTCGAGCACTTTGAGCGAGGCTCCGACATTCGCTGGGATATTTTCGACCTCAATCCAGAAAACGTCTCAACACATTCGCGGTGACCTTCGATAGCGCGTCGTCGACCAGCAGCGAACTCGTGTAGCAGATCGATCCTGCGGAAAAAACCTTGCCGCCGCCGGGGGTGTCGAAGACGACCATGTCGGCGCCGCCGGCGTCGGGGTTTAGACCCTGGGCGACGCGCAGGACGTTCGCGGGGGAACTGGGCGAAATCTTATCGGTTTCGTGCCCCGAGGCGCCGCCGGGACAGCGCATGTGCAGGGACTTCACGCCGAAGTGATCGCCGGTGCGCAGGCCCGTTCCCTGGTAGATCCAGTGGTCGCCGGCGGTGACGCGGTAGGGCGCCGCGGTCATGATGCCGGCGGGCGTGAAGACGATGCCGAGCAGGTTCGCCTCCGATTCATGGCGGCGCGCAAAGCGACTCTCGGCTCCGTCCATGTCTTTCGGCCAAAGGCCGGCGATCTTCGTGTTGTGTACGAGCATGGCGTGGCCCTCGAGCATTTCGATCTCGCAATTGAGACCGTTGCCCGCGAGGTACATCAGTCGGCCCCCTTCGTGATGCACCCAGTGCTTGACGCGGTCGTACATCGCACGCGTCCAATATTCGGGATGCGTGCTGAGGACGAGGACGCGGTACTTCGTCAGATCGAGGACGCCCGCGTGGAGCTGCGTTTCGCTGTAGAAGTCGTAGGCGAAACCCTCACGTTCGAGCCAGCCCAGCAGCCGCCATTCCGCGGGGGCGACGTGGCACGCGGCCCGGCCCTCGATCGGATCGGTGATCTTCTCGGCCAGGTCGATGTGGTTGATGAGTTCGGGCCGATCAAACGACAACGGCACGTACGCCTCGCAGCCCCAGGTCTGATGCTTCACGTCCTGGTAGCGTTTGAGGTCTTGACGCGAGTTGATGACGGGACGTTCGGGGAGTCGGTCGGCATTGATGTAATTGCTACGGCCGCCGAAATTGTTGTAGGCGTTCCAGTTCATGTTCGAGGCGAGGACGGCGATCGGGGCCGAGGGCGTTGCCGGCGCGACGACCCAGGGGAACGAAAACGCGTCTCCCTGCGCGGTACGGGCGTGGAAGTAGTAGAGGCCGGACCGCTCGGGGGCGACGGCGGTTTGGCGGTGATGCGGGCTGAGGTAGCCGACCTCGTTCCAGCGGACGCCGGTCTGGGAATAATCGCCGTCGGGCGTGACCTGCATGACGGCGCGGGGGCCATGTTCGTCGTGCCAGCCCAGGCCCTGGACGAAGGTCTTCTCGAGGCCGTACCGGTAAAGATCGAGTTGGTACGGCACGACGGAGTGCACGCGGAACTCGGAGGCTTCGCCGCTGCGGACGCATTTGGGCCAGGCGTAGCCGAGCAGGCCGTCGGCGAGCATGCGGAAATGGATCGGCGGCGCCGGCAGCGTGACGAGGGAGGTCTTGTTGCCGAAACCGGGCTTGCGGAGGATGACGCGATATTCGCCGGCCGGCAAGTCGGCGTAAATGGATCCGCTGCCGCGCGAGCGCGTCTCGAAGGAGGCGCCGGCGGGGCTGAGGAATTCGAGCACGACGTCCGCCAGGCCGACGTACAATTCATCGCTGACGTATCCGATGAGCATGTGGGGATCCTCTCCGTCCGAGCCGGAAGCGTGAGCGACGGGCAGCCCGGATCGTCGCTTACGCTTTCGGCTCGGAAATGGGGTTGATCTCGTGAGTATAACGAATTGTGAGGAGAGGACGATGTCGTGAAGGCCTTCGCGCAGCTTTTTGCCGATCTCGATGAGACGACCAAGACCAACCGCAAGGTCGAGGCGCTCGCGGGGTATTTTCAGACCGTGCCGCCGGCCGACGGCGCCTGGGCGGTCTTTTTCCTCTCGGGACGGACGCTCAAACGCCTCATCAAACGCGGGCAGATGGTCGCCTGGGGGAGCCAGGCCGCAAACGTGCCGACCTGGCTCTTCGACGAATCGTATCACGCCGTCGGCGACCTGGCCGAGACGATCAGCCTGCTCCTGCCGACGACGCATGCGGGGACCGATCTGCCGTTGCATCACTGGATCGAGGACGTGCTGCTGCGCTTCCCGGAGTTGGGCGAGACGGGCCAGCGCGACTTGATGGTGCATGCGTGGTCGCAGCTCAGTGCCGTGCAGTGCTTCGTGTGGAACAAGATCATCACCGGCTCCTTCCGCGTCGGCGTCTCGGCGACGCTGGTCGCACGCGGTTTGGCACAGGCGTTCGGCCTCGACGTCTCCGCCATCACGCAACGGCTCATGGGCGATTGGCAGCCAACCGAGGCGTTTTTCGAGCGCCTGCGATCGCCCGACGTCGGCGACGCGCCTCGGCATCAGCCGTATCCGTTCATGCTGGCCCCCGCCCTCGAAGACCCCGTCGAGACGCTCGGGGCCTTGCGCGACTGGCAGGCCGAGTGGAAATGGGACGGCATCCGCGCCCAACTGCTGCGCCGCGGCGGCGAGGTCGCCCTCTGGTCGCGCGGCGAAGAGATCCTCACCAACCGCTTCCCCGAGATCGTGCGCGAGGCGAATAAGCTCCCCGAAGGGACGGTCTTCGACGGCGAGATCCTGGCCTGGAAAGACGGCCGGGTGCGCCCGTTCGCGGACCTCCAGAGGCGCATCGGCCGAACCAAGCTCGGGCCGAAAATCTTGCGCGACGTGCCAGTCTGCTTTCAGACGTTTGACCTCCTGGAACACGAGGGACAAGACGTCCGTGCCTTGCCGCTCGCCGAGCGTCGTCGGCTCTTACAGGCTTTCCCCTGGGCGGGAACGGCGCTGCGTCTGGCGCCGCTGGTGACGGAGGACAACTGGGCCGATCTCGCCGAGAAGCGCCTCGAGAGCCGGGGCATCGGCGTCGAGGGGTTGATGCTCAAACGGCTCGATTCGCCTTACGGCATGGGTCGAGTGCATGGCCCATGGTGGAAGTGGAAGATCGACCCGTACACTATCGACGCGGTGATGCTCTACGCGCAGCTCGGCCACGGCCGGCGCGCGAGCCTCTACACCGACTACACGTTCGGCCTCTGGCACGAAGGGGAACTGCTGCCGTTCGCCAAGGCGTACTCGGGGCTGAGCGACGAAGAGATCCGCGCGGTCGATCGCTGGGTTCGGCAGAACACGGTCGCCCGCTTCGGGCCGGTGCGCCATGTGCCGCCGGTGCAGGTCTTCGAGCTCGCGTTCGAGGGGATCCAGCAGTCGCCGCGCCATCGCGCCGGCGTCGCGGTCCGTTTTCCCCGCATCCTGCGTTGGCGGAAGGACAAGACGCCCGAACAGGCCGATTCGCTCGAACAGCTCCGCCGCTGGCTCCCCGCAAAGGCCGAGGTCCCGGCCGGCGAGTCGATGCCGTTTCTGTACGAGGATTGGTGACCCCTTATCGCGAGTTTGAGGCGAGCGTCGAGGCGTAAGCCCAACATGGATTAAAGCGACCACGCGAAAGAAGTGCACGTCGGCCTTACGGCTCGACGCTCGCCAATCCGCACGCCCGGCGAGCGTCGAGGCGTAAGCCCGACGTGGATTAGTTGGACAGCGCCACTTTTCTGGCCTTGTCAACACAACGTCAAGGGCAAACACAGGTTGTCTCTACCCCGAAGGGGTTGAATCTCAAAGCCTGGGGTTGCGTACTCGTAACCCCAGGCACAGGTATCCGTGGAAACATACCCCGAAGGGGTTGCATCAAGGCGGCCATACGGATGCAACCCCTTCGGCGTAATCCTGTGTGACGCCATCGCTCCCCTGGGTTGCGAGTACCCAACCCAGGGCTTTGAGATTCAACCCCTTTGGGGTAAATGCAAACTACTTTCCTCATTGAGTTTACGTTAGAAGGTAGTGGAAAAGTGGCGATGTCCAATTAGAAGGACCACGCGAAAGAAGTGCACGTCGGCCTTACAGCTCGACGCTCGCTAATCCGCACGCCCGGCGAGCGTCGAGGCGTAAGCCTGACGTGGATTAGAGGGACCACGCGAAAGAAGTGCACGTCGGCCTTACGGCTCGACGCTCGCCTGAATCGGTGCAGGATTCTCGGCCGCGTGCAGCATACCGACTTACGCCAATAAGCCGGGTAAGACCCGACCTTCGGGCACCAGCGGCATCGGTCGGCCCAGGCGGTCGTGCAAATGGGTGTGATGCGGATCGATGCCGAGCAGGTGGTAGATGGTGCACAGGATGTCTTTTGGCGACACCGGGTTGTCGCGGGGAAACCCGGCGTTTGCGTCGGTGGCGCCGTACACGCTCCCCGCGCGAATGCCCGCGCCCGCCAGGAGCCCGCAGTACGCGTCGGACCAGTGCTCGCGTCCGCCCCCGGGATCATTGTTGAGCCTCGGCGTTCGGCCATGCTCGGTCAGCACCAGCACCAGCGTCTCGTCCAGTAATCCACGTTGCTCGAGATCTTCGAGAAGTGCCGAGTAGGCCAGATCGAAGCCGGGCAAGAGATCGTTCTTGAGACGATCGACCTGGCGGACATGCGTGTCCCAGGCGCTGTTGGCTTCTTTGAACTCGTCCCAGATCACGGTCACGAGTTTGACGCCTTCCTCGATCATGCGCCGGGCGGTGAGCACGCCCTGGCCGAACAGCGTCATGCCGTAGCGCTCGCGCACGCCGGCGGACTCCGCGTTCAGATCGAGCGCCCGGCGAAACCTTGGCGACGCGATCAGGTTGTAGACCATCGCCTGATGTCGATCGTAGCTCCGCTCGGCGGCGGAATCGAGCACGGGCCTCACCTCTTCGAGTTGCCCCAGCAGCGACCGACGCGTCTGTAAGCGATCGAGTTCGACGACCATGTCCGGAGGCCCGACCTGGAAGCGTCCCTGAGGCCGAATCGCGCGATGCGGATCGCCGAGCGGCGCATCGCCGGCGAACTCCGCCCAGACCGGATCGAAGCCGGCGCCCAGAAACCCCGCGAACGGCCCGCCGCGACGGAACGGTTCCGAACGACTGCTGAACCGCCAGGGGAGGGCAACGCTCACCGGCGTCTCGCGCCGGCCGCGCCCATTCGCCGACTCCAGATAATCGAGCACCGAACCGAAGAACGGCCAGTGCCGATGATCGCGCGGCGACAGCTCCATCGGGATATCCGTGGTCGGCGTCCCCGTCAGCGTGTACGCGGCCGAGTGAATGTTGTAACGATGCGACATCGAACGCACCAGCGCCACCTTGCTCATCGCCTGGGCCGTGCGCGGCAAATGTTCGCAGATGTGGACGCCGTTGACGTTCGTGCGAATCGGGTCGAATTGACTGCGCACCTCGGATGCCGCATCGGGTTTGAGATCGAACGTCTCGAGCTGGCTCGGCGCTCCGTAGAGGTAAAGGAGGATACAGCGTTTCGCCTTACCGAAGCCGGGGAGCGTCGGCGCCTGTGCCTCGGCGGCCTGGGTTTCTTGAAGTTGGAGAAGCGCGGGGAGCGACAGGCCCAGGAGCCCGCCGGCGCGCAGCATTTCGCGGCGCGAGAGGCCGTCGCGGGTCCGATTCGCCGAGCCGAGAATGCGCAGCATGATTTGACTCCCGTAGGCATGGGCAGATACACGATCCCCCTATCATCTCGAATCGCGCGTCGGGTTGCAACCCTGGAATGCGATTTCCAGCGAAGGGATCATGCGGGTTGAATCCGAGGAGACGTATTCTTCAGAGTTGCCCTTTCCCCCTCCGCCATATAATCTCAGAAAACTCTTTCCTGGCAGGCGGAACGCTTCTATGGACGAATCAGTCGACCCTCTGAAACCCAAGTACGATCGCGTCGTTCTCAAACTCTCCGGCGAAGCCTTCGGCCATAGCGGCGGCAAGAGCGGCATCAGCATCGACGAGACCCTCAACATCGCCCAGCAAATCAAACGCGTCCACGCTCGCAAGATCCAGCTCGCCATCGTCATCGGCGCCGGCAACCTGCTTCGCGGCGCCCAGTTCAGCGCCGGCGGCGTCGTCATCAAGGAAGGCACCGCACATTACATGGGCATGGTCGCCACCGTCCTCAACGGCCTGGCCTTGCAAGATGCCCTCGAAAGCATCCAGGTCAGCACCCGTTTGCTCACTGCCATCCGCATGGAAAACGTCGCCGAGCCGTACATCCGCCGACGCGCGACCCGGCATCTCGAAAAAGGACGCGTCATCATTCTCGCCGGCGGTACGGGAAATCCCTACGTCACCACCGACACCGCCGCCGCCCTCCGCGCCCGCGAACTTGGCGCCAAGATCCTCCTCAAGGCCACCAAAGTCGACGGCGTCTACACCGAAGACCCCTTCATCAACCCCCACGCGGTCCGCTACGAAAAGCTGTCGCACGAACAGGTGCTGCGCGATAATCTGAAAGTGATGGACGCCGCCGCAATCGACATGTGCAAGGACGGCAAGCTCCCCATCCTGGTCTTTAACTTCAAAAAGGACGGCAACATCGAACGCGCCATCGCCGGCCATCCGATCGGCACTCTGGTCGAGTAACTTCTTTCTCTTAGGAATGCATCATGTCTATCGACGAAATCTTATTCGACGGCGAAGAACGCATGGACAAGGCCGTCAGCGTCTTCCGCGACGAACTGCGCGGCCTGCGCACCGGCCGAGCGACGCCGGCATTGGTGGACGGGTTGCGCGTCGAGTACTACGGCTCGCCCACGCCGCTCAAGCAGCTCGCGCAGATCAACACGCCCGACCCGCAGTCGATCGTCATCCGCCCCTTCGACGTCGGCTGCCTGAAAGAAATCGAAAAGGCGATCCGCACTAGCGATCTCGGCATGGCCCCCAACAACGACGGCAAAATGATCCGCTTGCAAGTTCCGCCGATGTCCGGCGAGCAGCGGCAAAAGCTGGTCGCCCGCATCAAGAAGTCGAGCGAGGAGGCGAAGGTCGCCTGCCGCAACATCCGCCGCGACGCCAACAAGGCGCTCGAGACGGCGGAGAAGAATAAGGAGATGACCGAGGACGAACTCGACGCTGGCAAGCTCAAGGTCCAGGGGTTGCTCAAAAGCTACGAAGCACAGATCGACGACGTCGCCGACAAGCGATCGAAAGAGATTTTGGAGCAGTAGATCGATGTCCCCGTTTAGCGCTCGCAAGCGACCGCTCGAGCGCTAAACGAATTCCCAACGTTCCCCGATGCTCAAAGACCTCCTCACCCGTGGCCGAGTCCTCATGGACGGCGCCATGGGCACGGAACTGCTGCGCCGCGGCGCCCGCCTCGGCGAGCCTCTCGCGCAGTGGAACCTCGACCATCCTGACGTAATCCGCGCCATCCACCGCGAGTACGCCCACGCCGGAGCGGAATTGCTGCTGACCAACACGTTCCTCGCCCGCTCCCCCGACGTTTGCCAGGATGGAGTGAAACTGGCACGCGAGGCGAGGTGCGTCGTGCTCGCGGACCTCGGGCCGACCAAGACCGTCGGCACGCAGCCCGACTTTCCCGATCTCGACGAATGCCTTCGCCTCGCCGACGCTCTCTTCGCGGCCGACGGCTTGCTGCTAGAAACGTGCGGCGACCAAAGCGGCTTCGAACTGGCAACCGCCATCGAGCGACGCCGACCTGGTTGGCCGGTGTTCATCTCGTTCGCCTTTCGCCCCGGCGGAGTCACGAGCTTCGCGGGCCAAGCCCCCGCGACGATCGCACGCTGGGCACGAGATTCGTGCGTGGCTGCCCTCGGCGTCAACTGCTGCGATGAGGTTCTCGAAGTGCTTCGTGCTTATCGCCAAGAAACAACGACGCCGACGTTCGCTCGCCCCAGCGCCGGCTTGCCGGTCGCGGGCGCCTATCCGCTCACGCCCGACGCCTTCGCGCAACTGGCATGTGATCTCTGGAACGAAGGCGCCGCGATGGTCGGCGGCTGCTGCGGCACCACGCCGGAACACATCCGCGCGGCTCACGCGAAACGAGGGACGGCATGCTCGGATTCCTGAAAAAACTCCGCTACGGCGCCCGCGTCCTGCTCAGCCAGCACGGCGGCACGCCCGAAACCCTCGACCTGCATGGCCGAGCCGTCAGCATGATGCACGCCGGCTCCGGGCCGACCTTCGTCTACCTGCACAGCGCCCTCGGCGAAGCGATCCGCTGGCTCCCCTTCATGCAATCCTGGTCGAAGCAGTACCGCGTCCTCGTGCCGCTCCACCCCGGTTTCGGCGCCAGCGGCGGCTTCGAACACATCGATTCCATCGAAGATATGGCCTTCCATTACCTCGAACTCTTCGACGCCCTGGGACTTGACGAAGTGATCCTCGGCGGCTGTAGTCTCGGCGGCTGGATCGCGGCCGAGTTCGCCTGCCGTTGGCCCGAACGCGTCAAGAAACTTTGGCTCTGCGGCGCCCCAGGTCTCTGGGTCGAGGAGGAACCGTTGCCCGATCTGTTCCGCGTCATGCAAGATCGCCCGAAGCTGCGCGAACTCCTGTTCCACGACCCGAAAGGACCGATGGCGACGCTCCTCTTGCCCGACCAAAGTGATGACGAAGGACTCAAGCACGGCTACCAGGCGATGACCGTGCTCGCTCGCCTGATCTGGGAACGCCCCTACGACCCCAAACTCGCGCGCCGGCTGCACCGCATCGCCTGCCCGACCCTGCTCGTCTGGGGCAAGCACGACCGCCTCGTGCCCCCTGCGTATGCCGAGGCCTACCGGAAGTACCTGCCCCAGGCGCAGGTCCGCCTCCTCGAAAACTGCGGCCATTTGCCGATGTTCGAGCAGGAGGCGGAGTTCGTAAGAACTATTGCCGAGTTTGGTAGTGCCGATTGACGAGGTCGTTCTGCAGCCACAGCAGCTTGCCGAACGCCCGCAGCGTGCGGACTTCCTGCGACCGTTCCAGGCCCAGGCTCAGGATCGTATTCGTGAGCGCGTCGGCGACCCAGCCCAGGAGCGCGTTCATCTGCACCAACGGCACGTCGAGATCCTTGGAGCCCGCTTTCGGCGTGTGCATCTTGCCGACCGTGTCGAGGTAGGCGACCATCTTCTCGTCGTACGGTTTGGTCACGAGATTGGTCAAATAGCGAGCCAAATGCTGCTTGCGAAAGCGGATCACTTCGTGATCCATGGCCAACTCTTCGAGCGACTTGGGCGTGGGCCCTTCGTAGCCGGTTTGCTTCGGCATAAAATGCCGCCAGGTGGCGTCGTAGCGCTGAAGTTGGTTGTAAACCGCATCGACCAGCGTCGGTACGAGCGGCGCCAGCACCGCCGCGGCGCCGTGAACCGCGGCCGCATCCTCCGCGCTGAAGCCGATAAACTCGCTCAGGTAGCCGAAGCGATAGCCGAGGTCGTCTTCCAGGCGTGCTTCATCGATCGCGATCATGGCGGGCTCCATCTGATAAGGTAAGGAGGAGTAGGCGACGCACAAAGCGGACGTCGCCGTCCACTTTTCGTAGTTTACACCCCATAAAGTGGATGTCAAGGTCCACTTTGGCCGCCGCGAGAAAATGTCGTGTTTTCACAAACCGTCGAATACGCACTCCGCGCGGTGGTCCATCTCGCGGATCAGGCGCCTGAGCCGCGCACCACGGAGCAAATCGCCAAGGCGACGCTCGTCCCGAAGGCGTATCTGTCGAAAGTACTACAAGGTCTGTGTGCTGCGGAGATCGTGCTGCTCAAGCGCGGCATCGGCGGCGGAGCCATGCTTGCGAAGACCCCCGACCAGCTGACGATTCTCGAAGTGGTGAACGCCGTCGAGCCGATTCGCCGAATCCGCACCTGTCCGCTCGGCCTCGTCGCTCACGGCGTCAATCTGTGCCCGCTGCACAAACGGATGGACGACGCCCTGGCAACAGTCGAGGCCGCCTTCCGCGACACCACCCTCGCCGAGATCCTCGCCGAGCCGACCGGCAGCCATCCGCTCTGCGAAGTCATCCCCGCACGCAAATCGCTGCCGACGACGTAGCAATGAAAAAGACGCGGAGTCATGATGACTCCGCGTCTTCCTTGGTTACTTCCAGTTCTACTTACCGACGACTGCCAGCTCGGGCGTTTCCTTCTTCGTCGGCTCGAAGATCAGACGTTCGCCGTCGGTGCTCAGCTTGACGGTGATCGTGTCCATGTCGTCGAAGGTGCCGCGGAGCAAATCCTCCGACAGCGGATCTTCGAGGTTGTGCTCGATCGCCCGACGCAGCGGACGGGCGCCGTACTCCTTGTTGGTCCCCTTCTTGATGAGGAAGGTCTTGGCCTCGTCGCTGAGGATCATGGTCAGGTTCTTGTCCTTGAGCCGCTTCGAGACTTTACCCAGCTCGATGTCGATGATCGCCTTGAGATCTTCGTCGTTGAGGCTGCGGAAGACGATGATGTCGTCGATGCGGTTGAGGAACTCGGGGCGGAAGTTCCGCTCCATTTCCATCTTGAGCATTTCCTTCATCTTTTCGTAGGTCGCCTGGGCGTCCTTTTTCGAGATGAAGCCGAACGGGTCTTTGCCGGTGATTTGCTCGGCGCCGATGTTCGTGGTCATGATGATGATGGTGTTCTTGAAATCGACGGTGCGGCCGAAGCTGTCCGTGAGTCGGCCTTCTTCGAGAATTTGCAGCAGGATGTTCCAGACGTCCGCGTGCGCCTTTTCGATTTCGTCGAGCAGCACGATCGAGTACGGCCGACGGCGAATCTTCTCAGTGAGCTGGCCCCCTTCGTCGTAGCCGACGTAGCCCGGAGGGGCGCCCGTCAGTCTGCTGACGTTGTGCTTTTCCTGGTACTCGGACATATCGATCTGGATCAGCGCGTTCTCGTCGCCGAACATGAACTGCGAGAGCTTCTTGGCGAGCAAGGTTTTGCCCACGCCCGTGGGCCCGGCGAAGATAAAGCTGCCGATAGGCCGCTTCGGATCCTTGAGCCCCGCCCGGCTCTTGCGCACTGCCTTGGCGATCGAGACGATGGCCTCGTGCTGGCTGACGACGGTCTTGTGAACCTCGTCTTCCATGGTGAGCAAGCGCTTGGTCTCGTCGGCGCCGATGCGCGTGAGGGGGACCCCGGTCATCTTGTTGACGACTTCGCGAATCACTTCCTCGTCGACGATGCCGTCGGTTTCTTTCGACTTCTCGCGCCATTCGCGGGTAATCGTCTCCTTCTTCTTCTTGAGCTTGTCGGCCTGGTCGCGCAGGTGGGCGGCCTTCTCGAAGTCCTGCTCAGCGACGGCGGATTCCTTCTCCTGGTTGAGCTGCTCGACTTGCTGGTCGAGTTCCTTCAGATCCGGCGGTCGGGTCATCGCTTTGAGACGCACACGGGCGCCGGCCTCGTCGATGACGTCGATGGCCTTATCGGGCAGGCAGCGCCCGGTGATGTAACGATCCGACAGCTCGACGGCCGAGGCGAGCGCGACGTCACGGATCTGGACGCGGTGGTGCGCCTCGTAGCGATCCCGGAGCCCCTTGAGGATCTCGATCGCCTCTTCCTTGGTGGGCGGGTTGACGATGATCTGCTGGAAGCGACGTTCGAGGGCGCCGTCCTTTTCGATGTACTTGCGGTACTCGTCGAGGGTGGTGGCGCCGATGCACTGGATTTCGCCGCGAGCCAGGGCAGGCTTGAGGACGTTGGAGGCGTCGATGGCGCCTTCCGCGCCGCCGGCGCCGACCAGCGTGTGCAACTCGTCGATGAACAGGATCGTGTTCTTCGCTCGGCGGACTTCGTTCATGACCGCCTTGATGCGTTCTTCGAATTGGCCGCGATACTTGGTGCCGGCCACCATCATGGCGAGATCGAGCACGACGATGCGTTTGTCGCGCAGGAGTTCGGGGACGTTGCCGTCGACGACCATTTGGGCGAGGCCTTCGACGATGGCGGTTTTGCCGACGCCGGCTTCGCCCAGGAGGACGGGGTTGTTCTTGGTGCGCCGGGAAAGGATTTGGACGACGCGTTCGATTTCGTTGGATCGGCCGATGACGGGGTCGAGCTTCGCCTGTCGGGCGAGTTCGGTGAGGTCTCGGCCAAAGGAATCGAGAGCGGGGGTTTTGGATTTGCCTTGCTTGGCGGTCCGTTCGCCGCTGCCGCCGCCGCCGCCGCTTCCGCTGGTGCTGCCTTCGCTCGGATCCATGTTATGCCCCAAGAGATTAAGAACTTCTTCCCGAACATCTTCCAGCTTGAGTCCCAGATTCATGAGCACCTGGGCGGCCACCCCTTCCTGTTCACGCAGGAGGCCCAGGAGAAGATGCTCCGTGCCGACGTAGTTGTGATTGAGGTTGCGTGCTTCCTCAATCGAGTATTCGATGACTTTCTTGGCCCGAGGAGTCTGAGGCAGCCTGCCCATGGTGACCATGTCGGGGCCCGCTTGCACGATCTTCTCGACTTCGAGGCGAATCTTGCGCAGGTCGATATCAAGGTTTTTCAGTACATTGGCGGCGACGCCGGTGCCTTCCTTCACCAGGCCAAGAAGGATGTGTTCCGTCCCGATGTATTCGTGGTTGAAGCGCTGCGCCTCTTGATTGGCGAGCTGCATCACTTTGCGTGCCCGGTCGGTAAAGCGTTCGTACATTGCCAATGGTCTCTCCGGTAGGCCGAATGATCTGTTCCTTACCTATTCTATTCAGGCGGGCAAATCATCGGGAGTGATTGACGAACGATCTGGATCGATTCCCCAACTTTGCAAGCATTCTACGTGCGGCCTCCGGTAAAAACAAGGCAAGGCAGTAGTCTGAGATCTTTCGGCAAGTCAACGAATTTCCGAGCCGGAAGCGTGAGCGACGAGCATTCGCCGGATCGTCGCTGACGGGGCCGGGTCGAAATGAAGTTCGTCGCTCACGCTTCCGGCTCGGAAAGAAGGGAACAAAATTCTGATGAAGGAACCGCTCGTCATCGCCACGTGGGAGTTCGGCGCCCAGGCCGTCCGCACCGCTTTACCGCTGCTGATGCGGAATCGCTCCGCGCTCGATGCGGCGCTTGCCGGGGCGCAAGCGGTCGAGGACGATCCGGCCACGACGTCGGTCGGTTACGGCGGCATCGCCGACGCCATCGGCAATATCACGCTCGACGCCTCCGTGATGGAGGGCAAGACGTTGCGCTGCGGCGCCGTCGCGGGCGTCGAGAATATCCGCCACGTCGCCGCCCTGGCGCGGCGCGTCATGGAAAAAACGCCGCATCTGCTCTTGGTCGGCGAGGGGGCGCGGATGTTCGCCGTCCAGGAAGGCTTTCCGCTCGAGAACCTGCATACGGCCGCGAGCCAGGCGAAATGGCAGCGGAAGCACGTTTTGCCCCTCAAAGGAAAGCCGCTGACGCACGACACGGTGACGGTGCTGGCGCGCGATGCGTTGGGTTCGCTGGCGGGAGTTTGCACGACGTCGGGATTATCGTTCAAGCTGCCAGGGCGTGTGGGGGATTCGCCGATCATCGGCGCCGGGCTTTACGTGGACGACGAGGCGGGCGCCGCGGGCGGGACCGGCGTGGGCGAAGAGATCTTGCGCGCCGGAGCGAGCCTGCGCATCGTCGACGCCATGCGCGGCGGCATGTCGCCGCAAGAGGCCTGTGAAAGCATGATTCGCAAGATCAACGCCCTGGCAACGCGCCGCGGCGTGGAGCCGGCGGAAGTGGCGCTGCTGGCGCTAAACCTCGCGGGCGACGTCGGCGCCGCCTGCACCGCGGTCACGCGGTTTCCGTACTGGGTCGGCCGTGGTACGGAGGTGGTGCGGAAATTGGCGCCTCGCATCGCCGAGGCGGAATGATTAGTTTTTGGGGCGGGGCGGGTCTTGTGCGGGCGGCGGCGGCGGCGGTTGCTGTCGACCACGATGAATTGCGCCGCATGCTGCGCGAAGAGCGGCGACGTCAGAACGAAGCTAACGACGATCGCGATCCGATTCATGATGAACTCCAGAAAGAAATACGAGGAGGTTCTATTGCACTTCGCCCGGCTTGTCTTGATACGTCATGAGGGGCCGATAAATGCAGCGGCACTTGCGGCCCAGCGAACAGTCCGGCAGCGGCACGCGCGGCGCCTCCTTGGGGTGATACACCTGGTTCGCGGGCAGCTGCCGGGCCGCGTCGCAGCAGGTGGCGTCGACCTCGATCAACACGCCCTGAATCGACCCCTTCGCCTTCATGCCGAGCAGGTACGCCGCCAGCGTCTTCTCGGCGTAATTCTCCGGTTTCTCCGTCTCCTGCATGTAGTTCTTGAGCCATTTGAAGGTCATGAAGCGCTCCGTGACATGAAAAGTTCCCTGTGAGCAGTCTATCCTCCCGCGGGCCGAAATGCTATCTATGCCCCTTTGAGATTCGCCGACCCAGGAACGGAAACCATGGCTACCGCCGGCAAAACCAAGAGCTACGACGAAGCCAGCATCCGCGTGCTCGAAGGCCTCGAAGCCGTCCGCGTTCGCCCCGCCATGTACATCGGCGCCACCGACAAGAAGGGCCTGCATCATCTCGTCTGGGAAATCGTCGATAACTCCGTCGACGAATATCTCAACGGCCATGCCACCGAAGTCCACGTCACGCTCCACAAGGCCGGCGACTCCGTCACCATCACCGATAATGGCCGAGGCATCCCCGTCGGCATCCACCCGCAGTACAAGAAGCCGACGCTCGAGATCCTGCTCACCACGCTCCACTCCGGCGCCAAGTTCGGCGACGGCGACGACTACATCCACTCCGGCGGTCTGCACGGCGTCGGCTCCTCCGTCGTCAACGCCCTCTCCAAGAAACTCATCGCCACCGTCCGCCGCGACGGCTTCGAATTTCAGCAGTCCTTCAAGAAGGGCAAAAAAGCCAGCGACCTCGAACGCCTCGGCCCCAACCGCGGCCACGGCACCTCCATCTACTTCGAGCCGGATCCCGAAATCTTCAAAGTTACCCACTTCGACGTCGAATGGATCAAATCGCATCTCGAAGATATGTCCTTCATCCACAGCGGCCTCAAGATCTCGCTCAAGAACGAAGCGACTGGCGAAACCTTCGACCTCTCCCATCCCGGCGGCATCCCCGAATTCCTCGGCAAGCTCATCGTCGAGACGCAAAAAGCCACGGTGCACGCCAGCCTCTTTCACTTCGTGAAGATGGAAGGCCAGGAAAAGCTCGAGTTCGCCCTGCAATGGACCGAGACGACCGACGAAATCTTCCGCTCCTACGTCAACGGCATTCGCACCGTCGACGGCGGCACGCACGAGAACGGCTTCAAGGCAGGTATCGTCAAGGCCGTACGCAACTTTATGGAGACGCACGACGTCAAGGTCAAGGGGGTCACCATCACGGCCGACGACATCCGCGAAGGCGTGGTCGGCATCCTCTCGGTGTTCATCCGCAATCCCGCCTTTCAAGGCCAGACCAAGGAGAAGCTCAACAATCCCGAGTTGCTCGCCGTGGTCGACAACGCCATTCGCCCTGCGCTGGAAGGTTGGCTGAACGCCAACATGAGCGTCGCCGACCAGATCGTCGGACGCATCGTGCTGTCCGCCCGCGCGCGGATGGCGTCGCGCGAGGCGGCGCAGGAGATCAAACGCAAGTCGGCCTCGCAGCGACGTCTGAATCTCCCCGGCAAGCTCGCCGACTGCAAGGCGACCGATCTGGAGCAGACCGAAATCTTCGTCGTCGAAGGCGATTCCGCCGGCGGCTCCGCGAAGCAGGGCCGCAATAATCACACGCAGGCCGTCCTCCCCCTGCGCGGCAAGATCCTCAATTGCGAAGGGATGGCCACGAATAAAGCCCTGGCCAACTCGGAACTCGCCGACCTCGTCACCGCGATCGGCACCGGCGCCGGGGAGCATTTCAACCTAAATAACCTTCGTTACGGAAAGATTATCCTACTGATGGACGCAGATGCGGACGGGCATCACATCACGACGCTGATGCTCACGTTCTTCTTCCGCAACATGGCCGAGCTGATTCGCAAGGGGCATCTCTACATCGCCCAGCCGCCGCTCTACCGCGTCGATGTCGGCAAGGAAACCTACTGGGCCCGCGACGAGGTCCACCGCGACGAAATCCTGTCCGGCCTGAAGGCGAACGCGAAGCCGGAAATCACGCGGTTCAAGGGCTTGGGCGAAATGCCGCCGATGACGCTCGCCTCGACGACACTCAATCCCAAGACGCGCACGCTCCTGAAGGTGACGATCGAATCGCTCCTGGAGGCGGACAAGACGTTCGTCGAGTTATTGGGCAAGGAAGCATCGACGCGTTACAAGTTCATCATGGAGTCGGCAAACCAGGTGGTGACGGAAGATTTAGACGTGTAGTAAGAGAAAGCCCAGGGATGGCGATCCCTGGGGAAGTGCCCGAGAACACGATTCCAGACCGGCGCCGCGGCAACAAGGTTACGATTTCTGACGCTTCCCCAGGGATCGCCATCCCTGGGCTTTCGGGCTACTCTTCCGCTTGGCGCAAACGCTGGGCCGCGTCCTCCGGGAAGACCGCGTTGATGTAACAGCCCGTGCCCCATTCGAAGCCGGCGATGCCGGTCTTACGCGGCAAGATTTCCAGATGCCAGTGATACGCGGGCGTTCCTCGGCCATTCCATGCATCGGTGTGGATGTAGAAGTTGTACGCGCACGCCTCGTTCGCATTTTGCAGGCGCCGAAGCACGCGGCGCAACATCGCCGCGAGTTCCTCCAGTTCGCTCGCCATCTCAAACGCGGGAGAGTGCCGGCGCGGCACGATCCACATTTCCAGGGCGAATCGGCTGGCGTACGGCGTCAGGCAGACGAAATGCTCCGTCGTCAGGACGATGCGGTCCCCCAAGGCGAGCTCTCGTTCCAACAGATCGCAAAAAAGGCATCGGCCGTTAGCGTCCCAAAAAAACCGGGCCGCGGCGTGTTCGGCCGCGACCAACGTCGGAATGTGATCGAGCGCGAGTAGCTGCGAATGGCAATGTTCGAGCGACGCGCCGGCGCTGGCGCCGGCGTTCTTGAAGAGCATTCCGAAGACGAGCCGAGGATCCTGCGCGAGCTGTGCCATGCGCCGGCGGTAGACGTCGAGGATGCGGTGAATTTGCCCTGGGGAGAGATCCTCGAAACGCGATTCGTGCTGCGGGCATTCGATGATGACGTCGTGCACGCCAACCGTGGTCGAGTGCGGTTGGTCGTCGAGTGCCGGAAATTGATTGGGAATGACGCGGATCGACCAGCCGGGCTGATTCGCGCACGTGTCGGGCCGGCGCTCCGCGAGCAGTTCACTGGGCGTGCTCGCTTCATTTCCCTCGCAGAATGGACAAACTCCCGCCGCCCGCGGAGACTCCGCCAGGACGGGATGATCGAACGGCCGCCGGGCCCTTTCGGGTGCGAAGATCACCCAGCGGTCGACGATCGGGTCTTTCCTCAACTCCGGCATGTCGGCCTTACTTCGCTTCCTTCACGAGTTTCTCCACGGCCTGCTCGAGCGCTTCGCCGCGAATGTTCTTGTAGCGGATGATTCCCTGGGCGTCGATCACGTACATCGTCGGGAAGAAGCGAATGTTCCACTCGCTGAGCACGCCTCCTTCTCTGCCGTTCCACCAATGAACCCAAGGCATCGGCTTTTTCTCGAGAAAGTCCGTGACCGTCTCCTTCTTGGCGTCGGCACTGACGCTGATGAGGACGAACGGTTGGCCTTCGAGCTTGGCGACCATCTCGCGTTCGTGCGGAATCATGGCGATGCACGGGCCGCACCAGGTCGCCCAGAAATCGAGCACGACGACCTTCCCCTTGTGATCGCTGAGCTTCACCTTCTTGCCTTCGAGATCCTGATTTACAATCTCCGGCGCCTTGGCGCCGACGTAGAGATTCTCGACTTCGAAGAGGTATCGCTTGGCTGCTGCCCCGACCGTGGACTTACCCAAGGGCTGATCGCCGTGATCGGCGATGACGGCCTTGAATTGCTTCAGGATCTCGGCCCGCGACTTGGGATCGCTGGGGTTGTTTTTTTCGTGCTGGCTGTAGTTGACGAGCGTCAAGGCGTACGCGCCGAGGGCCTTGGTCTCAGCGCTGGGATGTTTGCGGGCGACGGCGGCGAGGAAATTCTTGGAGCCTTCGCTGGGCCGTTGCGCGAGGGCGAGGCAAAGTCCGCCGACCTTGGGATTTTCCAGATGGTTCTCGATGAGCTGATCGGAGACGACGGCGAGCGTCGTCTGCATGCCTCCCAGGCAAAACGCGAGCATCTGGAAAGAGACTTCGTCCTTGGGATTTTCCTTCACCAATTTTAAGAGCCGTTCGACGTACCGAGTCGTGGGGACGCGAACCTTGGCCTTGAACGCTTCGGCCTGAGCCTGTCGGAACTCGGCGACGATTTCCTTGAACTGTTCCTCGCGGGTCGGTTCGTCTTTCTTTTCCTGGGCGGCGAGCGGAAGGGCACCTCCCAGCAGCAGGAAGGAGAGGAGTACGGGTCGCATAAGCGGGTCCTTTGGCAGGAGAGGAGGAGAGGTTACGGATAAATGGCAGACTGCGAATTTTCTATCGCGCCGCCGAGCGGCTGCGATCTCAATTTTCGAAGACTGATTTTTGCCCTTGGAGCAGCTTCTTCAGCCAGATCGACTGATCGTTGAGACCGGCTTCCCATCGGTCGTAGGCGGCCTGCGATTGAAACTGCTTCTCAGTCAAAATCGATTCGGTCCAAAGCCGGGAATGGGGATTGCGAGCGAATACCTTGAGCTTGTACTGAATCCAATCTCCTTCTTCGGCCTTTTCGATCGCGGTGTCGTTGACCGAAGTTTGGAAATGAAAACGCCCGCCCGCTTGTCGACCGTTCACGGAGGGGACGGAGTAATAGTCGACCTTGCGCTGGGCGGGCGTGTACTCGAAAACGCCTCGGCGAACGTCGAACTTCCCTTCGTCTTTCTCCGGCTTGTAACTCGTATTGACGTTCGCGACATTGCCGACCTTATCGACGACCTGGCTATCTCCCAGGTCCGTTTCGCGCCATCCCATCGGAAAGAGATTTTCCTTCGGTTGTCTGGCTTGTTCGACAATCTGGTTTTGGAATTCAGTTCGCTCGCTGTAGGACAAAACCTTACTCAGAAATTCGAGGTACGCTTTCTTTCCCTTATGGACCTTTTCCGGTTCCGGGGGCCTGTCGTCCGCGACCTCGAAGGGGGCAAGCTTCGCCAGGACTTCCTTGGTGACGCCCTTGTCTTGGAGATTCTTGCGACGTGTTGGGGTTAGATAAAATGTTTCCTTGAGGTATTGGTGGAGGAACTGAACCTTCCCCACTCCGAACGAATGCGAAGCGAGGTACGCGATGCGCAGGGGGGTTCCGGGCGCCAAAGGGCGATCCCACAACTTTTTGCCGAAGTCGCTCTCTTTAAGCGACGCGATCGGGAAATCGAGCGGCACGTTCTGCACGAAAATATCGTCGAGGATCTTGATTTGCGGAACTTCATCTTTTCTCTGGGCAGCGAGAGGGAGGGCGGAACTCAGGAAGAACGAAAGCGAAAGAGCGAGTCGCATAGCTCGGATCCTCTGGCGAGAGAGCAACGGAGGTTACAAGATACCGGGAGCGGAAACCTTGATGCCCTTGAGCATCATTTTGAGCTGATCGGGATTGGGCGAAACTTCGATGGCGACCGCCGCCTCGACGTCGCCGCGGGTCACGAGCTGGCGCAGATTTTCGTTGAAATCGACCATGCCTTCCAGATAGCCGATGCGGATGGCGTCGCCCAGTTTGCCGTCTTCGCCCTTGGAGATCAGGTTGCGAATGGTCGGATTGACGATCATGATTTCGTTGGTCGGCGTCCGCGAGGCGCCTGGCTTGATGCATTTGATCAGCTTCTGGGCGACGATCGCCTTGAGATTGTTGACGAGCGCCTGGCGGATGGCGCCGTGCTTTTCGGGGGGGAAGAGATCGAGGATGCGGTTGATGGTGGTGCCGGCGCTGGATGCGTGGATCGTGCCGAAAACGAGATGCCCGGTCTCCGCAGCATGGACTGCCGCCTCGAACGTCTCGACGTCGCGCAACTCGCCGACCAGGATGATGTCAGGATCTTGACGTACGGCGTCCTTGAGGGCCTTGTGCCAGTTGATGCAATCCAGGCCGATCTCGCGCTGGTTGATGTACGCCTTCTTGTCGGAGAATACAAACTCGATTGGATCTTCGACCGTGAGGATGTGCAGCGGCTCGCGAGCATTGATGTAGTCGAGCATGGAAGCGATGGTCGTCGATTTACCCGAACCGGTGACCCCCGCGAGGATGACGAGGCCTTCCGGATAATTGCAGAGTTTCTCGATCGTCGGCGGCAGCCCGAGCTTTTCGAAATTGGGGATATCGCTGTTGACTCGGCGAGCGACGAGCGAGAGCCGACTTTTCTGTTTGAAGAGGCTGACGCGGAATCGGCATTCGTCCTGGCCGACGACGTAGGAATAATCGACGCCCCCCTCCTCGTCGAGGATCTTGCGCTGCTTGGCGTTGAGCGTGGGCAGCAGCAGTTTCTCCATGTCTTCCTGGGTGAGCGGGCGCATTTCCATGCGCCGGATGTCGCCCTTCAGACGCATCATCGGGGGTTGGCCGACCTTGAGATGGAGGTCGGAAGCCTGGTGCTTCATCACCATGCGGAAGAGCTTGTTGCACTCGGGTTCGCGAATGCCGGGGGGAGCCGCGATCGGCTCGGCAGGAATCGCTGTGGAGGTCGCTTCGGCCATGGGTCGAGTCTCGGAAAGATAGGAACGCCCGGCCTCATTCTATCGCGCGGCGCCTCGCCCCGCGATCTCATTTCTGAGCCCGCAGCGCGAGCAAGGGGAGCCGAATGTTGAATCGACGAAGAAAAGAATCGGACTTTGCTGGCGCTGCGGGCTCCCGGCGCGGGTCACTTCTTCTCCGGATCTTCCGTCTCGAAAACGCTCTGCTGACCCTTGAGCAATTTCTTGAGCCAGGCCGATTGCTCGTTCAGGCCCGCCTCCCAGCGGTCGTAGTCGGCCTGTGACTGCACGGCGATCTCCTTCTGCGGCGACTCGCCGAACGCGATCGAATGCGGATTGCGCGAGTAGGCGCGGAGCTTGTACTGGATGCGGTCGCCGACCTCGACCTTCTCGATCGCGGTGTCGTTCACGAGCGTCTGAAAATGGTATCTGCCCCCCGCCTGCAGACCGTCGGGATTGGCGAAGTCGTCCAGCGCGGGGACAGAGTAGTAGTCGATCTTCTGCTTGGTCGGCGTGTACTCGAAAACGCCGCGGCGCACGTCGAATCGCCCCTCTTTCGCCTGGGGCTTGTAGCTGGTGTTGAAGTCGACCTGTTTGCCGTTCTCGAACGTGAACCGGCGCTCGCCGAGATCGGTCTCGCGCCAGCCCATGGCGAAGTGATCGCTCTTGGACTGGCGCGCTTGCTCGAGGATGCGGTCCTGAAACTCATCGCGTTCGCCGGCGTCGAGAATCTTGGCGAGGTGCTCGAGGTAGGCGCGTTTTCCCTTGAAGATCTTCTCGGGCTCCGGGTTTTCATCGTCGACCAGGAACGGCGCGAGCTTGTCGCGGACGGCCTGGGAGACGCCGTTGGTCTTGAGCGTCTCCATGAGGGCCTTATTGAGGTAGAATTTCTCCTTAAGATACTGATGGTGGAACTGCACCTTCCCCACGCCAAAGGCGTGCTCGGCGAGGTAGGGGACGCGCAGCGCCTGGCCCGGCGCCAGCGGGCGCGCCTTGAGCTTCTCGCCGAACTCGCTGTCTTGCAGTGAGGCGAGCGGAAATTCCAGCGGCACGTTCTGCACGAAGTAATCGGGCTCGATGACGTGAATCGTCGGTTTGCCCTCCCCGAAGACGCTCAGGTTGCCTTCGTAGCCTGGCACGTTCTCCAGGCCCAGTTCATCGGTGACGTAGACGCGGAATTTGGTCAGTCCGTCGGCCAGGCGGAAGAAGCCGTCGGCAAACTGGATCTTTTGGCCCTCTTCCTCGAGTTGCTTGATTTTCATCTCGACCGTTTGCCGCAGGACCAGCGGAACCTCGTCGGCCTCGGACTTTTTGGCGCGTTCGGGGCCCAAGAGTTCCAGACGCGCGCTGACGATCTTTTTCTGCGCGAAAGCCTGCAGCAGGACGAAGGTGTTCTCGAGCCCGGAAATTTCCTGGGGTTTCTGCCGGCGCGTGTAAAGTTGACCGTCGGGATTGAGGCCGACGTAATCCGGCAGGAAATTGACGGCCTGGGCGCGATCGATCATGGGACGTTCGACCATTTCGACGCGCGCGTCTGCCTTGCTTCGACCGTCGCCGAGATAGCCGCGGTAGGCGACGTCGACCTCGAATTTGCCGAGCTGCGCGCGGTATCGGCGTCTGCCCTGGTCGTCGGTCACGGGGCGATCGTTTTCGAGCACCGGCACGAGATCGTATTCGTCGGCACTTTTGCCGTCCGGGGCCGCGAAAACTTTGCCCGCTTCGGGAAACTCGCCGTTGCGCGAAGCGACCAGAAAATCCACGGCGAACTCTTCGTTGCGCGGCTTACGCTCCCGGTCGGCGAGCGGGGTGATGCGAATGTTGCGCGGGATCTCGGCGTCGCCGCGAAAGTGCCGTTCCACGAGAATCGCGGAGAGTTCGGAGTTCCACAGGAACGGCACGGCGACGACCAGCGCGGTCGCGGCGGCGACGCCCAGACTCCAGAAAAATCGGCGATGGTCGGCGACCTCATTGAAGTTCAAGCCGTGCGTCTGCTCCTCGGCTTGTTTCGTGGTCAGGTCGATGAGTTCCTGCGACATGCCGGGCCGATAGACGCCCGGTTGATGAAACTGCAGCGCCGAGATGAGCCGATTGCGCAGCGCCGGGAAACGCGACTCGACCCACACGGCAAGACGGTCGTCGGTGAGGGCGCGGGCGAACGGCAGGATGAGCCAAAAATGCAGACCCAGCACGAACGCCGAGATCGTCCCGCAGAGCAGGAACACGCGTAGCAGCACGGGCGTGTCGACAAAGCGGTCGACAATCCAGTCCAGGAGACAGCCGACGAGGATGACGGCGCAGACGACGGCCGTCAGACGCGCGAGGCCCCAGAGGCAACTGAGCCCGCGTTCGCGCCAACGTAGCGCGGAGATTTTCGAGGTGATCGATTTCGGCGTCATGGTAGTCGAAGACCCTGGGCAAAAATAAAGACTACAAGTCGAGCTACAGAGAACACAGAGGACACAGAGGACACAGAGCAATAAAGACGACTATCGTGAAGTACTGCACAGGTCTTGCCTTTCTCGGCGTCCTCTGTGGCTGATTTCTTGATGAACCTAATCACTGTCCGCGGCGGTCTAACTCAAGTTGGCGAATTTGCGGCCCACCCACTCGATCGTGAGCAACGATAAAAACAACACCAAGAGCAGCGGATGCCAAAGCAGCAACTCCGGCCGCTGCACCGACGTCACTGTCTGCACGGCGACGTGCTCCGCCAGCGACGGCAGATCGGTCTCGCGATAAAAACGTCCCCCCGTCGACTGAGCCAGCGTTCGTAGAACCTTCTCGTTAAGAGCCGATTCCGAGAGCTCGTGGCCCGGCGGCGTCTGCACGCGATACGCCAGGACCGATTTGTCCTCGTCCTTGAGACGCAACTCGAACGAGCCGCTCTGTTCATTGGTCAGTTGCCCCACGTACTTGCCGGGCTGATTCTTCTTGTCCACCGGATGCAGCACAATCGTCGCCGTCACGTTTCCCTTGGGCAGAGACACCACGTCCGCGACGATCTCCTTGAGATCGACCGGCTTGTAGTCCTTGTCCAGAAGCTGGGCGTAGACGGGCGTAAGTTCGCCCAAAAGCGCCCGGCCCCCCGCGAGTTCGATCCGCGCTCGCTGCAGCGTATCCCCGGCCAGCGACGCCCCCCCCATCTGATACAGGATCTGACGCCAAAATCGGCCGAAGTATTTGTTCTCCTTCACCGCCCGCCAGCGCCACGTTTCATCCGTCGCGAAGAACAGGACGTCGCCCCGACTGGGCCGCTGCATCACCAGAAGCGGCAGCGGATCCTCGCCGAGCTTCGCCTTCGGGTTCACTATCAGCACTTCGGCCTGCGCCTTCAACTTTGTCATCGGGGCGCTCCAGTAGAACCCAGGCAGCGTCTCCCACGTCTTCTTGTTCTCCTCGATCGTATCCTCCAACATCAGCATCGAACGTCCCTGGCCCAGCATCGTCAAACTGATCGGATAGCCCAGCGAGGGTTTCTCCATCGACGGCTTCTCCTTGGGAGCCTCGAACTCGATCGGCAGAATCTCCGCGATCGGCGTGTCCGCGTACGTCGACGGCATGTGCTGCCGACCCGAGATGACGATCAGCCCTCCCTGCTTGTCGATGAACTGCTTGATGAGCTTCATGTTGTCTTTGCCGAGATACGTGCTACTCACGTCCCCCAGGATGATGAGGTTGTACTTCGCGTCCCAGAAGTCTTTCTCCTTGGGGAACTTCTCGATGAACTCCGACTTCTGCCCCTTGTTGGCGGCGGATTTCTTGAAGATATCCGGATCCGCGTTCACGAGGAGAATGGTCGGATCGAAACGCTTGCTGCGTTTGGTGGCTTTGTTCTCGTCTTTTTCCTCTTCGCCGCGGGTGAGCAGGGAATGCAGAAAGCGATACTCGAAGCGCGGCGCGTGTTCGATGTAGAGCACCTTGATCTGGGCGTCGAGCACGCGCAAGGGAGCGGGATGCTTCATCTCGTCCTTGAGCGCGGTGGGGCCGTGGGCGATCGAAACTTTGAGATCGCGCGTGTCTTCGCCCTTGGCGACGTCGAACTCGAAGGTGTTCACGACATCGTCGCCGAGCTTGACGTCGAACTCGCGGACTTCGGTCTTGTCGCCCAGTTTAACGGTGACCGTAATTTTCGAATCCTTCGCAAGGCCGTGGGCAGCGTAGCGGATGGGGAGCGAAATCTTGTCGCCGGCGAAGATCGTCTCGGGGACGTCGACGTCGTGCAGTTTGAGCGCCACGCCCTGCGTGCTGCCGACGCCGTAAATGTGCAGCGGGATGTTCTTTTGGATGCACAGGTCGGCGACCTCTTGCAGATTGCGCCGGCTGGCGTTTTCCTGGCCGTCGGTAACGAGCACGATGGCGGCAGGGAGGCTGTCGGTCTTGCGATCGACGATCTCCTTGACGGCGTCGGCAAGCGCCGTCGTGGCGTCGTAGACGGGCGCCGACTCCGCCGAGTCGGGCTTCTTCTCGGCTCGGCGGTCGGCCAATTCCTTGAGCGACTTCGCCAAGACTTCCGAAGGAATCCGCGCCTTCACATCCTGGGGCCCGGCGCCGCGCAGGTGGCTGCCGAACAAGTACGGCTGCACGGGGCCCTTCGTCTGCAGATCGTCGAGATACTTGCCGCGGCTCCCCTCGAGCGACGAACGGACCAGTTCGAGCCGGCTGGCGCTTTTGAAGTCCTTCAGCTCTTTCTCGTAGTTCTTGTCGCCGGGCCTGACGCCCAGGGCCCAGAGCGCGAGTTCCTTGTCTTGATCGGTTTGGCGCAGGTCGGCGTAGGTCATGCTGTCGCTGACGTCGACGAGGACCGGGATGGGCCGGGGGGTGACGATCTCGAATTGCACGCGCAGCGACGGACGGATCAACAGGAACAGGAGCAGGGCCAAGAACAGCATGCGCACGCCTGCCAGGCCGATCCGGCCGACCCAGGAGAATTTGCCCCGTTCGGTGATGTAGAGGGCGAGCACGCCGGCGGAGAAAATGACGAAGAGGGTGATGCCGAGCCAGACGGGGAAGAGTCCGCGGAAGGCGAGCCCCAGCACGGTGAAGTTTTGGCCCTTCTCCGAGGCGCCCTCTTGCAGCAGGTTGAGGAGGAAATCCATGAGTGCTTGACCGCCAAAAAAGAAAGCTCGCAAATCTAGCCACAGAGGTCACCGAGAACACCGAGGAATCAATCAGAGCCGATTCGAAAAGTCAGACCGAGGGTTTCCTTTTCTCTGAGTCCTCTGTGCTCTCTATGGCTCGATTTCCTTGTATTTACCAGGCTCGGCCGCACACCCAGGCGAGCAGCGATTCGGTCATGGCGACGATCAGGGCCGCGAGCAGGAACCACTCCGTCCATTCCCGATGCGACGTGACCGACTCGAGATTGCCTTCCAGTGCGCGCTCGATGGCCAACACCTTGGGCGCGAAGCCGAGCATTTTTTCCAGATCCTCGGCCGTCGCGGTCGTGAGGTTGACGGTGTCGCGCGCGTCGGGGACGACGGCGGTCGGCGTCCCGGTCGAATCGAGATCCTTCGTCGGTTCGTTGTCGCTGGCCTTCCACGAAATCACGCGATAAATCCCCGCCCGCGTCAGGCCCGACGCCCGCACCACCCGCGGCGAATTTTTCTGAGCCGGATCCTTCGCCGACGGTTGCGGCAAACGGATCATCTCCTTGTCGGGCGTACGCAGCGAATAGTACAGCGCCTCGCTGCTTGTCGGCAGATGGACCAGCGTCTGCCCGGCGCTCAGGTTGACGTCGGGGAGTCGGCTGTTGATTAAGTAGTTTACCAGCACGTCCCAGAAGGGAATGAACGCGACCGAGACGACGGGGTTGGACCAGTTGTTCCACAGATTCTCCCGATCGCCGACCGGGGGCTCGCCGTGCGCGGACGTCGTGAGCAGCACGACTTCGCCTTCGCCGACCCGCTTGGCGATGACGGCCGGGTCGTTGTTGCCGAAGCGCATCCAGACGGACTCGGCGTCCCCCTTCTTGTCCTGGGCGACGGGCTCCTTCACCGTGAACCACTTCCAGATGTCGATGTACGATTCGAGCGGGCTGTACGCCTTTTCCTCGCGCATGAAGCGAAAGCTGGGCAGCGACAGCGACTGTCGATTGAACGCGAGACTCGGCTCTTTCTTCTTGCGATCGCGATGTACGAACTGGTCCAGCGGCATCGGCAAGAGGCCGAGCTTGCCGAGCGATTCGTTGTAAGCCGCGGGCTTGGTGTTGGGGCCCGGGATGATGACGAGACTCTTGCCCGCACGCACCGCCTCGGCGAGTTCGTCCAGAAACTGCGTTGATATCATGGAGGCGTCGGTCGCGAACTTCTCCTTGCTCGGCATGCCGACATTGACGAGGAAGACGACCTGGTACTGCTTGATGAGGTCGGGCGCCGCTCGCTCCGCAGAGACAACCTCCGGCAACAGGATCTGTGACTCGCGCACCGGCAGCAGCGCGTTGTACAAGTTGAAGCTCGACGACTTCTCCGGGAGATCGCGGTGGAAGTTGCCGTCGACGATCAGCAGCTTGACTTGCTCGCGGACGTTGACGACGAAGTCGAAGCGATTGTCGCCCTCGAGGTCGTCCCCCTCGAGCAGCGCGGTGACGACGTGCAGCCCCGTCGAGGGAAACTCGGCCGAGAGCGTGACGACTTCCTTTTGTCCCGGGGCGAGCGCGCGCAGCGGCGCGGGCGCGGTCTTGGCTTCTTGATCGCCCACGAACAGCTTGATCGAACCCTTGCGCGGGACGGCGTCGGTCTTCTTGTCCGTGTCACGCCCCGTGTTGCGCACCACCACCGCGAACGTCGTCTTGCGATTGGGACGCGGAATCCCCGACTGCGGCGTGATGCCGTCGATCGTCAGATTGAACGGCGCCTGGCTCGCGCCGGCGTCGCTGCTCTGCACGAAGACGATATGCGCCTGCTTCTTCAACTCTTCGAGATCGCGCCGTAGCGCGGGCAGCTGATCCTCGAAGCCGGAGATTTGCAGGTCGCTGAAGAGATACAGCTCCTTGTTGCTCGCCTGATTTTTGCTGAGCACGGCCCGGGCCTTCTCGAAGTGCGCGGAGAGGTCGGCCGGCTGATGCTGGATTTTGAGATCGAGAACGAGCTGCTTGGCCGCGGCGAGATTCTCGGGCGCCGCCGGGCCGACGAGTTCCGCTTTCTGGGCGCCCGCGATGATCTGCACCGTCGAATGGTACGGCAACTTGTCGATGATCTTGACGGCGGCGTCCTGGGCGCGCTTGAAACGCGTGCGCTGTCCCTCCTTCACCGTCATCGAGTACGACGTGTCGAAGACGAAGACGGCGTCGACCGCATCCCCGGCGCCCGATCCGCGCTGCGACTGCGATCGGGGCCGAGCGACCGCCAGCACCAAGATCGCCACCAGCAGGCAGCGCAGGCAGAGCAGCAGGAGTTCCTGGAACTTGATGCGCGTGCTCGTCTGTTCGATCGCGGCGAGGATGAACTTCATCGCCCCCCATGGGACGTTCCGGTACCGGCTGCGAAAGAAGAAATGGATGGCGATCGGAATCGACATCGCGGCGGCGGCGGCGGCGTAGATCAGCCAGGGACTGACGGGGAGGAAGAAACCCACGGTTACCATCCCCCCATTTTCAGCCGACGGGCCAGGTACTCAGTCAGAGATTCCCGGAGGGGCCGACCGGTATTTAAGAGTGCGTAGTCGCAGCGATTGCGTTCCAGGCCGTCCTGCAGATCTTTCAGGTATTTCTGCACGACGCGCTGGTACGCCGGGCGGATCAACTGCGGGCGGGTGAGCCGAAATGCCAGTTCTTCGAGGCCGATGAACTTCACGAGCCCGTCGAGCGGCAGCTCGATTTCGTCGGGATGCATGACGTGAAAGACGACGACTTCATGCCCTTTGAAGCGCAGATGCTGCACGCCGTCCATGAGCTTGTCGACGTCGTCGAAGCAATCGGAGATGAGAAACACGAGCCCGCGCCGCCGCGTCTGGTTGGCGAGATCGTGCAGGAGCGGCGCGATCGAGGTCTTCGAGCGCGGCTGCAGATCTTCGAGCGTGTAGAGGATTGTCTGGATATGCCCCATTTGGCCGCTGACGGGGAGCCGCTGCCGCCAGCCGTCGTCAAAAATGTTGAGTCCGACCATGTCGCGCTGATGGACGACGAGAAACGACAGCGCGACGGTCAGCACCTTGGCGAACTCGAGCTTGTTGGTTTCGCCCGTGCCGTAGAGCATCGAGTTGCTGGCGTCGAGCAGGATGTGGGCGGTGAAGTTGGTTTCTTGCTCGTATTGCTTGATGGTGTAGCGTTCGCTGCGGCCGTAACTTTTCCAGTCGATGTGGCGAATGTCGTCGCCGGGGACGTACTCGCGGTGCTGGACGAACTCGACGGAGAAGCCGCGGTAGGGGCTTTTGTGATCCCCGACGCGAAGGCCCTCGACGATGGAGCGGGCCTTGAGTCCGAGAGCCTCGGCACGGGCGATGACGTCGGGCTGAAGGTAGTTGTTCGCCATTAAGCAGCATTCCGACTGAAGAATCGAGATCCCCGGTAGGCCAGACACTTTGTCTGGCCCGCCCCGCGAAAAATCTAAACCCCAGACACTCCTGTCTGGCCGGCCCCCACTTGAATCCGGTAGGCCAGACACTTTGTCTGGCCGGCCTCCGCTTGAATCCGGTAGGCCAGACACTTTGTCTGGCCCGCCCCGCGAAAAATCCAAACCCCAGACACTTTGCCTGGCCCGCCCCGCTAACGACCGCGACAACTGCGACCGCCAAAAATCCTCGCCCGTGTCACTACCTGCGGGGGCCAGACAGAGTGTCTGGCCTACCGTTAATCGTTATCGGTCTGGGCTACGCCGCCTTGACCATGGCCGCGGCCTTTTGCAGCAAGCGGAGGATGACGTGTTCGATCTGCAGCCCTTCGCTCTGGGCGGTGAAGTTGAGGATCAGGCGATGGCGCAAGATCGGCTCGGCGACGGCGGCGACGTCCTCGGTCGAAACGTGGAAGTTGCCATGCAGGATGGCGTGTGCCTTGGCGGCGAGGATGAGATTCATGCTGGCGCGGGGCCCGGCTCCCCAGGTGAGATAGCGATTGACGAAGTCCGCCGCCTCGGGCGTGCCGGGACGCGTCATGCGCGTCAGCGCCTTGGCGAAGTGGAACACGTGATCCGCCGCCGGCACGCGTCGCACGATCTGCTGCAGCTTCAGAATATCGGCTCCGTGTAGGATCTTGCTCACCGCCGTCGACATGTCCGACGTCCCCTGCTTCATGATCAGCTCTTCCTCGGCCGCCGTCGGATATTCGACTTTGATCATGAACAAGAAACGATCGAGCTGGGCCTCGGGGAGCGGATACGTCCCTTCTTGCTCGATGGGGTTCTGGGTCGCGAGGACGAAGAAGGGATTGGGCATGGCATGATCGGTGCCGCCGATGGAGGCCTTGCGCTCCTGCATCGCTTCGAGCAGCGCGGCTTGCGTCTTGGGGGGCGTGCGGTTGATTTCGTCTGCGAGGACGATGTTCGCGAAGATCGGGCCGGGCAGGAACTTGAAGAGTCGTTGGCGCGTGACGGGGTCGTCCTGAATGACTTCGGTGCCGGTGATATCGGTCGGCATGAGATCGGGCGTGAACTGGATGCGTTTGAACGACATGTCCAGCGCCTGCGAGAGCGTGCTGACCATGAGCGTCTTGGCCAGTCCCGGGACGCCGACGAGCAGGGCATGGCTGCGGCAGAAGATGGCCATGAGGAGTTGGTCGAGGACTTTGTCCTGGCCAATGATGATCTTACCGACCTCGGCCTTCATTTGCCGATGGGCCTGGCGCAGCGTTTCGATCATGCGGGCGTCGGATTCCGAGCCGACATTGGGGGCAACTTGATGCGTGCTCATGAAGATAGTTCCTGGCGAAGAAACGTCGCTCGGGTGGGAGAGATTGCGGGGCTGGAAAGGACATACTACCCGAAAAATGCGCCAACTCAAGCACGAAGGCCAGGAATTTTGGGCAATCTGCGAGCGACGTGCCGATTGTGCGGAGGGTGCGGGGGTAAAAAGGGGCTTAACCACAGAGACACAGAGAGCACAGAGGAAAGACAAAGAGGAGAGAGGGGAAAGGAAGGAAAGCAACGTCGCTCTTTATCCCCCTCCCTCTCCTCTCCCTCTGGGCTCTCTGTGTCTCTGTGGTTAAGTTTTTCTTCGGCCGGCAAATTCGTAAGATTATTTCCCAACCGGCTTCGTCATGAACGGCGTGCTCGAAAACAGCGAGCGGGGCCGAAGTTCGAAGCCGCTCCACATGATCTGCGCCGAACCCTGCGTGCGCGTCGTGCGAATCTTGCCCGACTTTTCCTTGGTCGTCTGCACCGGGCCCATGAAATCCTCGTCGCGCGGAATGTGTACGATCGACGACATGTGCCAGATCACGACGTCCCCCTGCAGCGGTTCCTGGCTCTTTACATACTGCGGAACGCTGGCGTACGACATCTGCTGCGGGTTGAAATTCGTCACCCAGAAATCGTTGTGCGTGAACTCGTCCCCCTTGGCGTAGTGACGGGCCGTGCCGACCCGTTGCGGTACCAGATCGTAAAACACGGCGTTCCCCACGGCGTTCTTGGTCGTCGGACTCTTGATCCGCAGGGCCGTGAACTCCTCCGCAGTCCACTTCACGCCGCCGACATTGAGAATGGGCGTCTCCTCCGTTTTGGATCTGCCGGACCCCTCTTGTTTCTCGATGAGCCGAACCTGCGAAACGGTGTTCGCGGGGAGATCGCCCGACGCCGCGCCGCCCAGGTCGACGTCGATGCGCCAGCAGGCGCTGTGCATGTGCCCGGTTCCGGGTTCGGTATGGTTGTAAAGGTTCTTCCCGGTCGAGCCCATGCGGCATGCGATGGTGCCGTCGTCGTGGAAGGAATACTGCAGAATGTAGTAGTAATTCGAGGCCTGAAGCACGCCCCAGAGGACGGTCTCCTGGCGCCGGCGAACGCGGGTGGTGCCGCCGCGCGGCTGATCGGCGGCCAGGCCCATCTGGAAGAACTCGTCGGCGTACAGAAACTGAGGCCCCGCGTCGCGGTCTTCGCGCACCACGAAATTCCCGAGCAGCTTCCCGTACGGTCCGAGCAGGTTCTTGGCGTCGCCTCCTACTTTGGTCAGATCCCAGGGCCCATGGCCTCCCATGCCGATGTCGTGATAGCGCGGCGAGCTGCTCTCATACGGGACGTAGATCTGCTCGCAGCGGACGTCGCCCAGGACCTTGATGGCCGGCAATCCCTCGCGCTGGAACCAGGCGCCGACGATGCGCAGGCTGTACTTGGCATCGACGACGTACTTGATCGTCCACGCCGAATGTTCGTCCTTGGGGTCGGCCCCGAAGGGGAACGCGATGCGCTCGGTCTGCACCACGCCGACGCCGGGGCGTTGGTCTTCCGCGGCGCGGATGACGAACTGCTCGAAACGGCCGAGGTTGGCTTCGTAGCTGACCAGGAACGTCTTGAGCCGGGCAGCGTTGACGCCCAGTTCGCACGGGAACTCCGCCTCCAGACGCGAGCTGTAATCCTCGGCCACGGCGCGGGTCAGCGACTCGGCCTTGTTCCAATTATTGATGGTCTGCGTCGACCGCCGGGCGAACTGGTTGCAGGAGACGACGAGCACCTTCCCCTCCGCGGCGCTGCTGACGACGACGAATTTCTTGCCGAGCATGAGGCTGGCGCCTGCTTTGGTCAGCTTGGTTTCGTACCCGGAGCCGCGCAGGAGTTCGCGAACCTGTTCGGGATTAACCTTCGTCAGAAGAATTTCTTGTGCCTGAACGGGATGTAAGCCAGCGAGCAGAAAGCACGGAAGGAGTACTCGGAACATGGCGGACTCCGCGAAAAGGTGAGGGGGGTTACCAGTTTCCCCCGATGTCCACTATATGAACGCGCCCCAGCCATGTCGTCGCGCGCGGATTGGCGAAGCCGATTTTGGCGGCGGCGAACGTTGCGGTATGTTTGGCGCGGACCGTCGGGCCGTGCGGTTCGCCGGTATCCGCGTCCATTCCCGACGGCACATCGAGCGCGAACGCTCGCGCCGAGCTGGCGTTGATCGACGTGATTACTTCTTCGTAAGGAGGGCCGGCGGGCCCGCGCAGGCCGGTGCCGAAGAGGCCGTCGACGACCCATTCGCTGCGGCACAGATCCTGCGCGAGACGGGCAGGTTCAAAGCCCATCACGGGGACGCCGAGCTTTTCGAGGCAGCGAAAGTTGGCCGACGCGTCGCGGCTGAGCTGGTCGGCGGCCGGGACGAGCACGACCTGCGGGACGATGCCGAACAGGGTGAGTCGGCGCGCGAGAACGAAGGCGTCGCCGGCGTTGTTCCCCTTGCCGGCGACGATGAGAACAG